>JAEEZO010000066.1 GCA_016291895.1 Caryophanales bacterium
AATCATTATAATTACCAGATGATGTATAACTAACATTTTTATTATGAGTCATATATTCATTTATATAAATGTCTTTACTTGTTAACTTTGAATAAAGAAATTCTATACTATTCTTTTTACCAGGTGTTGGTTTATCAAGAAGTGTATATTTATCATCAATAAATCCATATGAAATATCATTACTCATTTCTGGATAATCAAATTTATTTAATATATTACCAGAGTCATCCGTTAATAATAATACTTCACCTTTACTACTTAATTTAAAACTTGTATGACATATTCTTTTTTCTTTATCACATATATCTTTACCAGATGCATAAATAATTAAATATTCTCCTGGTTTAATTGAAATATCAGGAAATGTCCATTTATCAAGATTAAATTCACTATCTGATATATGGTATCCTAATAAATTAATACTATCCTTATAACCATTATATAATTCGATATAATCATTATATTCACCATTATCATCTTTTAAAGTATAGGTATTTTTTACCATAATTTCATTTATAAACAATTTACTTTCTTTAATATAATTTTTTCTTGCATTGGGGAATAATATTAATAAGACAATAACAATTACAAGAACGATAATTATCTTAAGACCATCTTTAAGTTTAACTCTTGAAATATTTTTTGTATTCTTCATTTGTTAACCCTAAGCCTCCTTTAATATTATCTAACACTATTTTATGTCTCTCTCTTAATTGTTTTTTAAAATATGAAATATTACTATACCATTCATTAATATTCTTTAAAGTATTTGAACTAACTCCGATACTTTCATTATACCATCTATCGATATGATATGGCATTTCTTTCTTAATTTCATCAACCATTTTATCTAATATTTTAATCATACGATTAGGATCAAAAGTATTCTTTAAATGATAAGCGAATGTTTTAATATATAATTCCCTAAATTTAGGATTTTTAATTAATTTACTCATTAAAGTTGTATTAAGATAATAACCATTACCATGGGCATAAGGATCAAATGGTAATTTCCATTTAATAGTTTTATATGAATACGAAAAATATGTTTGATCAAGATCAAATAAAATCCAACGCCATTTACCATTAATTGGTTTATAGAATTTAATATTCATTGGATCATATTGTCCATAATATGTTTCAACAATCCAATAATTAGCAAGTTCTTGTAAATCGACTAAATGATCAACATAATTATAAGCTTCATCAGTAGTCATATCATGTTTATTAACATAATCTAATAATTTATTGTATTCATCAATAGTACCATTTTTAACATCTTTATTTTTTTCAATTAGATCAAATTCATTTTCATCAATTCCAAGATGTCTTTCAACATATGATGAATCCGTCTTCTCTCTTATATTATAAATACCATTATATTTGCCATTCATATAAACAACTACAGGCCTGTAATCCTGTTTATCGATATCCATTTGGCCATCAAGAACTTCTTGTAAAAATGCATCTTTAAGTTTTAATTTACCAAAATCTTGACCACCTGAACGTAGGACAAATTCACTAAAAGTATTAACATTATCATCAAAAAAATGATAAGTAATTTCTCCTTGTCCATATTTCTTTCTTAAATGAATCGCAACACTCTTTTGAGCTTCTCCTCTACTCCAACCACCAAAGACTTTCATACCTGCATTAAAATCAAGAGCTAAAGAACCATTTTCATAAAATTCAAAGTTAATTGGTACTTCAATATCTTTCCAAAAGTTAGCTCCTTTATATGGGTAATAAGAATTAGCATTTGATCCTTTAGTAAAAATACCATTAGAGCCATAAATATTACTATTATCTGTTGAAATTGATATTACTGGTAAATCATGTTTCCTACCAACAATAAAAGTTCTTGATTCAATATCTGATTCATAATAACCATCTTTAATTGATATTGCTCTTATAACCGTTGTTTTATTAATTTCAATCTCACCATTATATTTATGTGATTTACTATTTGGGGTTCCTCCATCTAATGTATAATAAATATCACTATTATCACTTGTACTTAATTTAATCTTTGTACCTTTATCAACATAACCACCATTTATTGAATAGATAGGTACAAGAGAAAAACCATTATAATAATCTTTATTATTCTCTTTTCCAATTGTTATTTTATTATAAACAACTGTTTCTAAATTATCATTTCTTCCTTTACTAATTCCTTCTTTTATTTTACCAACATTAAAAGTATCAATAAGTTTATTATTTTTATATAAATATAATATTTCATTACTATTATTAATTTTAAAACCGATATTTATCTTATTATCAATAACACCTTTTTTATCACTACCATATAAAACAAGATAGGAATTCTTTTTAATAACACTATTTTTATCAAATTGATATTTGGTACCACTTTTATCTTGAATATAATAGTTTTCTAAATTAATATCTTTATCTGTTAAGTTTTTAAGTTCAATCATATCATTATTTGTTATTGAAACTTCATTAATAATGATATCTGCTTTACTAACATTATCGCTTTTCGTTTTTTCATTCTTTCGATATGGTGTTCCTATTGTTAAATAATAATTATCATCAACATAACTATATGAAGTATCTTTATTCATTTTAGAATATCTTACTTTATCAATAATCATTCCATCAGGATCTAATAGTGTTATTAATTCCCCACCTTTAGATAGTTTAAAATTAGTATGACATTCTCTTGTATTAAGATCACATTTATCTTTACCGGATGCAAATACTATTAGATATTCATTCCCTTTAATTGTTATTTCAGGGAATGTCCATTTTTTACTACTAGTACTATCATCTGATAGATAATAGTCTTTTAAATTAATTTCATAATCATGAGAATTATATATTTCAATATAATCACTATATTCATTATCCATATCTTTTAATGTATTTTTATTAATTGGCATAATCTCTGATATATATAATTCTTTATCACTTTCTATTTCGATTTTACTACTTGCAAAAATAGATAAAAAAATAACAGCAATAAAAAGAATAACAACAATTAAATAACTAATAATATTTTTCTTATTATTTCTCATATTTATCACCATTATAATCCAAGTAAATTATACAAAATTTTTTATTAAATCACAAATAAAAAAGACTATTATATAGTCTTTCTATCACTATTTTTATAAAATTCTATCATTTCTTTATAAACTCTCTCAAATAACTCAATTAATTCTTTACCAAATACAGACTTTAATAGTAGAATAATTCGATCACTATCTTTTAAACTTTTTATAGTAACAAAGTTGGCAAACATTTCTGAAAAAGCTAAACTTTTATCATCATCTTTTTTATAATATCCCCTTCCATGACCTGATCCTGTTATACCACCAAGTAAGGCATCAACAAAGTCTTTCGTTTCCAATAAACGTTTTTGCTCAAGTAATAAATAATCATATTCCGTATCAGATACATTAGGATCATCTACTTGCAAAGATATTTTTCTTATATATTTATCTAAAAAGGCTATAAGATGATTACTATTATCTAAAACTTCATTACTATTTATAATCTTTTGTCTTACATCTAAAAATTCATGAGGAACACTATATCCATTACAATAATAATGAATAGCATGAGCAATTTCATGGATTAAAACAAGATAATTCTTACGAGCTAAATTAATATTTTTTTCTTTTTCATTAAAACTAGATTCATTAGAAAAACGAATTAGAAATTCTTTATCTTTTTCTTTAATTTTACATAACATATCAAAGATATTTATAACTTCATTAGGATTTGTACTATATAGATAGGCAAATGCTTTAG
>JAEEZO010000067.1 GCA_016291895.1 Caryophanales bacterium
CTCATAAGTATTTTGATGAAAATCAATTACATGCATTTATTATTTCAGAAATTAAAGATTATGATCTTTGCCTAACTTATTTTAAAAAGTTTTTACCATATGTTGATAATTGGGCTACCTGTGATCAAAGTACTCCCAAAGCATTTAATAAAAATTTAGATAAATTAATAAAAGAAATAAAGATATGGATAAAAAGTAAAGAGACTTATACTATTAGATTTGGTATAAGTATGCTTATGAGAAATTATTTAGATGATAATTTTAAAATAGACTATTTAGACATGGTTTCAAATATTAAATCGAATGAATATTATGTCAATATGATGAGAGCTTGGTTCTTTGCAACCGCTCTTGCCAAACAGTATGATGCTACTATCCCTTTTATAGAAGAAAAGAAGTTAGATTCTTGGACACATAACAAAACAATTCAAAAAGCAAGAGAAAGTTTTCGTATAACTTCTCGTCAAAAAGAATATTTAAATAGTTTAAAAATAAAAGATAATCAAATGTAAAGTGATTATCTTTTATTAAAAAAAAATATTAAGTTTATCTATTACATGTTATAATTTTTATAGAATAAAGAGGTGTTGTATGAGAAGTAAGAAAATGATTATTTTAGGTATTATAATGATTGCTTTAGGCCTTGGAGTTTTAGGCGGAACATATTATTATAATCAAAGCCATCCAGAAAATGGTGAAGAAGAGGTAAAACAAGTTGCCTTAAAAGATGATTTTTACGAAAACGTAAACTATGAAATATTAAAGAAAGCAAAGATTCCAAATGACAGTAGTAGTTGGTCTTTAGGATATGATGTTACTAAAGAAATTGAAGAAAGAACAAAAACTTTAACAAATGAGATTCTAGCTGATCCTAATTTTAAAAATGAAGATGCTGAAATAGTTTTAGAATTAGTTCATGATTATGAAGGACGAAATAAAAGAGGACTCAGTGAATTAAAACCATATTTTGACATGGTTGATAATGTTAAAACGATAGAAGATTATAATAAATTAATGCTTAAAGTTGATGAAGATTTAGATCTTCAATTACTTATTGTTGGATCTGCTATGAATGATATAACAGGTGATATTACTAAAATGATTTTTGCTTTTGATCAAGTGGATCAATTTGAATTATTTACTGAAAGTAAATTTGAAAGATATAAAGTTGCCACTGAAAAAATGATTAAAAAAGTTGCAACGGAAATAGGATATAGTGAAGAGCAAGCAAATAAATTTATTAGTGATTATGAGGCTTTTGCAAAAAGAATACAGGCTAAGTCAATTAAACAAAGTGAAGTAAATGATTACACAAAATTATTTATTAAATATTCATTAGATGATATTACAAAAGAAATTAAAAACATTCCTATCAAAAGATTTTTAGAGAATAGGAAAATTGCTGATCAAAAAGAATATGTAGTGGCTGATCTTGGTCATTATAAAGCTTTAGATGAATTTTATACTGAAGAAAATTTACCATTTTTAAAAGATGTTGCTAAGATTAATATCGCTGCTAAATTCTTCCCTTATTCAACAGAAGAAAACGAAAAGTTTATGTTAGATTTAAACAATGAACTATCTGGTACATCTAAAACTTTAGAAAAAGTACGAGAAGATGAAGAATTAGAAATAAAGATGAATTTTATTCAAGATGAACTTGAAAAAAGATATGAAAAGAAATATTTTACAGATGAAGATAAGAAAATTGTTGCTGATTTAGTAGAAGAAGTAAAAAAAGAATATATTGAAGTAATCAAAAAAACTGAATGGTTAAATGAAAAGACTAAAGAATATGCAATTAAAAAAGTAACTAATATGAAAGTAAAAATAGGTTATCAAGAAAATGATAAAAAGAAAGATGATTATGCTAAACCAATATCAAAAGCTAATGGTGGAACTGTAATCTCCAATACAATTGCTTCTAATAAATATGATTTTGCTAAATATAGTGAACAATTTCATGAAGAAGCTAAAATGGATGGTTTGAGTACTTTAGAAGTAAATGCTTTCTATAATCCATTTGAAAATTCTATAAATTTCTTAGCTGGCTTTAAAGGAATGTATGAAAAAGAAACTAATTATTATCGTATGTTAGCTTATTTTGGAACAGTTATAGCTCATGAAATTAGTCATGGTTTTGATAATGTAGGTTCAAAATTCGATGACACAGGTAAATATTATGATTGGTGGACTAAAGAAGACCGTGAAAATTATGAAAAATTAACTAAGAAAATTGAAGATTATTATTCTAAATATGAAATAATGGGATTTAAAGTTGATGGTCATAAAACAGTAGGTGAAAACATTGCCGATTTAGCTGCTGTTAAGACAATATTAAGCATTATGGAAAAGAAAGGTGCGTCAAAAGAAGATTATAAGAATTTCTTTGAAGCATATGCTAATATTTGGGCAGAGAAAGCTAATAAAGAAGCTATTGAAAATCAAATATTAAGTGACACACATTCTCCAGCTAAGATAAGAGCAAATGCTGTTTTATCTTCAATGGATAAGTTCTATGAAATTTATGATATTAAAGAGGGCGATGGAATGTATATTGCTCCTCAAGATCGTGTAGGATTATGGTAAGAGTAGTGAAAAAGCTACTCTTTTTCTTTTAGTTTATGCTATAGTGTTGATATAGGAGTATTTATGGATAGTTATTTAAGTGGATATGTTGATGGTTTAGTTAATATGGCCTCATCAGTATCTAAAAAAATAGGTTTATCATATATTAGAGGTTATTGTTTTAAAAAAGATATTTTTAAAAGTGAATTTTCTAAAGAATTTAAAATAAAAAAATTTAATTTAGAATCATCAAATAAAGAATATTTAAATATTTATTTAGAAGATAATTTAATTGATATATTAAATTATTGGATTAAAATTAGATTTGGTGATGTAATTAACTATTATACAATTGATAATTTAGATATTAAGAATACTTTATTTTATATAGTTGATGATATCATCGTTTTGGAATATAATGATTATATGCTTTGTTTGATTATAGGTAATAATGAGTAGGTGAATTATGAAAGATAAAAAAGAATTAGTTAGAATGATTAAGTTTACGTTGTTTAGTATCTCTGCTGGTGCTATTCAATTAGGTTTATTTGAACTTCTTTACAATGTAATTAAATGGGATTGGTGGCCTAGTTATTTAATTGCTTTAATTGCATCTGTTATATGGAACTTTACATTAAATAGAGAATTTACTTTTAAATCAAGTAACAATGTTCCTGTTGCAATGTTTAAAGTAGCTATATTCTATTTAATATTTACACCACTATCAACTTTACTAGGTAAATATTTAGAAGGTCCTCTTGGTTGGAATGGAACTGTTGTAACTTTGATTAATATGGTTCTAAATTTTGTATTAGAATTTTTATATGATAGATACTATGTTTTTAAAGATAGTATTGATACTAAAAAGAAAAAGTAGTTTTTAACTACTTTTTTATTTTGATGTATAAATATTTTTTCCACGAATATTGATGTATTTACTATTTGTTCCTGATGAAATATCATTAGTTTCGATATAATCATATATATATTTATTGTCACTGTTAAAGATATTAAATTCTTCACTTGTTATAGCATATACTCTAATGTTAATATTTTTATCTTCTAATTCTTTAATAATGTTGTCCTTGATAATACTTATTTCATTTGTAAGATACACATCAACATATTTAATTAATTCACAATCTTTGTCAATATCTAAGGCATCTTCTATTCTTGTACTTGGTGTAATTGTATTATCACAAAAGGCACTATTATCATCTACAAAAAATTTATAGTTATTAGTTCTAAAGTTACTTGATCTTTCTAATAGACTACGAATATAATCAATGATTTCTTTCTTCTTTAATGTTTTATAATAATTATCTTTCATTTCTTTTGTTTTTTTATTAGTGTTAACAATTATATTTTCATCATTTTCGGATTTTAAGTGATGAGATATCCAACTACCACCTGGAGCTCGATCAATTTCTTTTATATATGTAAAGTTTTCATGATATTTTTCTTTTAAAAAATTAACAGTTTCTTCTTCATATGACTTACTACAACCTGTTATAAATAGTAGAGTAATAGCGATAATAAAAACAACGATTATATATTTCATAAATTCACCTCTAGTATTAGTTTATCATAAAAAAAAGTAGTTTTAACTACTTTTTATTTGTATATAATTCTTTGTTTTCTAAATCAGGTCCATGGAAAACATCAAAGTCTTGTATTCTTAGATTTTTTAGTTGTCTTCGATCAGTTTTATATTCTCTATATACTGTTGATGAACAGTCGACATCGAAATATGGATAATCATCAATAATGTCACGAATGTCATCTACAAGAGGACTTCTTTCTTTTACATATTCACCATTCTTATATATAATGCGATATCCAAAGAATCGATAGTGATATAATCGGTATGTTCCTGTATTATCTGAATCATTAGGATTATCGGTCCATCCTGAATGAGTAGTTGAGCTCCAATATCCACATTCATTTCCATCTTCATCAGTCATTGAGATATATTCATCTGTTGTATATTCATAATAGAATTTTAAATAATCATGTTTAGATGCCATAACTTTATATAGATAGTTCCAGTTATTTTTTCCTTCAAATAAATCTTTTTTTGTTCGATAGAACATCGCATCATCATCTGTTATTTCAATATAATCATTTTTCCAATTGAAATCACCAATGTTTACTTTTTCACTATCAATATAAGTTTCTATGTTTTTCTTAACATCAAGATATTTATGAACATGACGTGACGGTAATTCACAATCTGATTTTTTAGAACATCCTGATAGAATAAATGGAATTGCAATTAACGCTAATATTTGTTTATATATTTTCTTTATTTTCATATTATTCTCACTTTGTTTTTGCTAATTCAGTATTAGTTAAATCAGGTCCTGTAAAATCATTGAAATCTGTTACTTTTAATCTAGTAAGGACATTTCTATCAAATTCATATTCATTATAAACAATTACAACACAGTTTTCATCATCAAATAAAGAATCGATTGTATTATCTGGTTTATATTCATAGAAGAATGGATAATCATTAATAATATCTCTAAAGTCATCAACAAGTGGACTTTGTTCTCTTATATATTCACCATTCTTTTTAACAATTCGATATCCATAAAATTTATGATGATTAATTCTAACATCACCATCTACACCACGATGAGTAGGATCTTCACTCCAACCACTATGATGATTAGTTCGAGTATGGGTATGAGTATGTCCTTTACTATCCGTTGTCGTGTAGGTTGATGTTGTTGTGTAATGATAATGGAATGTCAAATAATCTTTACTATTACTTTTCATAACATTGTAAAGATATTTCCAGTTATCATCACCTTCAAATAGATTACCTTTTGTTTTAAAGAATAGTGCATCATCACTAGTTATTTCTAAATAATCTTTTTGCCAATTATAATTTCCATATTGTTTTTGTTCAGAGTCAATATATTTAACAATACCATTATTACTAACATATTTATGAACATGACGAGAAGGTATTTCACAATCTGACTTTTGTCCACAACCAGTTAAAATAAAGGGAATGATTACAAGTGGTAAAACCTTTTTTGTTACATCTTTTATTTTTATTTTCATATAGGGCCCCCAATGGCTCTATATTATATCATATATAGAATACAAATTCAAACTTGAATAAAATAGGAAAATGTGATATTATATGTCACTCGTGAGGGTGTATATGAATGAGAATAAAGTTGATACTGTGAAAAAAGAAGAATTCCTAAATAAATGGCAAGAATTTCAAACGAAGGCCAGTGATATTGAAAATATTATTGATAAACTTAATGTTGTTATTGATGTAGATGATTATTTAGAAGAACTAAGAATTATTAAATCAGAAGTTAATATTGAAAATACTCTTAATACGGATTTAATAACTAATTTATCTCTTGTTATTCCAAAGTTAGATCAATTAAAAAAGAAAATTGAAAATGAAGTATTACCATTCTATCATATGTATTTATTACATAAAAACATTAAATTAAAAATTGATGATAATGAAAATGGTATTGATGAAGCGATTAATAATAGTAAAGAGTTAATTAATTTATTAAATTCTTTAGGTTCAATTATTGCTGATAACAATAAATTACATAATCGAGATGATTTAAAAAGAATCTATGATAATTGTTTAGAAGCTATATATTTAGTTATCGTTAATGAACAAATATATGATAGAACAGATTTGATTAAAGAAATACTTGATAATGAAAATAATCGTATTATTAAAGAAAAATTAGTTAAATACTTAAGACGTGACTTAGAAGATCTTAAAAAGAAAAAAGTGATTAATGAAGAACTTGAGAATATTAGTGAAGGATTAAGTTATGATTCATTAAGTATTAGTGTAATTGATGATATAATTGAGAATAAATATGCTTCTAAAAAAGAAGAATTCTATGAACGAAAAGAAGTTAAAAGAAATAGTTTAAAGAAAAGAATCTTTGATTATCAAAATGAACAAAGTGAATTAGCAGAAAATGGAAATAGTTTAATTAAGTCAATTAAAAATATTAAATTACATAGAAGAATTAATCGTGCTAAATTATCATCATACGTTTTAGTACCTCTTCTTGTTATTGGTATTGGTATTGGAAGTGGAATAGCATTTTCTAATACAATAGATGAATATCGTACAATAACAAGAGTTGTTAATCCTAATAATCAACAAATAGTAGAAGTAATTAGTGATACATATGATGAAAAAGAAAATACTTATACTTCAACAATCAAAGTATATGAACCTTGGAAAAAGAATAGTGTAGGTTCTGGTTATGTAAGAAATGTTATAGCTTATGTTACAGATCCTAAAAAAGGATATGATTTAGAAGCTAATCCCACAGAAAAATATCATTATTTGGAAGCTAAAGATCAATTAGATAGTAATGATAGTACAACAGAATCTATTGTTCTAGTAACAGAAACTATTCAAGATAAAAATGATACAAGAAAAAGTAAAAAATATGTTTTAGGTTTCTCGATTGGCGCAGTAATTCTTGCTGTTGCTATTGATGCTTTAATTGCTGCTAATATGGGTACATATGATATTCTTTCTGAATTAGAAAAACTAAAAAGAAATTTGGAAGAAAAAAAGATTACAAAAAATAATTTAGAAAATGAAAGAACCGAACTTAATGAAGAAGGAAATCTTTTAAATACAGATATTGCAACATCTTCTAAAGTATATCAATTTGCTGAAGAAGAATTCCCTTATGTTAAAGAAATGAAAAAGACTTGGTAATCCAAGTCTTTTTTTAAAATAAACCTTTTACTTTATCTACAAGATTAGATGCTTTATCTTTCATGTCATCACTTGTTAATTTAGCTTTAACACCATCAACTATTGATTTAATCTTGTCATCTGGTAGATCAACCCCAAGTAGTTTTTCAACTGCTTTAATAGGATCTTTTTTGAAATTACTTGCAAAAGTCTTATCTGTTTTAACTTTTTTAACAACTTCTTCAATTTTCTTTTTAATATCTTCCATTTTTCCCTCCAATGCTATTATACATCAACTTTATTGACTTTTTAAATTGTTTTTCTTACTATAATTACATTGGGGGACTTATGGATGAAATTATTAGACTAGTTTTAAGAAGAAATAAAGAAAGAAGATTATTAAACAAAAATGATATGCAACGTATTTGTGAAATTATTAAAGGATTAAATAATCTTGATTATGATATTGATTTTAAAATTAAGTGTGAAGATAATTCGGATGCTGCAGGATGTTGTTATAGTGATAATATTGAATTCTATAAAGAAGGTATGGAAAAATATATCGAAGAGCATTATGATGTATTTAATTCTAAATTTGATTATGACGGCTCAAAAGTAGATGTTCACAATTTTTTCATCTTATCAATTATTTTCCATGAATTTACTCATGCAAAACAACATCGAATAAGAGATTTTGGATATAATTCTCCTGAAAAGAAATTGTTTGGTATTTGTTATCGTTTAATGGATTTAAAGACTTTCTATGATGATAACTATCGAAGATATTCTACAGAGATAGATGCTAATAATAGAGGTGCTATTAATTCATATAATGTATATCGCCATTTTCCAAAAGAGTTTTTAACAGAGAAAGATAAAAATATTTTAGCTATGCATACTTGTGATTCTTTAATTGAAAGATATCGAGTATTAGGCGATAAAGAAATGATAATAAGTCCATCAGAACTTTTATATAAAGCTGCTGATGAATTTAATGTTTCAAAAGTCGGAGTTGATATTAATAAATTTAAAGAAATTATTACTAATAAACAAGATATAACTATTTATCGTAAATTATTATTAGGTTTACCTGTAAGTTTTTTAGAGTTTTCTTATGCTAATTTACTTTCAGATGTTCTTCATAATGGACAAAACTTTGACTTTATAAAAGGTCTTCAAAAAAAGTTGTAAATATTTTGTAAAAAAGTAATATAAAATTGAATTAGTAAAATAATTCAATTTTTTTGTTTATAAAAAGATACAACATAATTATTTTATTTGTTATAATAGATTTAGTTAATTGATAATATAAAATCTATAAATAATTAATTTGCATTATTATTAATTAGTTGATAAATTATTATTGAAAAGGAGAAGTTATGCTAGAAGTAAAAAACGTTTATAAAGAATTTATACGTGTTAATAAAGATAAAACTAAAGAAAAGTTTTATGCAGATAATGATATTTCTTTTAATTTAGATAAAGGAATAACTTTAGGTATTTTAGGTCCTAATGGAGCTGGTAAAACAACATTACTTAGAATGCTTGCCGGTATTATGGAACCTACTAAAGGAAGTATTACTTATAATGGTAAAAGTTTTACGGAAAATGAAATTGATTTAAAAAGAGATATTGCTTATTTATCAGGTAATACGAAATTATATCAATCATTTACTCCATATGAATTATTAATGTTATGTGGAGAATTTTATGATGTAGATGAAAATACTTGTAAGAAAAGAATTGATGAGTTAAGTAAAAATCTAGAAATGGAAAATTTTATTAATAAAAGAATTAGTACATTATCTACAGGTCAACAACAAAGAGTTAATATTGCAAGATGTTTAATTCATAATCCAAGTTATTATATTTTAGATGAAGCAACAAGTGGTCTCGATATTATTGCTAGTCAAATAATTTTAGATTTCATTAAACGTGAAAGAGATAATGGAAAGAGTATTATATATTCAACACATTATATGGAAGAAGCTGAAAACATTTGTGATTATATTATAATGATTAATGAAGGTAAAATCATAATGACGGGTACGAGTGAAGAGATTAATAAAAAGATGAAGACAACTAATTTACGTGATGCCTTTATGAAATTAATTAAAGGAGAGAATCATGAATAAGATATTAATTGTATTAAAAAAAGAATTAAAAGAAACATTTAGAGACAAGAAGTCATTAATGATGATGATGGTAATGCCAATAATAATTCCTATTTTTATTGTTGTAATGGGATATATATTTGAAAGTGAATCTGCTGATTCAGTTAAAGATTTTAATAAAATAGGCTTTAATTATGAGTTTAGTGAAAAAGAAAAAGAACTTGCTAAAAAGTATTATATAGAACCAGTTGTTGAAGAAGAACAAGAGTTAGAAAAAGGTTTTGAAGAAGGCACTATCAAAATCTATATGATAAAAAAAGATAATGTTTATACCTTACATTATAAAGATAATACAAGTACAGCTATTTCATATCAATTAGTAACATCAATGTATAGTGACTATAAAACCGAATTACAAAAAGAATATTTAACTAATTATGGTATTAATAGTGATGATGTAATTGATATTATAAAGTTTGAAGAAGTTGTTCCTAAAGAAGATAGTTTTATTGCTAATTATATGACAAAGATGGTTTTTGTATATATTGTTATGGCAATTACGGTTGCTGCAACATATCCTGCTACCGATGCTACGGCTGGTGAAAAAGAAAGAGGAACATTAGAAACATTATTTACATTCCCAATTAAGAGTCGTGATATTATTGTTGGTAAATATTTATCTGTTTCTGCAAGTTCAGCTATTACCGGATTACTAAGTTTATTCTTATCAGAAATCGCTTTGATTTTTATCGATAAAAATATTCCAATGATTCATAGTTATCATCTTGTATTCTCAATTGGAACATTGTTATTTATGGCTTTTGTTGTTATTTTGATGTCATTATTAATTAGTGGTTTAACAATTACTCTAGCATCTCGCTCTAAATCATTTAAAGAAGCTCAAAGTGCGTTATCACCACTTAACATCATTGTTATGTTACCAGGTATGTATGCAATGTTTACAGAAGCTAAATCAACACTTGTAACATCACTTATTCCATTTGTTAATATTCATTTCATTTTTGATGAGGTTATATCAGGGAAATATAATTTGTTTTATGTGTTTGTTATGATTATCTCAACTATTGTCTTTATTGCTTTAATTTTATCTTTAATTATTAAGCAATATAAAAAAGAAGAAACATTATTTAGTTAGTAAAGATTAAACATGTAGATGGTTATAATAAAAAAATCTATTCAGTAATGAATGGATTTTTTTGTTTTAAAATTGGTTAGAATGCTCGAAATATAGTAAACCTACATACCAAGTATACGAATATTACGATTATAAAGCCAATAAAAAAAGATTAAAAATGTGGTATAATGAAATATATAAATAATAGTAATTTGTGAGATCAGCAGAATGAAAAAAGAAATTTTTAAAAATGATGTAAAATCTTATTTATTAGTTTTAGTATTAGGTATTACAGCAGGATTATTAGTTGCTTTTTTTAGTAGATTTCCAAGTGATGATTTATGGAGTTTTGCACTTTTTAGTTCTGTATCATTGGGATTTTGGTTTTTTTCATCGTCGTTAATAGCACTTTTTAGCTCAAAAAATTATGTAGCAGGAATTAATGTAGCAATTTATGTTTATTTTATGTTTTATATAACTGGCATTTTTAAATATTTAACAATGGTTAATAAAGGATATCAGACAATGTCATACTTTTATAAAGGACTTTCAGAAAATCTGTTTTATGGTTTAATACCTGCGATAGTTTGTTTTGCATTAGCATTTGTCCTTTGGTATGGAAGAAAAGATAAAATGCCATATAAAATAATTAGATATTTACCAGCTCTTATGATTTTTATAGAAGTATTGAATTATTCTTTTAAACTATTTACTGTTAGACAAGGTTTGTTTATGCTAATTATTGATTCATTATGTTTTATTACTTATATGATTATAATTTTTTCAAAAAAGAGAATAAAGAAATAACTTATAATTTGTATATTACTCATAAGATTAAGATATTAGGAGAATGAAATAATTCTCTTTTTATATGTTAAAATGTTATTATAGACAAAATTAAACCAATGGTGTGTGTTAATTGTTATATAAAAATGATAATATCTTTTTTGAGGAAGTGAGAAAATGGATCAAAATAAAAGTGGTAAATTTATTGCTAAATTAAGAAAAGAAAAAAATATGACTCAACAAGAACTCGCTGAGAAAATGGATGTTAGTATTAATGCGGTTAGTAAATGGGAAAGGGGTTTGAGTTTTCCAGATGTATCATTATATAAAAAACTTTGTAAAGAATTAGATATAAATATCGAAGAACTAATTAATGGAGAAAAAGATAAGAGTGAAGAAGCAAAAGAAAAAGCTATTATTTCTACAATAAATGAAACTAATAAGATAAAAAAAAATTCTAAAAAATTATTAATTAGTTTATTAACAATCTTTGTTATTATAGTTTGTGGATTAATTTACTATAATAAAAATTTAAAAGTTAATTTAGTTAATGACTCGGATTATCTATATGATGAAGTAATTAATTTTATAAAAGAAAAAGAGTTTAGAGAAAATCCTGATTCTAAAGAAAAGGATTTTAATGTTTTTTATAGTTATCATCCTTTTGGAATCGAAAAAAAGAATAATTATAAATATGTATATTTATGGATTTATGAACAAAGTTATTATATTGAAAAAGAAGAATATGGAAGTGGACTAGCAATATCTTCTGGAAAATCTATGCCAATTAAAGCAATATTTAAAGATAATAAATTACAAGATATAATATATCCTAAAGATGGTAGTGAGTATGTTTCTTCAATAAAAGAAATGTTTCCTGGTATAATTGAATATCAAGTTCTTAATTATGATAAAGAAAAAAATATTAGTAAGTTATTTAACGAAGTACAGCAAAAAAAGAATATATACTATGATTATTTAAATTTAGATATGAGTAAAATAACAATTGATGATTTAGTATATGAAGATTTAATTCTTACAGTTGAGAAGAAAAATAGTAAATGTGATATACCTGTTCAATTAAATATTTATAAGAATAATAAATATAAATTATTTACTGAATATAAATCATGTAGACCAGGTGTAGCTTGTACTGCAATGTTACAATATGTAAAATCAATTGAAGGGAAATATAATTATGATGTTATTGAAATAATAAGACATAGTGTTGATGCAAATCTTTTTCAATATACAAATGAAAACTTACCAGAATATATAATTTATTCGGGTAAGGGACATGAATTTATTACTGATCGAGACAATAAATATTTACAAGAACTATTAATATCTATAAATGTTGATTTAACTCAATGTGCTAAACCAAATTACGGAGATTAAAAAAGTTGGAATATTAAGATTAATTTAATCAAAAAGATAAAATAAAAATAGTGACCTATTTAATAGAAAAAAGATAGATCACTATTTTCAGTTTAAATGAATTATACGGATGCATTAATAACCTTTTATATTACGTAAAAATATAATATAATGAACCTATGGAAGTGAAGTTATGAATGTAAAAAAAATATATTTTGATATGGATGGCGTTTTAGCTGATTTTGATAGAGGAGTAGTTGAACTTGCTAAAACTAAGTCATGTGATCAGTTACATACTACTCAAGAAGAAGATAAAATATTATGGGACGCAATTAGAAAAGTAGATCACTTTTATGACAAATTAGAATTAATTAATGATGCTAAAGAATTATTTGATTTAGTTTATAATAAATATCAAGATAGATGTGAGATCTTAACAGGTATTCCAAAACCTCATAAAAACATATTAAATGCAGGTGAAGATAAAATATCTTGGATGCATCGAAAGTTATCTAAAGATATTGTTGTTAATATTGTTTATAAAGAACAAAAGAAAGACTTTTGTACAGGACCTGATTGTATTTTAATAGATGATTTGGAAACAAATATTAAGTCTTGGAATGAAATGGGTGGAACTGGTATTTTATTTCATAATGCAAAAGATACTATTAATGAGCTTAAAAAGCTTAATATTCTATAAAAAAAGGGAAAAATTATTTTTCTCTTTTTGTTTATATTTTTTCTGGTATTAATTTATCAATGTATGATAATATTTCTTCTTTAGTATATTTTTCTTTTTCTGTTAACCATGATATACCAATATTTATTAAACCACCAGCATAAAATTTAACAATTGTATCAATAGGTATATTTGATATAACAACTTTATTATTATTTTTTATTCTTTGTAAGAAATCTCTTTCAGTAGCATCTATTAAGAAATCAATTAATATTCCATTCCGATTATTTACAAGAATAGCATTATATATTTCTTTATTTTCATCAATATGATTAATTATGATACTTAATAAGTCCATTAAATATTTTTTTGATACTGATTTATTTTCATTAACGTTTAATTCTTTTAATAGTGTTAATTTTTGTTCTTCAAATAAATCCATTAATAAATCATATTTATCTTCATAATGGGCATAAAAAGTAGATCTATTAATAAGAGCTTCTTCACATATATCAGATATTTTAATCCTTTCAAAGTTTTTTTGTTTCATTAGTTTAATTAATGTATCAAATAAGATTTTTTTTGTTTTAATAATTCGTAAGTCTGTTTTTTCTTTCATTTTATCGCCTCGTGATAATTATAGGATTTAACTATTGAAAAGTCAAATAACATACATTTTGTATGATAAATATACATATATATTTATAAAAATGTTGGATAAACATCAAGTATGAATATTATGGAGTGGAATAAAAATAATAAAGTAATAGAATTATCTCTTGAGGTGAAAAATGAATAAGTTTGCAAAGTTTGTTGTAAAGAATAAAAAGTTATTTATTCTTATTAGTTTAATATTAATAATACCTTCTATTATTGGTTACTTTATTACTAAAACTAATTATGATATTTTAGTATATTTACCTAATGATATAGAAACTTTGAAAGGTCAAAATATTTTAACTGATGAGTTTAAAATGGGTTCTTTTTCTATTTCGATTGTTGATGGAGCGAGTGATAGTGAATTATCTAAAATAGAAAATGAAATTAGAAAGATTGATTGCGTTACAGAAGTATTAAGTATTAATGATGTAACAGGTATTAAGATTCCTCTTGATATGATACCTAAGAGTGTTCTTGATAAAGTAGCAGTTGGAGATTCTCGTTTGCTATTAATAATATTTAGTACGGGTACAAGTGATGATAAAACCATGCTTGCTATTGATAAGATTAGTGAAATGTCTAATAGTATTAAAGTTGGTGGTATGAGTTCAATGGTTCATGATACAAGAGTATTATTTGAAAGCCAGACTTTTTTATATGTTTTTATTGCGGTTGTTTGCTGTTTAGTAATACTATTATTATCACTTGACTCTTATATTGTACCTTTTATTCTCTTAGGTAATATTGGTGTTTCTATTTTATTTAATATGGGATCAAATATTATCTTTGGTGATATTTCATATATTACAAAAGCGATAGCTGCGGTTCTACAACTTGGTGTTACAACTGATTTTTCAATATTCTTATATCATAAATATGAATATTATAAAGGAAAATATAAAACAAAAGAAAAGGCAATGGAAGAAGCGATTAAAGAAACAATGGTATCTGTTGTTGGCAGTTCATTAACCACAGTTGCAGGTTTTCTTGCTTTATGTAGTATGAAATTAACTCTTGGTACCGATATTGGTCTTGTTATGGCTAAGGGGGTTATCTTTGGAGTTATAACAGTTCTTACATTATATCCAGCTTTAATTCTTACATTTGATAATTTAATTAATAAGACTAAACATAAGAATTTAGTTCCTAAGTTTAAGCTTGTTAAACCGTTTGTTTTAAAACATTATAAATTAATTTTTATTATTTTCTTAATTCTTTTAATACCTAGTTACTTATCACAAAAGAAAACTAATATTTATTATAATCTAGATAGTTCAATACCTTCTGATTATAGTTATACGATTGCATCAAAGAAACTTAAAAATGATTATCATATGATATCTCAAGAAATGATTTTAATTAGTAATGATGTCGATGATTTTAAAATTAATGAAATGATTGATGAAATTAAAAAGTTACCAGGTATAGGGGATGTTTTATCTATATCTCAATTAAATAATAGTGGTTTAAATGAAAATATTTTACCTAAAAGAATTAGAGATATTATTGTTAATGATAAATATAAATTAATTATTATTAATTCTAATTATGAAGTTGCTACTGATGAAATTAATAAGCAAATTAATGATTTAAATACAATTATTAAAAAGTATGATAAGAATGCTATTCTTGCTGGTGAAGGACCATTAATGAATGATTTAGTAAGTATAACAGCAATTGATTTTATTAATGTAAATTATGTATCCATTGGTGTTATCTTCTTAATTATGTTCTTTGTATTAAAGTCATTGAGTCTTCCAGTACTTCTTGTGACGGGTATTGAGTTTGCCATCTTTATTAATATGGGTATTCCATATTGGACTAGTACATCACTTCCATTTGTATCATCTATTGTTATTGGTACTATTCAGTTAGGAGCTACTATTGATTATGCAATTTTATTAACAACTAAATATCTAGATGAAAGAAAAAATGGAAAAGATAAGAAAGAAGCTATTGGTAATGCTTTATCAAGTTCCGTATCATCTATTTTTGTAAGTGCGATGTGTTTCTTTGGCGCAACATTTGGTGTATATGTTGTATCAAAGATTGATATGATTGCATCTCTTTGTTTACTAATGTCTCGAGGAGCCATAATAAGTATGCTTGTTGTTATGTTTATAATTCCTAGCATCTTATTAGTATTTGATAAATTAATTATTAAAACAACTTTAGGATTTAAGAAAGGAATGATTAAAAATGAAAAATAAATTTATAAAAAAATTGTTTGTATCTATTATTGTAATTAGTGAATTATTTAATTATACAAGTGTTTTAGCTTTAACTAAAGAAGAGTCTATTTATGTAAATTTAAATAGTGATGGTAAAGAAAATAAAGTAACGATATCAGAACACTTGTATGATCTGTCAAATGAAATAAATGATATTACTTCTTTATCAGATATTAAAAGTATTAATAGTGATGATAAATATAATTTAGATGGTAATAAATTAACATGGAAAACAAGTAATAAAGATATCTATTATCAAGGAACAACTGATAAAGAATTACCAATCTCTTTAACAATTAAATATTATTTAGATAATAAAGAAATGAATGTTAATGATATGTTATCTAAAAAAGGTCACATTAAAATTGTTATTGAATATGAAAATCATTTATCTAAAAAAATGAATATAAATGGTAAATATGAAACTATTTATACACCATTTGCCGTTGTTACAACATCTATTTTAAATAATACAGATAATCATAATATTAAAGTAACTAATGGTAAAGTAGTTGATAATGGGGTTACATCATTTATTGTTGCTGTAACTTCCCCTGGCTTATATGAATCATTAAAAATAGATGAATTAAAAGATATCAATAAAGTAGAGATCAGTTATGATACAGATAACTTCTCCTTAAATTCTATTTATTCACTAGCAACTTCTAATATGTTTGATAATGATAATTTAAGTAAGTTTAGTAAGATTAATGAACTATATAATAATATTAATTTATTACAAAGTAATATGAATATGATTGTATCATCATCTAAGAAATTAAGTGATGGTTCTAAAAAAATAAATAATGGCATTAATGAACTAAATAATAGAGTAGTTGAATTAACTAATAAATATAACTATTATCGTAGTCAAGATAAAAATACTTTAAAAGAAGAATTAATTAAAATAATTGAAGAAAATATTAATAAAATTAGTAGTGGATTAGAAGACGAAATAGTTATTGAAGCAACTAAATTAATAAAAGATAATTCTAGTGAACTTGAAAAAAGTTTAATTGAATATACTAAGAAAAATACTAAATTAGTAGTTGATAATAAAATTAATGATGTCGTTAATAAAGTAGATTTTAAAGTAATAGTTAATGATATTATTAATAGTAATCTATATAATTTACTTAAAAATGATCAAGAATTAAAATTAGTTGAAAAGAATATTAAAGATAAAATATTATTAAAAGTTAAAGAATCAATTAATAATACAATGTTAAAAGTTAATAGTGAAATGAATAATCTATTATCTTATAATGATGAATATATTGATGAAATTGCAAATGAATATAATGTTGATTATGAGACTGCAAAGAATATTATTGATCGTGTTCAAAATGATAATAAGAATAAAGTAAATAATTATTTATCTAAATTAGATGTATCAAATAAAGTAATTAATATCTTATCTAATGAAGAAGAATTAAATAATATAATTAATACTTATATCAATAATATTAATAGTAAACTCCAAGAATTAATTAATAATAATCAAGATTTAATTGCATATGAAAAAGTATTAAAAGAAAAAATAGTTGATGCAATTAAAAAAGATATTTCTGATAATAATACATATTTAAATTTAGATATTAAGTCATCAATTAATAATATGATTGATGAAATAATTAATAAGACTGCTTCTGATATTGCAAGTAAATATACTTATGACTATTCTAAAGTTATTGTAAGAAATGTTATTGAAAAACAATTTGATAGTGAAAATGTAGATAATAAATTACGTGAAGTATTAAAAATATATGAGAATGATATTAGTGATAAATTAATGATTCTTGATAATACGATTAATACTTTATCAACATCTATTAAATTATTAAATGATGGATCAAATAAAGTTACGAAGGGTATGGATGAATTATCAAAAGGACTTGATAAATATAATCGAGAGGGAATTAATAAGATTAGTAAACTAGTAAATGGTGATGTTAAAAAGTTCCAAAGTAGATTTGAAGCAGTTATGAAATTAAGTAAGGATTATAAAACTTTTGATAGTATAAATAAAAGTGATAAAGGTACTTCGAAAATTGTCTTTATGATTGATTCTATTAATAAAACAAAAGAAGAAAGAATTGAAATTAAAGAAGAAAAACATGAAAGTTTTATTGACAAGATAAAAGGTTTATTTAACTAAAAAGAATGATTATTCATTCTTTTTTATTAATAAATATTTACAATTATTGTAAATAGAATGATTTTATTAAAATAATTAGCACTCTTGCTTGACAACTGCTAATTATAGTGTTATTATTAAAATGTAATGAGAATTAAGAATCATTACAAGGTATTAAATTATATTGTGCTACCCAATCGTAACACGTTATGAAAGGAAGTTGATATATATGATGTTAGTACCTAGAGATTTTGATTTGTTTGATGATTTCTTTGGAGATGAATTCTTACCAAGACATGAATATTTTGGTAGAAGAGAAAGAAATATGATGAAGACGGATATTAAGGAAAAGAAAGATAAATACTTACTTGATATTGATCTACCAGGATTCAATAAAGAAAATATTGATATTTCACTTAATAAAGGATATTTAAATATTAAAGCCAAAGTAGATAAAGAAGAGAAGAATGATGAAGATGAAAAGTTCGTTCGTCGTGAAAGATATTATGGAGAATGTTCTCGTAGTTTCTATGTAGGTGAAGATATTAATGAAAATGATATTCATGCAGAATTTAAAAATGGTATTTTAAAAATTGAATTACCTAAAAAACAAATTGAAGATAAATCTCATGAAGTTAAACAAATCGCTATTAAATAATAATCTAAGGAACAGTAAATCTGTTCCTTTTATGTTATAATTATAAAGATGAAATTATATGGAAGCAATCTAGTAATATAAATATTGATGATTATGTATATTTATATGTTTGTGAACCTTATAAAAAAATTATGTATAAATGTAAGGTTATAGAAGTTAATATTCCATATGAATACAAAGATAAAAATGTATCTATGAATAAAGTAATGAAAATAAAACTAGTAGAAAAGATGGATAAAAAGAATTATGATTTTAATTATCAATTTTCTGAAAAAGAAAAAGAATTAGCTAAACAATCATTTATTGAACCAGTATATGCAAGTGAAGAAAAATTAAAAGAACAATTTGATAATGGTAAATTAAATCTATATGTATTAAGAGATGGTAATAAATATGGAATGTATTATCGTAATGACACAACTAGTTCAATGGCTTTACAGCTTGCAGATGAATACTTTGAAAATTATAAACAATATCTTCAAAAAGAATATTTAGAAAACTATGGTATTAATACAAAAGAAGTTTTTGAAATAATTACTTTCGAAGATCATGAAGAGAAGAGTGAAAACTTTATTGGCAAATATATAGGTGAGTTCTCATTCATTTATATAATCATGGCTATAACTATTGCAGCTACATATCCAGCAACAGATGCAGCAGCAGGTGAAAAAGAAAGAGGAACACTTGAAACTTTATTCACATTCCCGATTAAGAGTAGAGATATTATTGTTGGTAAATATTTAGGTGTTACAACAATTTCATTAATTACAGGATTATTAAGTTTAATTCTTACACAAGGAGCACTTATCTATGTAAATGATAAATATGAAATGTTACATGCTTATAATATTGTATTTAGTGTACCTACATTATTAATACTTGCTTTAATGATAATTTTATTCTCATTCTTAGTAAGTGGTTTAACTATTGCAATGGCATCTAAATCTAAAACATTTAAAGAAACTCAAAGTGCATTAGCGCCTATTAATATGATTGTTATGTTACCAGGATTAATATCATATTTTATGAATCTTAAAACAACACCGTTATATTCAATGATACCTTTCTTAAATCTTAATTTAATATTTAGTGATACGGTTAAAGGTGAATTTAATGTTATTAATATTGGATTGATGGTATTATCTACAATCATCTTTATTACAATATTATTATCATTTATTATCAAACATTATAAGAGTGAAAAAACATTGTTTGGTTAAAAGACTTAACTCTTTATGAGTTAAGTCTTTTTGTGCTATAATTAATTTATGAAAATAAAATCAAAAGAAGTTTATATTATTATTTTTCTTGTCATTACTATTATTGGCTTAATAGTATTTTTGGTTGTGAATAATAATGATTCTATTAACGAAATTGATATAAAAGAAGAAGATAATCAAAATAAAGATAATGATGATAAGAAAGATGATGATAATAAAAAAGATAATGATGATAAGAAAGATGATAAAGAAGAACCTAAAAAAGAAGATAAACTAGCTTTTAAAAATAAAGATGCCACAGTATATGTATCAAATAATGTAACTTTAGAATTAAATGGAATAAATGGTAATATTACATGTGATAGTTCAGATAAGATTGTTGCAGAAGTAATAAAAAGTAATAATTCTTGTATTGTAACTGGTCATAGTTATGGTAATGTTACAATTAAAGCTAAAGATAATAAAAATGAAACTTCAATTAAAGTATCTGTTATTAATAAAAAAATAACAAGTAATGATTTTCTTAAAGTAAAAGGAACTAAATTTGTAAAAGTTTCCAATAATGATACCGTTTTATTGAGAGGTTTTAATCTTGGGGAATTTTTTAGTAGAGCCATATCATTAACACCAATTAAAAAGGCATCATCTAATGAATCAGCTTGGGATAGAGAATATCCTGATAATAATTTGCAAATAAACTATATATTAGATAAAAGATTTGGAAGTGAAAAAGCATTTACTTTAAATGAATCATATTATAGTAATTTTATTAATGAAAAAGATCTTGATATGATTGCTAGTAGTGGAGCTAATGTTGTTCGCTTACCAATTGAATGGAGTTACTTTGTTAATTTAAAGTTTGATGATACAAGTCGTGATAAAAATAATAATTATAAATATTCTTATACTATGCTTACAGGTGATAAATTAGAAAGTCGATTTAAACACATTGATAAAATTATTGATGAATGTGGTAAACGAGGAATATACGTTATTATTGATTTACATGTTGTTGATGGTGGTCAAAATAATGGTGGTATTAGAAGTAAAAGGGGAGGCTATTCTTTCTTTGATAACAAAGATAGTTTAAATAATGCTCTTGCAATTTGGAAATTAATTGCTAAAAGATATAAAAATAATCCTATAGTAGCTGCTTATGAATTATTAAATGAACCAGGAGCACCTGAAAATAAATTAATTAGTTTTTATAAAGACGCGTATAACACTATTAGAAATGAAGAAAAAGATGCTAAATATAAACATATAATAATTATGGAATCAACAATGAGTGGTGCTACTAATCATTCTATTAAATCATTAAAGAAACCTAGTGAATATGGTTTTTCTAATGTAGCTTATTCTGTTCATGATTATTTCACTTCGAATAATAGTGTTTTACCAGGAAATGGTAGTAAAGAAGATGTTAAAAAAGCTATTAAAGCTAAAGTTGAACAAGATGTAAAAGAAATGAAAGAATATAAGATTCCTTTATTTATTGGAGAAACTAATTTTTTATGGAAAGATGTGGATGATGTCTGGAAATACGCTATGTCATATTATGATAGTAATTTAATAAGTTATACTTTTTGGACATATAAAGCAGCTGGTTCAACATCATATGGTTTAGTATATAATTTAGATAAAAATAATAGTAATAAATTTGCGGATTTATTAAATGATAGTTATGATACAATTAATAAAAAGTTTAAAATGACAACAATAAATGGTGGTTATACTTTAAATAAATATTACAAAGTTATAAGAAATAATTTTGCTGGTAACAATGGTAAATCAATAATGGCTTCATCGAGTTATAATTGTAAGGTTGGCGAAAAAATAATTACGTCTATTAAATCTTTTTCTTCAAATGGTCATACGAAGTTAGATAAAATAGATTTAAGTAATAATAATGTAACTATTAATAAGATATCTCCAACTGGTGTTATATGTGATGGAACTTCTTGTCAAACAATTGAAATAATTTGTAATAAGAAAGGTAATACAACTTTAACAATAACTTCAAATGATCAAAGAATTACTAAATCAATGATAAATGTTAATTAGATTTAAAAGAAGATTTTTATCTTCTTTTTCTTTGTAGTATTTTCTTTTTTCTTATGATAAAATAATTTCGGTGATATTTATGAAACAAGCAAATATACGTAATTTTGCAATAATCGCTCATATTGATCATGGTAAAAGTACTTTAGCTGATCGAATACTTGAACTAACAGGTGCTGTATCTAAAAGAGAAAGTAAAGAACAAATGTTAGATTCTATGGATTTGGAGCGTGAACATGGAATAACGATTAAATTAAATGCTGTTGAATTAAATTATAAATATAAAGGTGAAGATTATTTATTAAATTTAATAGATACTCCAGGTCATGTAGATTTTTCTTATGAAGTGTCTCGTAGTCTTGCTGCTTGTGAAGGAGCAATACTTGTTGTTGATGCAGCTCAAGGAATTGAAGCCCAAACACTAGCTAACTTATTTTTAGCCCTTGATAGTAATTTAACTATTATTCCTGTAATAAATAAAATAGATTTACCAAATGCGGATGTTGATAAAGTAACAAAAGAATTAAATGATACTTTTGGCTTTACTAAAGATGAAATAATACTTACATCTGCTAAAAATGGTATTGGAATAGAAGAACTTGTTGAAGCTATTATAGAAAGAGTTCCAGCACCAGATGGGGACGTTAATAAACCATTACAAGCTTTAATTTTTGATAGTATTTATGATTCATATAAAGGTACAATCATTTTAATGCGACTTAAAAATGGAAAGATTAAAGCAGGCGATAAGATTAAATTAATGAGTACAGATGCTGTTTACGATGTAACAGAAGTTGGTGTTTATACACCATCTGTTAAAAAGAAAAATGAGCTTGTTTGTGGTGAAGTAGGTTACCTATGGGGAAGTATTAAAAGTATTAATGATGTTCATGTTGGTGATACTGTAACCCTTGAAGCTAATCCAGCTAGTGAAATGCTACCAGGTTATAAACCAATGCAACAAGTAGTATTCGCTGGTATTTATCCAACAGAAACTAGTAAATATAATGATTTACGTGATGCTTTAGAAAAATTAAAACTAAATGATGCTAGTTTATCTTTTGAACCGGAAACAAGTAAAGCTCTAGGATTTGGCTTCCGTTGTGGTTTCTTAGGACTTCTTCATATGGAAATAATTGAAGAGAGAATTGAACGAGAATTTAATCTTGACTTAATTGCAACTAGTCCATCTGTTGTATATCATGTAACAAAAACGGATGGTGAAGAATTAATTATTGATTCACCTCAAAAGTTACCTGAACCTGTTAAAATTGCTTCAATTTCTGAACCATATATTAGAACAAATGTTTTTACACCAAGTGAATATATTGGTCCAATTATGGAATTATGTCAAAATAAACGTGGTACTTATATCTCTATGGAATATATTGATCCCAAAAGAGTCATTATTCATTATGAGTTACCACTATCAGAAATTGTATATGACTTTTTTGATAAATTAAAAAGTACAACCAAAGGTTATGCTTCTTTCGATTATGAATTAATTGGATATAGAGAAAGTAATTTAGTTAAAATGGATATCTTAATTAACGGAGAACTTGTTGATGCCTTATCAACCATTGTTCATAAAGATTTTGCATATCCACGTGGTAAAGTAGTTGTTGAAAACTTAAAAAAACTTATACCTCGTCAATTATTTGTTGTACCTATTCAAGCTGCCATTGGGGCTAAAATTATAGCAAGAGCTGATATTAGAGCTCTTCGTAAAGATGTTCTTGCTAAATGTTATGGTGGCGACGTATCAAGAAAAAAGAAACTTCTTGAAAAACAAAAAGAAGGTAAGAAACGAATGAAGACACTAGGTAGTGTTGAAATACCACAAGATGCCTTCTTAGCAGTACTTTCAAATGAGGAAATAAATGACGACTAGTATGTATATTCATATACCATTTTGTTCTCATATTTGTAGTTATTGTGATTTCTGTAAAAGGTTTTATAATGAAAAAGAGTGTAGTAATTATCTAGACTCTTTATCTAAAGAAATAAAGGATAACTATAAAGGAGAAAAAATAAAAACCATTTATATTGGTGGTGGAACACCAAGTAGTTTGAGTATTAATAATTTAACTAAGTTATTTAATATTTTAAAAGATATTGAGTTAGATAATGACTATGAATTTACAATAGAAGTTAATCCAGAAAATATTGATGAAGAAAAACTAAAATTATTTAAATCTAATAGAGTTAATCGTATTAGTATTGGTATTGAATCAACTAATGATGTTTTTCTTAAATATTTAAATCGTAAACATGATTTTAAGATGGTTAAAGATATAATTAATTTAATAAAACAATATTTTATTAACATTAATGTGGATTTAATATATGCGATACCTAATGAAACAATTAATGATTTAAAAAATGATTTAGATAATATAATAGATCTTGATATTAATCATGTATCAACTTATTCATTGATAATTAATGAAAATACTGTTCTTGGTATTAATAAAACTAACTATATTGATAATGATTTAGATAGAGAAATGTATGATTATATTTGTAATTATTTAAAAGAACATCATTTTAATCATTATGAAATAAGTAATTTTAGTAAAAATGGATATGAATCACGTCATAATCTTGTTTATTGGCATAATGAAAATTATTATGGTTTTGGATTAGGAGCTAGTGGTTATATTAATAACATTCGTTATGACAATACTAAAAGTTTATCTAGTTATTTAAAAGGTAATTATTTATTAAATAGAGAAGAATTAAATAAAGAAGATATTATGTCTTATCATTTAATACTTGGTTTTAGATTAATAAATGGTATTAATAAAAAAGATTTTTATAATAAATATCATATTGATCTTGTTGATATGTATAATATTAGATCTTTAATAAAAGATGGTTATTTAATTGATGATGGTGAGAATATCAAAATAAAATATGATATGATATATGTAGAAAATAAAATATTGGAGAATTTTATATGAGAATTTATTTAGCACATTCTAGTAATTGTGATTATATTAATAAGATTTATAAACCTATATTAAATGATTCTGAGTTAAGTAAAATTATAACACTTCCTCATATGGAAAAAGATTTTATTCACAATCGTAATTATTATGAAGATTTTGATTTAGTGATTGCGGAAGTATCAAATCCATCAACTGGATTAGGAATTGAACTTGGTTTTTTCTATGATGAAAAGAAACCTATATACTGTATTTATCAAGGTGATTATAGTAAATCAATTGAAGCGGTTACAAATAAAATAATGGAATATGATAATATTATTTATATAATAAAGAAAATAATAAAGGAGCATAATTATGAAACACGAAGTATTTAATATTGAATTATCTTATATCGAAGATGATCGAATAAGAAAAAGTTGTGAAACTATTCTTGATATGTTACCAGATTATTTTTATGAAATACCAGCATCTAGTACCGGAAAGTATCATCCAAGTTTCTCTTTAGGAAAAGGAGGACTTGTTCGTCATGTTAAAGTTGCAACAAGAATTGCTAATGACTTATTAGAAGATCCATCTTTTAAATCAAAATATACTCGTAATGAAAAAGATATAATGTTAATGACATTAATCCTTCATGATAGTTTAAAAAGCGGACTTAATCATGATAAATATACAGCTTTTAATCATCCTATTTTAATTAGTAATTTTGTTAATGATAATAAAGATAAAATTGAATTAACTGATGAAGAGTTAGCTTTATTTAGAAGTTGTGTAGAATCACATATGGGTGGTTTTCCTTGGAATGTTAATTCATATACAAATGAGGAACTTCCTGAACCCAAAACGAAACATCAAGTATTTGTTCATATGTGTGACTATTTATCTAGTCGTAAATATTTAGATGTTAAATTTAATGATAAAAACGAAATAATTGATCGAGATTAAAACAGTTAAAGGGATAACTGTTTTTTCTTTGTCAATTATTTATTAATTAAAAAAGATTATGTTATAATAGTTGTAGTAAAAGTGGAGATTATATGACAAAGTGGGATAAAGAGTATATTAAATTATGCAAAAAGATATTAAAGAATGGACGTGAAGTTCCTAATAGAACGGGGATTAATACAATAAAATTACCAGGTTATGAACTTGAATTTGATTTATCAAAAGAGTTTCCGGTTTTAACAACAAAGCAATTATATTTTAAAAAAGCGATTACAGAAATGTTATGGATTTATCAAGCTCAATCTAATGATGTTCGTTGGTTACAAGAGCGTGATAATCATATTTGGGATGAATGGGAATGTGACTCTAAGGGTGATTGGCATGCAACACAAATGGTACCAGGAGATAATGGCAAATTAGAAAAAAAAGAAATAGTAAAACATTTTGGTAAAGAATATGCTCATACCATTGGTACAGCGTATGGATGGATTGTTAATCGTTATAAATTAATTGATAAATTAATAGATACTATTAAAAATAATCCAACTGATAGAAGAATGATAATGAGTTTATGGCAAAATGAATTTTTGGATACGGCTGTACTTCCTAGTTGCGTGTGGTGCAGTGAATGGGATGTTACTGATGGTAAACTAAATCTTTGGGTTCACCAAAGAAGTTGTGATGTACCATTAGGGCTTCCGTTTAATGTTACACAATATGCTGTTCTTGCCAATTTAATTGCTAGTGTAACAGGACTAAAAGTTGGTAAGATGTATTGGAGTATAAAAGATGCTCATATCTATGTTAATCAAGTAGAAGGTATCAAGGAACAAATTAAAAGATTTGAAGAGAATGGGGATTTGCCTGCTCCTAAGTTATGGATAAATCCAGAAATAAAAGATTTCTATCAATTTGATAATAGTAAAGATCTTAAAGATATCAAAATAACTGGATATAAACATATGGGTAAGATTGAATTCCCAATTGCACAATAGGAGGTATAATGGATAATATATCAATGATTGCTTGTGTAGGCAAGAATTTAGAACTTGGTAAAAATAATGATTTAATTTGGCACTTACCTAATGATTTAAAGTATTTTAAAAAAGTTACTAGTGGTAAAACAGTAATTATGGGTAGACGTACTTTTGATTCGCTACCAGGAGTTTTACCAAAGAGACGAAATATTGTCTTACAACTACCAAATGAAAGTAAGATTGATGGTGTTGAAATTTTTAATAGTATTCCTGAAATATTTGATAATATTAAAGATGAAGATGAAGCGTTTATTATTGGTGGAGCTAGTATATATAAACAATTTCTTCCGTATGCAAAAAAATTGTATTTAACAGAAGTTAATGAATCTTGTAAAGATCCTGATGTTTATTTTCCAAAGTTTGATAAGAGAAAATATAAGAAAACAATTGTTGGAAATGGAGAAGATAATAATATTAAATATAATTTTGTTATATATGAAAGGAGAAAATAATGGGAAAATTTATTGTAATTGAAGGCACAGATTGCAGTGGTAAAGAAACACAAAGTAAGTTAATTGTTGACAAATTAAATGAAATGGGTAAAAAAGCTATTCGTATTACTTTCCCTAATTATGATTCACCAACAGGTAAAATAATTGGTGGACCATATTTAGGTAAAGAAGAAATAAGTAAGTGTTGGTTTCCTGAAGGAGCCGTTAATGTTGATCCTAAGGTAGCTTGTCTATATTATGCAGCTGATCGTAAATACAATGAAGGTGAAATAAAGAAATACTTAGATGATGACTATTATGTAATATGTGATCGTTATATATCAAGTAATATGGCTCATCAAGGTAGTAAGATTGAAGACGCTGATGAAAGATTTTTGATGTATCAATGGATTGATAAATTAGAGTATTGGCTTTTAAAACTTCCTAAACCAGATACAACTTTCTTTTTACATGTTCCATACGAGTTTGCAGTTGAATTAAAAAAGAATAGATTAAGTTTAGATGAACATGAAAAGAGTGAAAAACATTTAAAAAATTCAGAGATTGCTTATGTAGAACTTTCTGAATTGTATCATTGGCATCATATAAATTGTATTAAGAATAAAAAGATAAGAACAATTGAAGATATAAATGAAGAAATAATGAAAGAGATTAATAAATTATAGGAGGATTATATGTATAAGAGAATATTAATCAAATTAAGTGGTGAATCACTAATGGGTGAAGATGCCATTATTGATAAGGAAAGAACAAGAGAAATTGCACGCCTTATTAAAGAAGTACGTGATATGGGAATTGAAGTAGGTATCGTAATTGGTGGCGGTAATTTCTTCCGTGGAAGAAGTAATAAAGATATGGAACCATTATACGTTGATACAATGGGAATGCTTGGAACAGTTTCAAATGCATTAGGACTTGCTGATGCTATGAAAAAAGAAGAACTTCCTTGTATTATTAGTACACCATTTGATTTAAATGGACTAATCCCTATTTACACTCCAGAAGAAGTATTAGAAAAGATAAAAAGTAATGTAGTACTATTTGGTGGAGGTACTGGTCATATTGGATGTTCAACTGATACTGCAGCAAGTAATAAAGCAAGTTTAATTAAAGCTGATGTTATTATTAAACTTACAAATGTTGAAGGTGTATACGATAAAGATCCTAATAAATATGCTGATGCTGTTATGTATGATTTCTTAACACATCAAGAAGTTCTTGACAATCCAGAAATTAAAGTAATGGATATTCCAGCAATTGAAGAATGTATGCATAATAATATTGATATTTCAGTTATTAATTTTAATGATAAGAAGAATTTAATAAAGGTGTTAGATGGTAAAAAAATCGGAACAAGAATATCGTCAAATAGATGAAAAAATAAGATTATATAGAACTAAAAATATTTTGACAACAGTTTGGATATTACTATATATTGCAATTGTTATTTTAGAAATATTAGCATTATTTCAAGTAATTAACTTCATTTGGGGATTATTAGTTTTTATTGTTGCTACGATAATAAAATATTATTTAGCATCAATTAGTAAAAAAATTAAATAAAGAATTTGAAATTAATTGATTTTATTTTAATTATTTGATATCATTAAAATGAATTATAAAATAGTAAAAGGATAAAAGGTGATATTTATTATGAGTTGGTTATTTGAAATGCCAGGATTATTTTTGTTAGGCGGAATTATTTTAATTATTGCGGCAATCGCTATATATGTAATAGGAATGAAGAAGTCTAATGAATTTGCTAAGAAAGAAAATGAAGAAGATAAAGATAAGGAGGAGCCAAAAAGCACGGGTTCTTTAGTTACTGATAAGGTAATAGCTAAACCTGTTGTTGTTGATTCTAAAGGAGAAAAAATTGAAATAAATGCTCCTGCTATGCCTGTTCTTGTTCCTAAAAAAGAAGAAAAGAAAGAAGAACCAAAAGAAGAGGGCAAAGAGGAGAAAAAAGAAGTAGCTACTCCGGTAATTACACCTGCTGTAGTTGAAAAAGCAGAAGATAAAAAAGAAGAAACTACTGAAAAGAAAGAAGAAGCAAAAGCTCCTGAAGAGAAAAAAGAAACTCCAGAAGTTAAAGCTGAAGCTACTGCTGTACCTGAAATCAAGGTAGAAGTTCCAGAAGTTAAAAAAGAAGAGCCAGCAACTCCTGAAGAAAAGAAAGAAACTCCAGAAGTTAAAGTTGAAGCTCCTGCAGTACCTGAAATCAAGGTAGAAGTTCCAGAAGTTAAAAAAGAAGAACCCGCAGCTCCTGAAGAAAAGAAAGAAACTCCAGAAGTTAAAGTTGAAGCTCCTGCAGTACATAAAATTAAAATAGAAGTAC
>JAEEZO010000068.1 GCA_016291895.1 Caryophanales bacterium
ATCCTCATCAGCTGCATCAATTACATACCAAGAACGAGCACCTTCTTCTTTCTTTTGCATATAGCTTTTCATAAAATTCTCCTTCTTGTTTTCAGTTTAGTGTTCCCAATACTAAACCTACTTGTCGGGATTTCAATGTACCGATATGAATTATACTAGTTTTAATTAGTATTGTCAATAAATATTTGTTGATATATAAGAAAAAGACTAATATTTAACATCAGTTAAATATAAGCCTTCTGGATGAGCAGTAATACTAGCTAATCTTCGATCTTTTCCAAGAAGAATATTAGGTATATCAGAACCATTCTTCTTACCCTCACCAACTTTTATTAAAAATCCTACCATATTACGTACTTGATACTTAATAAAACCATTTCCTCTAAAAGTAAATGTTAAAATATCATTAGATTCTTCTATCGTAGCTTCTATTATTGTTCTTACATTATTTTCTCTTTTATCAATAGTTGGGGTAAAACTTTCAAAGTCATGAGTTCCTATAAAATATTTAATAGCTTCCTTCATACTATTAACATCAAGTTTTCGATTATATTGAAAACAATAATTTCTTCTTGTTGGATCATATTCTCCCATATTTAAGAAATACTTGTATTCTTTTTCTTTTACCATATATCTTGCATGAAATTCACTATCAACTTTCTTTGTATCAATAACATGAATATCATCTGGTAATAGGGAATTCATTGCTCTTTTTAATTTGTATTCAGTAATATCGACATCAATATCAACGTGTCCTTTTTGACATAAGGCATGAACTCCTTTATCCGTTCTTCCACTACTTGTAATTTTAGTATCTTTGTCATTATTTATATATTTCAATACTTTTTCTATTTCTTCTTGAATAGTTAATTTACCTTTTTGTTTTTGATAACCATTATATCTTGTTCCATCATAGGAAAAAGTTATTAGATATCTCATATTCTTTCCACCAAAATACATATTACCATGGCAAGAACATTAACAAAAACATATATAATATTCTCCATATTAATATCATATTTACGACGAGATAACTTTTGTTGAACATGATAATATCTTAAAAAATAATTTTCTTTGATTTCTTTTACTTCTTCATCTACTTTGCGATCTAAATCTTTTTCTATTTGTTCTTTTTCTTCTTTTGTTAAAGCGTCCCCATTTTTAAGTTCTTCTGATACTTTTTCTTTGACAACTTTACTAACTTCTTCTTTTTTTACTTCTTCTACTACTTCTTTTTTAACTACTTTTTTCTTAAATTTAACTTTTGATAAATCTAAATATAAATAATAATAAGTATAAGCAATAATTAAGATTAATTTAACCCAGAATGTAACATCATATATATAAAGGAAAGCAAAAGCTAATACAAAAAATAAACTAATAATAAGTGAATAAATCTTTTCATCGTTTTTTATTAACATAAAATAAATAATAAACATTAATAGTAATGATATAGAACTACTATTAAAAATAATAACTAAACATGATAAGAATAAACATATTAACTTGTTATATAAATGAATTCTCGGATTATTAAACATTACGATACACTTCCTTCATTAATTCTCTATTATCTTGGTAATATTTAATCTTTTTATTTTTCTTTTCAGCTAATTTAGAAAACATAACAAGATTAGGAATATTAAGATTATATTTTTCTATTATTTCATTATCACTAAACAATTTAATTGTATCTTTAAAGATAATATCTTTATCAATAATTATTGTTTTATTAGTGTTTTCGTAAATAATATTAGAGTTATTACTTGCAATAATGATAGTCTTATTATACTTATTTTTTAATTCTCGTAAATAGTTTATTACTATTTTTTCATATTTATAATCAAGATTTTTAAAAGGTTCATCAATTATTAAAACTTTAGGGTTAAAAATAAAGATTCGAAGATAAGAAAGTATTCTTTTTTCTCCTTTAGATAAATCACTTATTTCTCTTTCAAGAAAACTATATGGAAGAGATAAGGAATCAAGAACTTTTTCCATTCTTTTAGCAACATTTTTAACTTCACACTTACATCTATTCATGAATAATAATAATTCATCATAAACATAATTTGTATAGTAATATTCATTCTTTTTGATATAACCAACACTTCGTTTATTATGAGATAATTCTTCTAAATATGTTTCATAATTATTTCCCATTAAACCAATAATAGAAGGCTTAGTAACTTTAATCTTTTCGTCTTTAATTTTTATTTCCATATATCATTCACCATATCTTCCATATTGAGATAAACTTTATCTATTAGTTTATACATCTTAAGTTTAAGGGATAAATCATACATGAACGGTACTCTTAAATTATGTTTGTTTAAAAACTGATCATCAATCATTAAATCATCTTTAAAGCCTTTTTTGATGATTTCATAATTATCCATTACATATATATAATCATCATGATTAACATAATCAAAATTATTAAAAAACTTGATAACAATTAATTTCTTTTTATCCATAAAGTAACTAAATAATTTATTAACCTTAATATAATCTTCTAACTTTAAATTACATATTATATCTTCCATTATAATTATTGATGGTTCATGTAAAAGGGCCATAATAACCATCATTAGTTGTTTTTCATAAAGATTTAATTCACTAATCTTTTTTGATTTAATCTTTAAATTAAAAAATTTTAAATAGAAATCAATTCTTGTTTTTATTTCTTCTTCATCAAGATTTAATTTTTTTAAGGAAAATGCTAATTCATCATAAACATTATCTAGGATAAAAGAATTATTATTTACTTCTTTAATGACCCCAATTTTTCTTAAATAGCTGAATCTTGTATCAACATTAAGACAATTATCATTAAAGAAAATACTATTATTTGTCATAATAGATGTTGATAATATTCTAAATAATGTTTCATTACCACAATTAATATCACCAATAATAGAATATGATCTATAACTTTTAAATACTATATTAAAGTTTTTAAACTCACCATAATTTAATTCTTTTACTTCAAGTGTCATAACATTCTCCACTTTAATTATACAAAATTATGGAATTTATTTATATAAACTTGTCAATTATTACATAAAAAAAGAATAGTTTCCTATTCTAATTTCCTAATAATACTTTAATAATATCTTCTTTAGTAGTATAAGATTTCTCAATCTTTCCGTTAACAATCTTTAATAATGTTGGTGATGTAAGTTTTAGTTTTTTAACATCATTATCAATTACTAACTTATCACCTACACATGTCTTATTAAATCCACTTTCAAGATCCATGTTATATACTTTTTCGCTTCCTTGATAATTAGTTGCTAATTGCGTATAGATACTTTTATCTGTACTGGAATAATTATAAGCTAGAACAAAATATTCAGAATCGCTTTGAGTTAACAATGTTCCACACATAACTGCATTATTGATAGTATCATCAACTACTAATTCTTCTTTTTTGAAACTAATCTTTCCTTTAATTAGATTTAATCCAAAATAACATAAACCTAAGAATAAGCATACACCAATTGTGATATATATAAAATTCTTAACAATATCTTCTTTTTTATACTCTTCTGCTACTAATTTCTTTTCTCTCTTAATTCTTTCTTGTTCTTTAAGCATTTCTTTTCTGCTCATTATTTTCTTTGCCATATTTCGTCACCTACTAGATTGTATCATAAGAATAATTAAAAATAAATAATTAAGTGTAAAGATAGTTTTCCTTTATAATCCTTTGAAAAGTATATAATTTTCGAGGATCAACATCAAGTAATTCACTTATCTCTTTATTACTATACCCATTATATTTTAATTCAATATAACAAGCTATTTCAAAAGGCAAATTATTTTTGAAAGTAACTATTCTATTATAACAATCACACTCTTTATAATATATACTATTTTCACCTAAAACATCTTTATAAGTTAAATCTTTTCCAGGAATTTTTAAATCATACGAAATACTTTTATTTAAAGAACGATATTTATTAGAATTACATTTACGATATTCTTCATTATAAATGTTTTCAAGTAAGGTACATAAAAATGTATAAAACATACTTTCACTATAATGTTTATAGTATCTAGATGCTTTATATAGTGTTATATACCCTATTTGTAATAAATCATCTTTTTCATAACCTAAGTATTTAAATGAATTCATATATTTGTTAGCAAATTTAATTATTAATGGCATATATTTCTTATAAAGAATATTAAAGCCATCTTCATTATTCTCACTTACTAAATATAATAATTCATAATCATTAAACTCCCTGTACATTGTTATTACCTATTTATTACCTCATAAATAACAATACCTGTTGCTACTGAGGCATTTAAACTATTAACCTTTCCATACATTGGAATTTTAACTATACCATCACAAGATTCTCTAACTATTCTTGATAAGCCATTTCCTTCATTACCAATAACAACACATACTTTAGGTGGATAACTAATACTTTTATAGTCATCTCCATCCATATCTGTACCATATATCCAATAACCATCTTTCTTTAATCTTTTAATAGTATTATTTAAATTAGTTACTTGGCTTATTTTAACATTATATAAGGTACCTACACTTGTTTTCATAACCGTTTCATTAACTGAAACACTTCGGTTTTCTGGAAGAATAATTCCATCAACACCTGCTGCTTCACAAGTACGAACGATTGCTCCTAAATTATGAGGATCCTCTAAATGATCAAGGATTAATAGAAAACTCTTATCTTTTCCTAATAATTCATCAAGTGGTGTATAGCTAAAATCACTTACTTCCAATACTACACCTTGATGATTATTTTTGACAAGATTGTCTAAATCTCGTTTTTCCTTATAAATTATGGGGATTCTTTTTGATTTGGCTAAAGTCAAAACATCATTTTCATTATAGTTATTTTGACAAATTAACCTTTTTATCTCTAAATCACCTTTAAAATTTTTTAAAATTTCTTTAACATTATTGCGTCCAGATACTAGCATAAAATCACCTTTCTTTTACATAGAAGTATTATAGCCATTTCTACCTAATACTCCAGAATTAATTAAATCTTTAAACATTCCATGGTAAGAGCCATGTCCTGAATACTCACCATTTGCAAATTCTTGCCAAAACTCTTCACCTAAGAAATGATAATTATCACCTTGAATATCTCTAAAAGCTGATCCTCTTCTATTTGTAGCTAAATAGATTTCTGCATCAGGACAATATTGTAAAAGTAAGTTTATTCCTGTATACATAAAACTATTACGATCACCATCGATATTCGGATCACTACTTGAAGAGAAGAATAATAAATTTTTTCCATTTAAAGCTCTTGCTTCGTCTTCCGTTAAACGATTATCATCTGCTCCGTTTTTACCTTTACCTTTATCATTTTTACCAGCAATTAATGGAGCATAGTTAATACAAAAGACGGTATCATATAAGTCCCCTGCTTGAGCAGCTATTTTAAGAGCAGATCCTCCTCCACTACTACAACCACCAATAATATTTTGACATCCTGGTTTTTGACGAGAAAACAAAGTTGCAAACTTCGTAGAATTAATTACCTTTTGAGCCATGAAAGAATAACTTGCTTTTCCAATATCAATTCCTTGGGCTTGTTGTCCACTCTTACTAGGACAAACAATTATAGAGTTAGCGCCTAAAGAATCTAAATGGAAAGAATTAGCTCCAGTTGGAGAATCAACATCTCTTTCTCCTTGACCTGCTAGACAAGTTATCGTATTAAGGGACGAGATATCATCAACATTTTCAGGAATATAATAATTAACATGTAACCATGTACCATCAGGATTAATTAATCTTCCATTTTTAATATCATATTGATAAGTACCTTCAGGTCCAGTAATTGTTACGACACCATTATCTACTGGCCATCCTTGTTTTCTAAAAAATTCTTCATCAGCCTTATATACTTTTGTCCCTTGTTTTTTCATTTGAAGTAATAAAAGGATGTCAGAAAAATCAAAAACTCCATCTCCCATTTCATCTATTAATTTCATACTCTCTAAAATATCTTTAATAGGAGCTGTATTACTTTCTAGATACTTAGCTGCTTTTCCTTGTGATGATTTAACCTCATTAATTGTAGATGTACATTGAGATGCAATATAAGAACAAGTTGATAAACCACCTAATTCAATTGTATTTAATTTATCTACAGCAGACGAAAAAGAAGTAATTAAATTTTCAACATCTTCTGATTCATAATCAATTTCATCATTCATGTTAATCGTTACCTCCTTCTTCCTCTCTAGCCTTTTTTCTTCTTGCTTCATCTTCAAGTAACGCTAACCTATTAATTTCAAGACTTGTTTTAGCATTAACAGAACCTTTAAGACTTTGAAGTGAAGATACAATGTTTGTTACTTGAGATTGAGCGTTAGTAGTATTTTCAAGTATACCATTATACATTACACCATCAGAACCTTTAATAGAATTTATATTATTTGATATAGTTTCTATTGAATTAGATACTTCATTATATTCACTTATAGCTTTATCAATATTGGTATTAAAAGTATTTAAATAACCTCTTAATTCATTACTAGTCATTATTAACTCCTACTTTTATATCTTTATATAAACCTTCATAGTTTTTAATAATATTCTTAACTTGTGTATCTAAATAAGTATTACTTTCTTTTATCGAATCTTTTACTTGGTAATATACTTCATTAAATTCATCTATCTTTTTAGATATATTGGGAGTATTGATTGATTCTTTTAATCCTGTTAATTGATCAAAAACGTCATTAATATCAGTTTCTAATTTATTAATTTCTTGATAATAATTATTACTAAATTTATTTAGTTCATCAATATTAATTTCTATCATAATTATTCTCCGTTTTTTACCATCTCTTCTATATCAATAGGATCTTTACTTATTTTTTTCATCTTATTTTGATATACATCATCAAATAATTGATATTTTTTCTTTAACATTTCCATTAATTCATCTGTCTTTTTAGTTAAATCTTCAATATTATCTGTTAATTCTTTATATTTAACATCATAGATTTCTCTATTAGTACTTTTCCATTTTAGATTGTCATAATATTTATGTAAGTTTGTTAATGATTCTTTAATATTTTCATTCTTTTTATCTATATAGAGAATAGACTCTTCTAGATTACGAAAATTTACTTTATATCTCATACAATATCACTTCCATTATTTCATCTATACGGTTTATACTGTTTTCTAACTTTAAGTAACCTATTAAAGCTTCTAATCCAGTTGCTTTTCGATAAGTAATTACATCACAACTTTTAGGATGATGTTTACTACTATTATTTCTTGCTCTTTTTATGATTTCTAGTTCTTCCTCACTTAAGATATTTTTATTAATTAAAGCTTCTAAGATTCTAGCTTGTGATTTCGCACTAACATATTCCATAGAAGCTTCTTGAAGATCTTTGATATTTCCAATACCTTTTTTTATTAAATATTCTCTAATATAATCTTCGTATATTGTATCTCCAAGATATGCAAGAACTAAAGAATTAATCTCTTTAGTCATTATCTTCTCCTATCATTAGCGATTAGAACTAATCTAAGTATTTGCATAACGGCTGATAAAACACTAGCAACATAAGTAAGAGCTGCTGATGTTAACATTTTCTTACAACCATCTTTTTCACTTTTATCAACTATTTTTAAACTTTCTATTTGTTTTAAAGCCCTACTACTTGCATTAAACTCTACTGGTAAAGTAACAATTTGGAATAATAAAATAACACACTCTAAAGCTATACCAAACCATAATAAATCAGCGATTCCAGCGATTAAACTAATCATTATTGCAATATAACCAGCGATTGATGAAAAATTAACAAAAGGGATTAAACTATGTCTTATTTTTAAGAATGTATATCCTTCTTTATCTTGAATAGCATGTCCACATTCATGAGCTGCTACAGCAATACTTGCAATACTATCTCCATGATAGATATCTGTTGATAATGATACTATCTTTTTTTTAGGATCGTAATGATCTGTTAACTCACCTTGTACTTCTAGTATTAAAACATCTTTAAGTCCATTTTTATCTAAAATATCTCGTGCTGTATCAAAACCTGTATAATTCTTCTTTGATTTTATTTCTTTATATTTACGATAATTACTTCTTATGTATAAACTTGCAATTGTTGTAATAGCAAGTGCTCCTATAATTAATAAAATTTGTATATTATTTCCATGTAGCATATTCTCACCTCTAATAATATTTTAATATAAATACCTCTTTTATTCAATGAAAAAGACTGGCTATAGCCAATCTTTATCTAACTCTTTTTGATGTTCTAAATATCTATTAAAAACAGATTTTACAATTAAGTTTTCTTTATTTAATTCAAGGAACTCATCACGAGTAACATATCGGATACCACTTACTTCCGTTTCTTGTAAAACACATTTATCAATATCGATATTAATATTACTTTTATATAAATCAACAAAATGATTTTTATATAGAGATGAACCAAGAAGTTTATAATTATTATCAAGTTTATAACCTATTTCTTCCATAATTTCTCTATTTATTGTATCATCACTTGTTTCTGTAGTTTGTGAACATCCTCCTGGTACTTCCCATTCACCAGGATGAGATTTATGGGGAGCTCGTCTTGTTAATAATAACCTTTTATTATAAAAGTTCCATAATTCAACACCAACATTATATTCGTTATCAAGTAACTCTTCATGTCTTTCTTTAGTGTATCCTAAAGGTTTACGATCTTTATCAACAATATCAAATAGCTCCATTATTTTATATTCTCCTTATATTTATACATAATAGATGGTCGATGACCTCCATCACTTTTAATTATATCAGTTTTTATTACTTTATCTTTGATTATTCTTCTAAATGCAGGGTCTAATAATTTCTTATTAAGAATTGTTTCATAGATTCTTTGAACATCACCTAAAGTAAAATACTTAGGTAATAAATTAAAGATAATATCTGTATCTCTTATTTTATTTCTAATTCGATCGATTCCACAAAC
>JAEEZO010000069.1 GCA_016291895.1 Caryophanales bacterium
ATTTGTATCTTCGGAAGAAGTATGGAAAATAATATTGAAATATCCATTGAAGGTGGTTATATCAACCATAAAGAACTATTTATAACTCCTGAAGAAGCAAATAACTTAGCACCAAAGGATGTATGTTTATTATGTACTGGTTCTCAAGGAGAGCCTCTTGCTGCTTTATCACGTATTGCAGATGGTGAACATAAATCAATTAAACTAAGACCAGATGATGTTGTAATCTTCTCATCAAGTCCTATTCCCGGCAATGCAATGGGCGTAAATAGAACAATCGATAAATTATACTTACGTGGTGTTAAAGTATTTACCAATGGTGATATAAATGATATTCATGCATCAGGACATGCTAACATGGAAGAATTAAAATTAATGGTTAGATTAATTAAGCCAAAATATATGTTACCATTTCATGGTGAATATCGAATGCTAAAAAATCATGCTGATATCTCAGTAATGTGTGGTGTCGATAAAAATAATACATTTATTCTTCAAAACGGTGATTCACTACTTCTTGATAACCATGTTATTACGCAAGGTCCATCAATTAAACAAGATGATATTTATGTTGATGGTGAACATGCTAATGAAATAGCATCTCAAGTAATAAGAGATCGTCGTATTATGGCTGCTGATGGAATCTTAGTTCTTATTGCAAACATTGATATGAAAAATAGAAAACTATTAATTAAACCAGCAATAACAACAAGAGGTTTTATCCAAGTTAATAAAAATGAAGAATTATTAAAAATGATTGAAGTTAAATCAAGTTTATCAATCATTGAAAAATTAAAAGAAAATAATGTTAATTTCACTGATATTAAAACTTTTTTATCTTTTCAAATAAGTAATTATATAAATGAATTAACAGGACGTCATCCTATTATTTTACCAATAATATTGGATATAAAAAGAAGTAACTAAATGTTACTTCTTTTTTTTAATGTGTTGCATCAGCAGGAACGACTCTAATTAAAGGTAATTGAGGAGTACTACAGTTAGTTGCACTTCCACTATAACTATCACAAATCTTTATTATTCCGTCATTTCCACCTTTAACATTAACATATGTTGATTCCGTTTTCTTTACTCCACGAACAATAATTTTAATTACGGATGTATTTCCACTTCGCTCTGTTGTTACTTTAAATTCACTTAAAGCGCCATCATTTGATGTAATATCACCATCACTAAAGAAAGCATCTACACCAGAATTACTTGTACAAGTTATTTGATAAATAGCATAATCACCTTGTAAAATTGTATATACATTAGCACCTACACCATTTGTAGTTTTAGTTAATTCTTTACATGTATGGGCATATTGATTACAAGTTTTCTCATCTATAACAATAGGATTAGCACAAACTGGAGGAGAAGGCTTATAAAATCTTTTTTTTATTACTGTTGTATTACCTTTATTATCTCTTGCTGTTACTTCGACATCAGCATAGCTTGAATTAATATTAATTTCACCATTAGGCCAACACTTATATGCACGCTGACCAGATTCTGTTGGGTTACACCTAATTGTTTTTGATTGAGTATTTACCTTTAAAGAAATACCACTTGGACTCAAGTTTTCATCAGAATCAAATACATAAAAATTAAAATTAGATGATGAAAGGTTTTCTCCTACAGTTAGACCATTATGATCAAAAACAACAAGAGGCGCTGTTTTATCAGATGCTGCTGCATAAGGATCATTTGTTTCCATAAAAGCAACAGCAGTATCAACTAATTCTTCACTTGTATTATACCTATTCTTTACAATAGCTAAAATAATATAAAAAATGGTAACGATTAATAAAACCATTGCATATAACATTATTGAAATAGCAAAACCTTTATTATTCCTTTTCATACTATCACCTATTATAAGTATAACACATATTTATAAAAATCATCTATTAATTGTTTTTAATGTTTTATTTTTCTTTACATATAATTTATAATGTTCATATTTACTAACAGGTAATCCATGAATTAATTTATCACAAGAATCAATTTTACTTTTTTTTATTAATCTAAATAAATATTCTAAATTAATACACCCTACTTTTTCACTAAACATTTCAATTGGTGAAATAAGTTTTTTATTCTCTAATTTATATTGATGTAAAATACTATTATAAACTTGTAATAAGAAAATCTTTTTTTGTCTTAATGAAATATCTGACTTTAAAAGCATCAAATAACTATAAATAAAACCATAATTATTAGCATCTATTTCAATAGGAAACAAATCATGAAATTTTGTATAAATAGCTTGATCTCTTCCCGCTATTGTAGAGATATCATACAAATATGAAAAAGCTAGATTATTATTAACGTTACAATCTCTATCATAATCTTGTTCAATATGTCTTAATTCATGATAAATAACATATAAAAGATTAAAGTTTAAAAAAGGGTTTAAAGATTCATCAGGAATATCATAAATATCTTGAAGAGATTTTGTAGACTTAATTGCAAGATCTTCCACTTTATCAAAATTAAATACTAATACTCTACTTCGTGGTCTATATGCGGCGATATCATAAAAAGTATCATCAAAAGAAACATCTTTTAATAAATAAGGAAAGCCTTTATCTTCACAAAAGAATAATGCTAGATTACGAAAATCTTCTTGATCAATTATTTCGTTTTTATTAATTTTCTTAACTATTGTTTCCATCTAAACCTCTGGGGGAATATCTTAACATTTAAGCATAAAAAAATCAAGATTACTCTTGATTTTCTAATTTAACACTAACTAGTTTAGAAACACCAGATTCTTGCATTGTAATACCATGAAGAGTCTTAGCATATTCCATTGTTCTCTTTTTATGAGTTATAAGTAAAAATTGTGTAACATCACGATAATTATTTAGGTAATGACCAAAGATATCAACATTAGCCTCATCTAAGGCAGCTTCAACTTCATCAAAGATACAGAATGGTACTGTTCTTATATTAAGAATTGCAAATAATAAACTTATTGCCGTTAAAGTCTTTTCACCACCAGAAAGTAACGTAATCGTTTTTAGACTCTTGCCTGGAGGACTAGCATAAATATCAACACCTGTTTCTAAGATATTATCTGGATTAGTTAATTTAAGAGATGCATCTCCACCTTTAA
>JAEEZO010000070.1 GCA_016291895.1 Caryophanales bacterium
AGAGAAGCTTACAAATCATTTGATGATAGTATATTCAGTAATGTTTCATTCGAAGAATTATATCTAATAATATTAGGAATTATCTTGGTTCCAATTATTATTGTTGTAGGTATTCTATTATTAATTAAGAATAAACATCGTATTAATATCTTAAAACGTGATGATCGTAAGAAATTTACTGATATGTTAACCTCATTGAAGAATCGTAATTATTTGAATTTAAATATTCCTAAATGGAATGAAAATAAAACATATCCACAAGCAATTGTTATTATTGACCTTAATAATACTAAGTATGTTAATGATAATTATGGACGTGAAAAGGGAGATAACTTAATAGTTAAAGCAGCGTCTATTCTTGTTAATGCTCAACTTGAAAATTCTGAAATAATAAGAAGTGATGGTAATGAATTCTTAATATATATGATTGGTTATAATGAAAATCAAGTTGAAGTATATACAAAGAAATTATCTAAATCACTTAAAGATTTACCATATGGCTTTGGTGCTGCTATTGGTTATAGTATGATAACAGATAATATCAAGACAATTGATGATGCCATCAATGAAGCAACTCTTGATATGGAAAGTGATAAAGAAAGCAATAAATAGAGGATTTTATGAAAAGACTAAAAAAATGGTTTAAAAGTATTTATAAAATTCTAAGACTAGAAGAAATGCAAATCCTTCCAGGACAACTTGCTTTCTTTTTGGTTGTTTCCGTATTTGCAATGTTACCATTAATTGCCTTAATAGGATCAAGTTTTATTACTAAAGAATTTGCTAATAGTTTAAAGAATTTACCATCTGGAGTTTCAGCAATCTTTAAATCACTTTTAGATACTGATTCAACAGGTTATAACATTTTCTTATTTGTTGCAATAAGTTTATTCTTTTCATCAAGTGGATGTAAGGCTATTATTGTAACAAGTGATGTTATATATAAAATTACTGAACGAAATGCTGTAAAGCAAGCAATAAAATCATTTATTATGACAATTATCTTAATGATTGTTATTGTTTTGACTGCAGTAATCCCAGCATTTGGTGATTTAGTTTTAAATTCAATTAAAGCTAAATATCCTGGAGATGTAATTAATTTAATAATTCAAATATTTATTATATTAAAATACCCATTATCATTCTTATTGATTTTTAATGGAGTTAAAATTATTTATACAATGGCTCCTGATGCCACAATTAGAAGTAGATTTACTAATAAAGGTGCATTATTTACAACCGTTAGTTGGATTATAATTACAAGAGTTTATGCAATTTATTTAAATAATATAAATACGTATAATATCTTCTATGGAAGTTTAGCAAACGTTGTAATTGTCCTTTTCTGGTTCTATTTATTGTCGTATGTCTTTACGATGGGTATGGCTTTAAATGCTAATACATATTTTGATTATTTAAATGAATTAAAGAAAGAAGGAAAAGAGTAGAAATACTCTTTTTTATGTTATAATTTTAATATAGGAGAGTATGATGAAAAAAATAATTATTGTTTTAACTTATTTTCTAATTATATTTTCCGTTAGAGCTAAAGAAATAGAAGCTGGTACTAAAACATCTTATTATTTTTCTACAACGCAAAAAGTTATGAAAGAAGTTATGAAAGACTATTATTTGCGTGGTGAAAACATACAGTATAGCGCTAGTAGAATAATGACACCAGGAATGCCTCCTGAGGATGCTACAAGTCAGGATAGGCAATATCATAACTGTGTTAACTATTATTACAATGTTTTATATGAAGCATTTCATATGAATAAAGAGAGTAAACACCCAATAACCTCATTGATGAATGGACTTAATCAAGCAAGAGATTATTATAATAAATATATAAAAGGTAAAGAAAATGATAGTAAATACGCTAGTTATCGAGACGGACATTTCTTACTATTTTATCAAAGTAAAAAAACAGCTAAACTGAATGCAGGAAAATATATATATAAAAACAATTATAATTTTTCTAGTTTCGTAAAGCTCTTACAACCAGGCGATATTATTGAATGGAAATCAGAAACAAATGCTGGACATTACGCAGTTGTATATAGTCTAGTAAAAGATAGTAGTGGGAAAGTAATTGATGCAGCATTATTAAATTCAACAGGTTATGCGGTAATACCATCAAGATTATATGGAGTAAGAAATCTTAAATATATTTATAAAAAGCCAATAAAAAATGATGTTATTAATATTGATATTGAAGGAACAATTCAATTAGCGTATTTAAGTGAATCTACAAGAATGGTTGCAAATGGAAAAATTACATGTGCTAAAGATGAAGAATGTATGATAATTAGACCATATTATAACGATAATGGTAAAACAATATTTAATTATGATATTACATCAGAAGCATATGCAAGAAGTTTTTTAAGAACGAAATATCCGGGAATGATAATTGAAAAGACAGTAGATAAAATGGATAATAATGGTGTTTATCCAAATGATACTCTTACTTATTCAATTAAAATAACGAATAGAAGTAATGCAACTAATAAAGGTAAAGATAGTATTAAATATGAAAAATTTACAATCAAGGAAGAAATTAATCCAGAATTAGTTGGTAATTTTAAAAGTAGTGATTGTACCATTAAAGGAAAAGAAATAACATGTATTGTTAATGGTTTAGAAGTAGGTCAATCAAAAACAATTAAGTATTCTGTAAAAGTAAAGAATAAAGTTGGTAAAGAAATAAAAGCAACAGGAAAATTTTATGGTAGTTTTGAAAATGTAAAAAATTCTTATATTCCAACAGGTACTGTTAGTAATATGATATTACCTTCGAAGAAAAAGAATTATAGTTATAAAAACTGTTATGATGAAGGCATTAAAAAGAATTTAACAGGATTAGTTTTAGTAGATCATGTTTATAAATGTGCAACAGGAAAAAATTATCATTTTGCATCATTTGATTTCTTAGATTTGTTTGTTAGATATGAAAATGTTGATAGTAAAACAGGTAAGAAAACGATGATTGTTGATTTTAATTCCAAAATGAATAATAAAACAAAAGTTTATAAAAAGATGATTTTAAATAATTATTGGAGCGCAATAATGTTTATGTATAATTATTTAAAAAATGATCGAGTAGTAATTCCTAAAACATGGACAGCCTCTGATATAAGGAAAAGATTCATTAATAGTAAAGATTTAGTTGATGGAGACATATTAATATATTATGTTAATTATAAAGAAACTTTAGATGGTAATACATTTGTTACTGAAGATTATAATATTCATACTAAGGAAAATGGTTATTATGCGTATATCTATTTAAATGGTAAATTTGTTGGTGTTAATTATCCTAATAAAGAAAATGAAAGAAATGAATTTACTTACCAGTATTATAAAAATGTATATGGTACAAATGGATATATTAAACATTTATATAACAAATATAATGAAATCCCTGATAAAGAAAAAGATCGAATTCTTACTATTGCAAATTATGAAACATTATTTGATAAAGATTATTTTGTAATTCTTCGTCCATCCATAGTAATTAATCAAGTAATAAAAATTGAAATGAATAAGTTACCATCAAAATTAGAATATGAACAAGACAAAGAAGAATTAAATTTAGATGGTGGTAAAATTAAAGTTTATTTTGAAGATAATACATCAAGTATAATAGATTTAAAAAATAAAGATGTTAAAGTAACAGGTTTTGATAATCATTCACTTGGTGAAAAAGTAATAAAAGTAACTTATCAAGGAAAAGCAACA
>JAEEZO010000071.1 GCA_016291895.1 Caryophanales bacterium
ATATCCTTCAAACATTCCTGTGTATTTATTAGTTTCTTTATAATCAGTATTTGTTTTATAAAATTCTTGAGTTTCATATAAGGCATTATCAAGACCAAAAACTGATGAAATATTAGATGAAACAAAATTATATAAATCCATAGCATGATATAAAGATAATCCAAAACGATTAACAACATATGGTCGATTCCATTGTTTATATAATCTACTATAATCATTTCTATTAGCGGTTATAAAAGATGGAGATGCAATTATTAATCCAACAAGTAATGTTTTCCAAAATTTCTTTCTTAGATACTTTTTACCTTTCTTAATATCAGGTAAATTCTTTTTTATCTTTTTATAAATAATAAAGAAAATAATAGGTGCTAAGAAATAAATAAATTGTAGTGGATTTAAATGTTCAAAGAAAGCTTCTTTAACCGTTTTAACTTGTCCTAATGATGATATTTCGGATACAGAACTAAATGATGCATAATAAGTATAGTAAACAGCATCAATAACACATACTAAAGAATGAAATGAAAGCATGCATAATAAGTAAATAAATCTTTTTTTATGTGTTTTAAAAAAGAAGTTAAATGATCCTAATAGAATTATCATAAAAGTATCAACAAATACAGGATATAAAGTTAAATAAACATGTGTTGTAAATACTCTTAATAAAAACATTATAAATAGTGATATTAATATATAGAGAATAAATGTTTTATTATTATGATAATATGTTTTTAAAAAAGCAATAAATCTTTTTAAATCCTTTTTTACTAAATTTAAGTATTTTTTCATAATACCCCTCTCAAAACACATATATTATAGCACAAATAGTATATTTTGAAAACAATTATTTTACGTTTGCTTGTTAACAGTGCTGTGTAAACGTGTGTAAAATGAAGTGTAAAATTTACTTTTGCTAATTGCAAGTTATAGATTGTTATTTTTAATTATAATATAATTAAATTAAGGATAGAGGAGAGTATTATGAATAAAAAGTATTATTTTTTATCATTAATCATTTTATTTATAATAATACCAATTAATATATTGGCTCGAGATGTAGATATGGATACGATTGATAGTCCATATAAAATAATGAACTATAAGCGCATTATGGGTGATCTTCAAAATTATGGTATATTTGCTTACGATTCGATAAATATTCCTAATAATGCAACTGTATCATCAAATTTTGCGACAAATAAATTAAATATTAATAATGATTCTTGGGTTAATTCTTCTATAAATGTAGATATTAGTATCGTTCAACCATATACGGATTTTTATGTTTCGACAGATACACCATGGGCATGGGGGCCAGTTTCCAACGTCGCTCTTACTGATATGAGTGGATCTGTTCCAGCTAATTTTTATATTCCGTCACAGTTGATAAATGTAACTAATACTGTGGAAAATGTACATACTGTTTCTAATTATTCATCATATACAACAACATTTGAAAATGCTCACACATATATAAGTGATATGTCTAATTACTTATATAATGCACCTAGTAGTTTTAAACCAAGTGTTGTAGTTAGTGAAGGTTTATTAACGATTAGTGGCTTTGAAAACTTAGATACTGATACATATTATGTTGATTTAAATGCTTCTCATCTTAGTGGAGCAGATGGAAATGTATTTAATGTTGATTTATCAAATATTCCTAATAATAAAACTGTTGTTTTCAACATTGATTCTTCACTTACTAGATTTGGTTTAATTACAAACAGTCCTGATATTAATTATAATGTAATTTTTAATTATAATGGAAGTGGGAATATTGATATTTTATCTTCTTTTGGTGGAATTATTATTGCCCCAAATGCAACAGTAAACAATAGAAATAGTTCTGTATTACATCAAGTAATATGCAATACATTAAATATGGAAGACAATAGTAATGTTTGTTTTGGAAATAAAAAAGAATTAGGTGTTGGCATTCAAATTGATTTAATAGTTTCATATTTGCAAAGTGGGGAAGTAAATTATGTTTATCCTTCTGGAAATAATAATCAATATTATGACTTTGTTATAGAAAAGCGTAGTGAACGCATTGGACCTAGACCTAGTGATGATGATTGGACTATGGTGGGGGAAGAAACAACATCATATATGAAAACTATTTTTTTGGTGGATGAACCGGGTACATATAGAGTTTATCAAAGGGGATTAACTGAAGATGATTTATCCAAACCAGGTAATATTATTTATGTTTATGTTCCAGAGCCTTATTATTCTGATTCTGATGGTAACAAATATTTTCCAGAAGAAAGGTATTTTATTTATATTAACAATGATTCTCCAAATCCAGGCTTTGAACCGATTGTTATGCCAAATGGTGTAAATACTAGTTATTATCAAGAAAGAAATCCTTATTTTATAATAACAGGAACGGCTCCTGAAACTAAAACTGTTACGATATCAAAAAGTATTCCTGATGGTGTTGATTTACAAGGACCTTTTGAAATTTATTTTAAATTAACACTACCTGAAAGTTCATCCCATGAATTTGAAAATGATACTATTAACATTTCAGGCATTGAATATCGTGTTATTTCACTTTCTCCTAAAGAGTTGACTATTATTACAACGATGAATAGTGGAGATAGATTTAATATAGAAATTTTTGATGACGCTAGTATAAGAATTTATGAAAGACAAAATGCTGAAAGGATAAATGGTGGAGGATTAACTCAAGTTATACCAAAGTTTAAATTTAATTACGGTAATGATTCAAGTCAATATAGTGTTGAAGAAATAGGTTATTATAATCGTAGTGGTCAATTTACGAGCAATGGAAATTATAGTTCAAATTATATATCAACTATACGAGATATAGAGATTAATGATAAACTAATCAATCAAGATACTGGTGAAACCTTTAGTGGTTATTTAAATTCAATTGAAATAACTAATGAATTGTATAAATATCAAGAAGTAACTTTAAGAAAAGAGCTTCATTCTGGCGATACAAATGAAATATTTTATTATGAAATATATGTACAACCAAATGGTGCTTCAGAACTAGTAACTCGATACAATAAGTATCTTGTTTTTCAAAATGAACTTGATGCTGCAAATTCAAGTACTAGTTTACCATTACTTAATATTGATGACTATCATATAGGAAATTTCATTAGATTCGATGATAATAATATTCTTGGTGATACAATAAAGTTTAGAGTAGCATTAAGAGATGGGGAATCTTTTACTTTCTATACTGCTTCAGCAAATTATAAAATAATTGAAATCTTTGGTGAGGAAGACTTTGGTAATTATTATGCAGAAATAGATTGTGACCATAATTCAGCTACTACTAATATAAGTAATGAGGAATATAAGATTACTGATCAAATTGTAGTATCTGATTCAGGATCATCTCCGATTGAAATAATTTATAAGAATTATAAAATGGCGGATATTAATATTGAAAAAACTATTTCTGGTTCGGGTGGAAATTTAAATAGTAAATTTGATTTTACTTTACAATATAGTAATCCTGATGATAGTTATCCTTCTTACACACCTCGTGTTTTAGTTAATGGTAATCTTTGGATTGACACGGAAGTTGATGAAGAAAATCATATTATTTCTATAAAGAATATAGGTAATCATGACCATATTAGTTTGAAGATGTTATCTGGTGTTATATTTGAGCTATCTGAGGATGGTGGAAAGTATACATGTAATGCTGTTGCATTATTAGATTCAGATTCTATTGAAGCAACAAGTGGTTATGGAGGATGTAGCATTTCTGGAAATGCCGCAGGTGCTTCATATGTTTTTAACAATTCACTTGAAATGGATGTTCCAACGGGAAATAAATTTAATATTATATACTACTTGTTATTAATTATTATTGCAATTACAACCTTTGTAATAATGGGATTTATAAAAAGAAAAACTGGTGGTGTTAAGATGTGATTGTTTATATAAAAGAAAATAAAAAATTAAAAACAAAAAAAAGAGAGGTATTAATTATGAAAAAAATAGAAAAAGTATTATTTATGCTAATTTTAATGTTTGCTTTTACAATGACAGTAAAAGCAGATGATGAGTTTCACTCAATTACAATTACAAAGCAAATTGTTCATGCAGATACAGCGGTATCGAATAGTTACCATTATACATTAACGCCTATTAATTGTAATACACTTGAAGGAGTTCAAAACTGTGTTACATATGGCGGTCAAGCTAAGAATTATACGCTTAATGTTACAACAAGTAATACACCAAATGCTGAAGGTGAAATTGTAGTAAGCGCAACTTGGAATTTAGAGAGTTTAGCAGAAGGCGGATCTGATGGATCTTACTTTGCTACACTTGGAGATTATTATTTTGAACTTAAGGAAACTGAGTCAAATAAAACTTATCGTATAGCTGTGTTGTCTAGAATGAATTCTAGTAATTCTCCATCTCAATTTTGGACTATTATGCAACAAGGTGCTGCTGATGATGGTAAAAAAGGACCATACGAATTTGTTGATCAACCAACAGCCAGTCTAACTTTATCTAAAACCGTTTCAGGTGATTTAGGTAATCAAAATGAAGATTTTAATTTTGAAGTTGAAATAAAAGATTATGATGGTAATGCAATTACTGAAAGTAGAACTTTAACTCTTTCAGGTGATGCTAGTGGAACTCAAACTATAAGTTCTTCAAATAATAAAGTAACTGTTACTTTAAAACATGGAGAAACTGCAACTATTAGTGGATTAGATAGTGGATGGAAATATAAAGTTACAGAATTAGGAGCCACAAATTATAAAACATATATTGATAGTTCAACTACAGATAGTAAGGTAACAGCACAAAAGACTTTATCAAATGATGCATCTAAAAATAGTGTTAGTTATCAAAACGTTCGTGAATCAGTATCTCCAACAGGTATTATTTTAAATATTCTACCATTTATTGGATTAATATTTATCGCTGTTGGTAGTGGATTATTAATTAGAAAAAAAGTTAATGCGTAATTATGAATGAAGATGTTAACACTTTTAATCCAGTAAATGATAATGTCGTTAATAATTCAATTGATCTAGAAAAATTAGATTCACGAAAAAAGCTTAAAAGGAATTTGATATATCTATCAATTAAAATATGTTTGATTGTTTTAGTATTCTATATTTTATTCTTTCATATTTTTGGTATTCAAATTGTCCGAAATGCTAATATGAATCCATCGATTAAGGAAGGGTCATTAGTTCTTTATTATCGTTTAAACAAAAAGTATATGCGCGGTGATGTAGTATCCGTAGATATTAATGGTAAAAAGGGTATATATCGCATATTAGCTCTTGAAGGCGATGTTGTTAATATAACTGATGATGGTTTTGTATTAATAAATGAAGCTAGTGAAGAAAAAGAAAGTTTTTACAGTACAGTAAAAGCTATAAATAGTGAGGTTAAATATCCCTATACTGTTAAGAATAATGAAGTTTTCTTAATAAATGATTATCGCTTAGTAACAAGTGACTCACGCGAATTTGGTGCTGTTAATATTAATAATATTAATGGTACTGTTATGGTAAAATTGCAAATAAGAAATTTCTAATAAGGAGTGATTAATATGTTTATAAATTTAATAGAAAAATATAAAGTGACGATATTTATATTAATCACTCTTTTTCTCTCTCCATTAATATGTTTCGCAAGTGATCAAATTAAGGTAGAGTGCTCAGTTAGCAATATAAAAGAACCAACAGATTTAACAGTTGATTACGTAATAATTCCAGATCCATCTAATTTAACTACAGCAACTAATGAGCCAACAAATCTTACATTAATTATTAATAAAAACGATAGGATTGTAGACCAAAAAGTTGATAAAAATATTTATATAGATTTTAATGATACAGTTTATAACGATGTAGGATTATATAAATATATTATAGAGGAAGAGAATATAAGTAATGAAGCTGACTATAATTTAACAAATAAAAAATATGAAATATATGTACAAGCAGTATATGATAGTGAAGGTAATATAATAAAGAATATTCTTTTATTTGGAACTGATTTAAGTGATAATGAAAAGAAACCGGTAAAGTTTGCTTATAAAAATGTTAATGACGAAATAATTATAGATATTCCAAAAACAGATAAAAATATATATCGTTTACCAATAGTGCTTTTAATTTTATCAATTGCGTTTATAATTATTATTTTGGGAAAGAGAAGAAAATATGATCAACAAAGTATTGAAAGTAATAGATAAAATAATAAATCTTTTCATTATAATATTTACTCTTACAATCTTATCAATTGGTATATACGGAGTATATGATGCATATCAAATATATGAAAAAGTAACATTTAGTGATGATTTAAAGAAAATTCGTGAAGCAAAATCAAATATGACTTTTGAAGATGTAAAAAGTATTAATAGTGATATAATTGGTTGGATTAAAATATCTAATACAACAATTGATTATCCTATTTTACAAACTACTAATAATCAAACATATTTAAATCTAGATTATAAAAAAGAATATAATTATGCTGGAAGTATTTTTTTAGACTATCGTAATGATAGTGACTTTTCTAATGACTACAATATTTTATATGGTCATAATTTATCTGTAGGCGGAATGTTTTCTGATATAGCTAAATATGATGATAATGAATACTTTAATGATCATCTTTTAGGTGTTCTAACATTACCTGATAGAAAATATAAAATAGAGGTTATCACATATTCTATTATTAATGTAAATGATAATATTCCCTATAATTTACTTTTTAATAAAAATGATTCTTCCGAAGAGTTATTAAATTATTATAAAGAGAAATCTATATTTATAAATAATATAGAATATAGTTCAAATGATAAATTATTATTATTATCAACTTGTGATAATAATGATCGTAATCAAAGATTAGTTTTATTAACAAGATTAGTAGAACTTGATAATATTACTTTAGAACAATTTAGTTAGAACACATGTATTTAATGAATGATACATGTGTTTTTATAATGTAAAGCGATTATTTTTATAATAATAGATATAAATTATAAGAAATAATAATGTATAATGATTATAGGAGTATGATTATGGATAATAAGACTTTAAAATCTATTTTAAATATTGTTCCATATATATTTATAGTTGCTATTATAATTATTGGATTATTTGCTTTTAATATTATTCCTACTTCTAGAAATAAAACTGATACAATTTCTTTTACGGAGAAGAATGTTAGGTTAGAGAAGAATAATAGCATACAATTATCAATTAATAGTTCAAGTAATAAGGTTAAATATAAAAGTGATAATACTAGTATTGCAACTGTTAATGAAAATACAGGTTATGTAACAGGTGTTAATGTTGGTAAGACTAAGATAACTGCTTATATTGATGGTAATAGTGAAATATATGATGAATGTATTGTTGAAGTATATATAAATACTATTGAAGTAGATAGTGTTGAAATAATTGAATCTAATATTAATATGCGAATTGGAGAAACTAGAAGATTAAGTGCGATAATTACTCCAAGTAATGCAACCAATAAAAATCTTACTTGGGAAACAAGTAATAGTAATGTTTTAACGGTTAATAATAATGGTTTAGTAACTGCTATTAAAGATGGTCATGTAACTGTTACTGTAAGAACAAGTAATGGTAAAAGTGCAAGTACTAATATAACGGTTACAAAGGGTTCTGATTCACCGACTAAACCAAAAGTAGAAAAACTTGTTGTAACAAGTGGAAAAGTTAGTCTTAGAGTTGATGAATATAAAAAGATAGAATATCGTGTTGAACCAAGTAATGCTGAAATAACAAGTATTAAATGGATAACAGCTGATCCATCTGTTGCTACCGTTGATAATAATGGAAATGTAAGAGGCATTAAAGAAGGTACTGTTGGTATTACTTTAATTATTAATAATACTTTAAGAGCTAATATAACGGTTACTGTTAACCCTAAATTATCTGGTATTAATTTAAAGTCAGCTGGTGTTTTAAAATTAAAAGTTGGACAAACTTCACAAATTCAAGCAGAGACAATACCAGTTAATTCAGGTGTTAAGTTAACTTATAAAAGTAATAATAATCATGTAACGGTAAGTGATAGTGGTTTAGTAAAAGCAGTTTCTGCTGGTAATTCATTAGTAACTATTTCTGCTGGTAATTTTACTAGATCTGTTAATATAACAGTTACTAAACCATCAACAACACCTCCATCAGATCCACCAGGAGGAGACCCACCAGTTTCTGTAGGTGGTGTTTGGGGATATAGTGATAGTAAGACAGTTAGTCCTGTAAGAGCGGATGCAAGTTTCTTTCAAAATCTTGCTAATAGTGGTACAGGTACAATGTCTGGTAATGTTTATAGTTATGCTGGTTATTCTTATTACATATCAACTAGTAATCTAGTTTATAATGGTAGATCATCACTAATACGTATTTATTATCCACGAGGTGTTGATTTATCAAATGTTAATACATTAGCTTTTCTAGGTGGTACTGGTGAACGTAATATGGGAGGAATGTTCTCTGCAATCGATCGTAATACAAGTATGATTAAATCTAGTGGAATAATTATTCTCGTATCAACAACAGGTAGTTATCATTATCAGGATGCTATTAATGCAACGAATTTCGTTAAAGCAATTACTAAACAAAGAAGTGGAAAGAAAAATTCTGTAGCCGGTTATTCCTTAGGAGGACCAGCTGCTGGTGGCGCAATGGTTAATGGTAATTATAATCGTTTATTTATCATTCATGCTAGAGTTGAATTATCACATACATCAAGATTAAAAAATAAAACGATATATGTTTATTCACCTAAAGGTGATAGTCAAGAAGAAAGAACAAGAGAGACTCTAACTGCTCTTAAAAACGATGGAGCAGGAAAAAATGTAACGCTTGTATCTAATAATACTTCTTTAATAAATACTTTTGGTAGTTATTTTACGATTGTTAATCCTGGTAGTGCCCAAGGATCAGGTCATGGTTATGTAAATTTTGTTAATGGTAATTTATTTGCATTTGCTTGTAGTGATTAAAAATATTGACTTTATAAAGCTTTGATGTTAATATTATTTTATTCAAGTTGATGGAAAAGTAGTAAATTATAAAGTTTTATAGAAAGTCTATGGTTGATGGAAATAGATAGATGTAGTAATTGAACTTGTTTCTTGATTGAACCGGGAAACCCGTTATAGTAATAAGAGATAATAGAATTCTATTAAGTAGGATGGTACCGCGTATATCGCTCCTATAAGTAGAATTCTTTTTTAATTTATGGAGGTATTATTATGTACGATCATTTAGAAATTGAAAAGAAATGGCAAGAATATTGGGAAAAGAATAAAACTTTTAAAACCGATATTAAAGATTTTAGTAAACCAAAGTTTTATGCTCTTGATATGTTCCCATATCCAAGTGGAGTAGGATTACATGCTGGTCATCCTGAAGGTTATACAGCAACTGATGTTCTTTCTCGTATGAAAAAGATGCAAGGATATAACGTTCTTCATCCAATGGGATATGATTCTTTTGGCTTACCTGCAGAACAATATGCAATTAAAACAGGTAATAATCCAGTAATTTTCACTGAAGAAAATATAAAGACTTTTAGAACACAATTAAAGTCATTAGGTTTTTCATATGATTGGGATAGAGAAATTGCTACAAGTGATCCTAAGTATTACAAATGGACTCAATGGATTTTTAAACAATTATTCCAAGATGGTTATGCTAAATTAATAGAAATGCCTGTTAACTGGTGCGAAGAATTAGGAACGGTTCTTTCTAATGATGAAGTTATTGATGGTAAGAGTGAAAGAGGAGGATTCCCAGTAGTTCGTCGTAATATGAGACAATGGGTTATCGATATTCCTAAATATGCTGAAAGACTTTTGGATGGACTTGAATCTCTTGATTGGCCAGAATCAACAAAAGAAATGCAAAGAAACTGGATAGGTAAAAGCATTGGTGCAGAAGTAACATTTAAGATAGCTGACTCTGATTATGATTTTACTGTCTTTACGACTCGTTGTGATACTTTATTTGGAGCAACATATTGTGTATTATCTCCTGAACATCCATTAGTTAATAAAATAGTAACTGAAGATAAGAGAAAAGAAGTAGAAGCTTATCAAGAAGAATGTAAGAGTAAGAGTGATCTTGAAAGGACAGAACTTAATAAGGATAAAACTGGTGTCTTTACTGGTGCTTATGCTATTAATCCTGTTAATGATACAAAGATTCCTATTTGGATAAGTGATTATGTTCTTATGACTTATGGAACAGGTGCTATTATGGCAGTACCTGCTCATGATGATCGTGATTATGAGTTCGCTAAAAAGTTTGATATTCCTATTATTCAAGTACTTGAAGGTGGAGATATAAGTAAGGAAGCATGGACTCAAGATGGCGTTCATATTAATTCAGGATTCTTAGATGGTATGAATAAAGAAGATGCAATTAATAAAATGATTGAATTCTTAGAAGAAAAAGGAATTGGTTCTAAGAAAATAAATTATAGATTACGTGAATGGATATTTGCTCGTCAAAGATATTGGGGAGAACCAGTACCAATTGTTCATATGGATAATGGTGATTGTGTTGCTTTATCTGATGATGAACTTCCATTAGTTTTACCAGTTATGGATGATTATAAAGGTCATAATGGACTTGCTCCTCTTGAAAATGCAGAAGAGTGGAAGAATGTAGAAATTAATGGAGAACATGGTGTTAGGGAAACTAATACAATGCCAGGTTCAGCTGGATCTAGTTGGTATTTCTTAAGATATATTGATCCAGATAATGATAAAGAATTCTGTGACTATGAACTTATGAAACATTGGTTACCAGTAGACCTATATATTGGTGGACCAGAACATGCAGTAGGTCACTTACTATATTCACGTATGTGGAATAATTATCTATATGATAAAGGATTAGTACCTGTAGCTGAACCATTTAAGAAATTAGTTCATCAAGGAATGATCCTTGGTTCTAATGGTATTAAAATGGGTAAACGTTTCCCAGAGTATGTAGTTAACCCAAGTGATATTGTTAATGAATTTGGTGCTGATACTCTTCGTATGTACGAGATGTTCATGGGTCCTTTGGAAGCTGATAAACCATGGAATAGTGAAGGTGTAAGAGGAAGTCGTAGATTCATTGAAAGGGTTTATAGATTATTTACTGAAAATGAAATAACTGATGAAGATAATAAAAACTTAGAGAAAGTTTATCATCAAACAGTTAAGAAGGTAACTAATGATTATGAAAATATTTCTATTAATACGGCTATTAGTCAATTAATGATTTTCATAAACGCATGTTATAAAGAAAAAGTATTAACAAAGAAATATATGGAAGGTTTCTTACAATTATTTAATCCTGTTTGTCCACATATAACTGAAGAGTTATGGGAAAAACTTGGTCATAATGATTCTATTGCTAATTCTACTTGGCCAACATATGATGATGATTTAACAAAAGATGATACATATGAAATGGTTGTTCAAGTAAATGGTAAAGTACGTGGTAAGATGGAAGTATCTACAAGTACTACTAAAGAAGAAATGTTAGATTTAGCTAAAAAAATAGATAATGTTAAAAACTATTTAGATGGACATGAAGTTGTTAAAGAAATTGTAGTTCCTAATAAATTAGTTAATATCGTTGTTAAATAAAAAGAAAGTTTATACTTTCTTTTTTTGTAAATTAGACAATTAATTTAATTTATGAAACATAATCATATATATTATTTATGTTATCATTATAATAGGAGTAGTGTATGAATAGTAAGAGTAATAAAACTAGTTTACTACCAGGTATTATCATTATTGTCTTAATACTTGGTGTTATTGGTTATCTAATTATTAGTAATACAGATAATACATATATTAATAACAATACTAATAATGAAGAAAATAATAATACTAATAATAATAGTAATAACAGTAATAGTAATGATAATAATCAAAACAATAATAGTTCAAATAATAACAACAATCAAAATACTAATATTGAATTAAAAAGTATTAGTTTAAGTCCTAGTAGTAAAGAAATAAAAGTAGGAGATTCATTTACTCTAACTATTAATTATAATCCAACTAATACCACTAATAAAAAAGTTACATTAAAGACAAGTAATAAAAATGTTGCAACAATTGATAAAAATGGAACTGTCGTTGGCATAAAAGAAGGAACAGCAACTATAACTGTTACAAGTAGTAATGGTAAAACATCAACATGTACTGTAAAAGTAGTAGCTAATCAAAGCAATGAAAAATATGAAATAAAATATAATAAAAAAACAGTAACTAAAATAGTTGGGGAAAGACCGTTTAAAAATACATTAACTAATACAGGAAAGAATACTAATATTACCTATTCATCATCTAATAAAAAAGTAGCGATAGTTGATAAAGATGGTACTGTTAAATTAGTTGGTGTTGGTAAAACTACTATTACGGCAACGATTAATGATAAGAATTATAAAACGAAAAAAGCATCATATGAAGTGGTAGCTAACTTTAATCATATTGCGTATTCAAGTATAAAAGATTCTGGAAAAAAGATAAATTCTTTGGAACATATTAAATATGTTGTTCAAAATAAAAAGTTTAATTCACTTAAAGTAGATTTACAACCAACTGAAGATGGATATTTAGTATTATGTCATGATGCAGGATTTACTTTAAATTGTGATATCAAAAAAAATAAAGATTTATCAGGATGTAAAATAATTAATTATGATAAGAACAATAAAAATACAATGCCAATTAATAAGTTGGCCAAGAGTCAAATAAAAAAACTAAAATATGCTAATGGTAATACGGTAGCATTCTTAGATGATTATGTAAAAATAATGAATCAACATAAAGATAAATTATTATATATTACGGTTAGAAGTAATATCTTGGATAAGTATCCAAATAAAAAATATAATACATACCTTGATTATTTCTTAGCTTCATTAGATAGTGATACAAAGAAAAGAACAATTATTAATTGTACAGCTTCTAATGTAATACCTAAGATTAGGGATAGAGATAAAAAAATTATGGTAGCTCATGTTGTTAGTGATGCCAGTGGTAATATTAGTTCATCTCATGTTGATTATGCCATTAAATATAATTGTATTCTTGTTTTATTTGTTTTTAGAGGTAAGACACAACAACAAGCATTAAATACATTTAAAGGTAATGAATGGAATAAAAAATTAGTTGATAAAGCTCTAAATAAAGGAGTTCCAGTATATACTGCAATTGTATCTGAAAAGAAATTTGTTACTGGTAATAATCTTGGACAATATGGCTTATCTGGTGCTCATATTATTACTTCGTTAGATTAATAATAATGTTAAAAAGTTGAAAAGGTTTATTTCTTTTCAACTTTTTTGATATAATAATAAAGAGGTTTTTATGAAAAATATAATTTTAATTATTAAAGGATTAATTGTAGCACTTGCTAATATTATACCTGGAGTATCTGGTGGAACACTTATGATAACTTTAGGTATCTATGAGGAGATTATTGATATTATTAGTCATCCATTTAAGAATTTAAAAAACAATTGGAAGTTTATTTTATTTATTGGAATAGGAGTAGTTTCTGGTGTTCTTGTATTTAGTAAATTAATTAAATATTCATTAGAGCATTTTCCTCTTGCAACACCACTTTTCTTTATGGGATTAGTATTAGGTGGTATTCCATTATTATTAAAAAAGGGTAAAGTAAAAGATAATATAAAAGTTAGTAATATTATTATTATGTTATTAACCTTTGGAATAGTTCTTTTATTTGCTTTATTAAAAAGTGGTGATAATGTTGTAACGATTACATTAAATTTTAAAGGAGTATTATTACTATTCTTAGTTGGTATGATTGCAGCCTCAAGTATGATTATTCCTGGTATTAGTGGTAGTTTTATGTTAATGTTAATGGGCTATTATAAACCAATTATTGATACTATTAGTAATTTAACTAAATTTAATAACTTATGGGATAATTTAAAAATATTAATTCCTTTTGGAGTTGGTATTATTGTAGGTATTGTTTTAGTTGCTAAACTAATTGAATATTTACTAAAGAAATTTGAAATAAAAACATATTTTGGAGTAATTGGTTTTGTTCTTGCAAGTATTATTGCAATTCTTATACCTTTATTTAAAGTTGATATAAAAATAGTTGAATTAATAATAGGTATTATCTTAATGATAATAGGTTCTTTTGCTACTTATAAAATCTCTAATAAATAATGATTTTATAAAGATAGAAAAATATGTTATATTTAAAGGGGAGTATATATGGAACTAAAATTAACTGATAAAGAGATCAAAGATTATAACGATGAAATTAAGTCATATATCATTATGCATGATTTCGAAGAAGAAATATCAGGTCCTAAAAGTTATTCAATTGATGAATATATGGTTCGATTTGGTATAGAGTACCTTCTTGATCAAGCAAGAGATAATGAACCATCAATAAGTGATGATTTAAAAAGTTGTATGGTGGATGGGTGTCACTTTGAAGGTTTTGATTATCGTATTAAATCAGTAAGCCGTCTAAGAGAAAAACTGTTAGGTGATACAATGAAGAAATTTGGTGGTGACTATGTAAAAGCTACTTACCAAATATATGATACTTTGCGTTATACGGTTATTCTTCCATTTGAAAATCATTTTGAATATCTAGATAATTTTTTAAATGATCTTCTTGATATGGATTATACTTTAGTGAGAGTTAAGAATAGATGGAAAGAAGATTATTGTAAGGGAGTAACGGTTGTTTTAAAAACAGCTGATGGTATACCTTTTGAAATACAATTTCATACCCAAGAAAATTATGATGTGAAAGAAATATATTCAAGAGAGCCATATCAAGTATATAGAGATCCAAATGCACCTGCTGAATTAAGATCTAAAGCTAATCGTTTAAGAGTGTATTATCATAGTAAGGTAAGATTACCAGAAGGGGCTCTAAGTTACGAATTTAAAAGAAATAGTATGGTGAAATAATCAAACCAAAATGGTTTGATTTTTTCTTTTGATAACGGCCAATTATATTGACAAAAAGGACTATATTCATTAAAATAATAAATGAAAGAACGGTGATTGTAATGAATAAGAATTTGATTAAATATACACCAAAGGATATCTTACAAAAAGAGTTTAAAATAGATACCCGTGGTTTTTGCTTGAAGGAAGTCGATCAATATTTAGATGACATAATTAAAGATTATCAAGCTTATGACAAAATTATTGATGAATTAGAAGAAGAAAACAAAAAAATGAGTGATGAAATTCTTAGTCTTAAACAAGAAATACGTGATTTACGTGGAGCTCTTGATAGTAGACCACAAGAAAGTATTAATAATTTAGATGTATTAAGAAGATTATCACAACTTGAAAAAATAGTTTATGGAAAGGAAGAATAAAATACTTTGACAAACGCTATAATCTAGTGTTATAGAGGAAAGTCCATGCTCACAAAAGCTGAGATGCTTTTAGTGTTTGTGCCAGGGGAAAAAATAACCCTGGGTAACCTCGTGTTAACGGCGATGAAATGACCTAAGGCTTTGCTATGGTTAAAGTAGTCATAAAGTGCTATAGTGATGAAGAATCTGGAAACGGAGGAAGTGGAACATAGTAAACCCCACAAGTGAGAAACCCAAATTTTGGTAGGGGAGCTTAAGGAAGGGAATCAAACTGACCTTGGGATCGTAAGATAGATAAATGTTTGTCACCAGTAATGGTACAGAACATGGCTTATAAAGTATTTTTTTTATATAAGAAAAATGAAGGAGATTGGCGAAGAATTACGACAGCTTAGAAAAAAAAGTGGTGTTGATATTAGTGAAGCAAGTCATGATTTAAATATTTCTGAAGTTGAACTTGAATGTATTGAAGCCGGTAATGCTAAAGCTTTTAAAGATATTTATGAATTAAAAGATAAAGTAAAAACTTATGCTAAATACTTAGGTTTAAATGAAGAAAAAATAGATGATGACTTCAACGATTTTTTATTTGAAAAAACTTCTAAAATATCAATCGATGATATCAAAAAAATAAAGGAAGAAAAGAAAAAAGAAAATAGTGAGGAAGAAGATCGTGTATCATCTCCTTATACAAAAATAAAAATGAATCGACATGAGGTTGCACCAATTATATTTGCAATCGTCATACTTCTTTTAATTGCGGTTGTAGTTTATGTAGTATTAAAAAATGTAAAACCAAAGAACGATATTGTTAGAGAATTAAACATTGTGGAGGGTTTATATGAATTTACCAAATAAAATAACATTATCGAGAATCTTTTTAACAGTGTTCTTGATAATATTTCTACTTTTTCCTTTTTATAGTGTAGGTATTGTATTTCCAAAATTTGATATTGGAGGAATCGTAGTAGATTTAAAATATTTAATAGCTGGTTTGTTATTTATCATAGCAGCTTTAACAGATTTTATTGATGGAAGATTAGCAAGAAAAAGAAACTTAGTAACTGATACAGGTAAAATGCTTGATGCGATTGCTGATAAAGTATTAGTTAATTCGGTATTAATTATTTTTGCTGCTAATGGATTTATTCATCCAGTAGTTGCCGTTATTTATATTTTCCGTGACGAAGTAGTTAATGCTTTAAGAATGCATTCAGCTAAACAAGGAGTTGTAGTTCCTGCTAGTATCACTGGTAAGATTAAAACCTTCGCTATGATGACTGGTTTATCATTAATGTTTTTCTACAACATACCATTTGAGTTAATTAATGTTCATGTTGATGAATTCTTAATCTACTTTGCAACAGTTATGTCTGTTGTATCAGGTGTTGAATATTATCGCGCTATAATGAAAAAATAAAAGTTGCAATAAAAATTATTAAATAGTAAAATATTAATTACAAGGAGTGGTTTTATGTGGCATGATATTTTAATGATTGTCATTGGTTTAATTGCAGGTGGTGTCATTGGTTTCTTTGTATCAAGAAAAGTAATGGAAAGATATTTAATGAAGAATCCGCCTATTAATGAAGAAATGATTAAAGCTTTAATGAGTGGTATGGGTAGAACTCCAAACCAAAAACAAATAAATCAAATGATGAAACAAATGCAAAATGTTAATAAGAAAAAATAAATCATAAGAAAGATAATAATAGTAATTTTATTTATAGAGAGTAACTACTTGGTGGAAAGTTATAATAAAACCTATTTATCTCCTTTCTAGAGGATTTAATAAATCCCGGGATGACCGTTATCAAATTAAGTTATAAAAAGGATGGTACCGTCTATTAAGACTCCTTCACGTACCATTCTTTTTTTATTTTGGAGGATGTATGTTAAAAGAATATTTTAGTGAAGAAGAATATGAGTTATTAAAAAATAATGATAATCTAATTTATAAAAGTTTAGAGATTGTAACAAGATTATTTGATAATCAAGTAGATAAAGGTGGCATGCCTTATGTAATTCATTTACTAAAGGTATATGGAGGAGTAGATGATTATCTAGAAAAAGTTTGTGCGCTTTTGCATGATGTTGTAGAAGATACAGATGTTACTTTTGAAGACTTAAGTGATATTGGTTTTCCAAGTGAAGTAATTGATGTATTAAAGATTCTAACAAAACCACATGGAGCTGATTATCAAGTTTATATCGATGGTATTGTAAATAGCAATAATGTTCATGCAATGAATATTAAACTCTCGGACTTAAGACACAATATGGATATTAAAAGAATTGTTAATCCAACAGTTAATGATTATGAAAGAGTTAATAAAAGATATGCACCAGCATATTCTAAAATACAAAATAAATTAAATGAATTAAAGGAGAATGAAAATGTTAGACATTAAATTTGTAAGAGAGAATAAAGATATAGTAAAAGAAAATATTAAGAAGAAATTTCAAGATGAAAAACTACCTCTAGTAGATGAAGTAATTAAACTAGATGAAGAGTTTAGAAAATTAAAAAATAATCAAGATGAACTTCGAAGCAAGAGAAACACAATTTCAGCTGAGATTGGTGCCTTAATGAGAGAAGGTAAAAAAGAAGAAGGACTTGCCAAGAAAGAAGAAGTTAATAAAATTAACGAAGAGATTGCTAAAGAGGAAAATAGAGAAGGTGAACTTGCTGATGAGATTAAAGGTATCATGATGAAGATACCAAACATCATTGATGATTCTGTTCCAATTGGAAAAGATGATACCGAAAATGTTGAGATCGAAAAATTCGGTGAACCAGTTGTACCTGATTATGAGATACCATTCCATGGAGATATTTTAGAAATGATGAACGGTCTTGATAAAGATGCATCAGGAAGAACAAGTGGTAATGGGTTCTATTATCTTATTGGTGATGCAGCACGTCTTCATGAAGCGATGATTGCCTATGCAAGAGACTACATGATCAATGCAGGATTCACTTATTGCATCCCTCCATTTATGATTCACTCTGATGTTGTTAATGGCGTTATGTCATTCGCTGAAATGGAAAATATGATGTATAAAATTGAGGGTGAAGATTTATACTTAATCGGTACAAGTGAACATTCAATGATTGGTAAATTTAAAGATCAAATTGTTAAAGAAGATAGTCTTCCAATTACGATGACAAGTTACTCTCCATGCTTCCGTAAAGAAGTTGGAGCTCATGGAATTGAAGAGCGTGGAGTATACCGTGTTCATCAATTTGAAAAACAAGAAATGGTTGTTCTATGTAAGCCAGAAGACTCTATGGATTGGTACAACAAAATGTGGCAATTATCAGTTAACTATTTTAGAAGTTTAGAAATACCTGTTAGAACTCTTGAATGTTGTTCAGGTGATCTTGCTGACCTTAAAGTTAAGTCATGTGATGTAGAAGCTTGGAGTCCTCGTCAACAAAAGTATTTTGAAGTTGGAAGTTGTTCAACTTTAGGTGATGCTCAAGCAAGAAGATTAGGAATTAGAACTAAAGGTGAGAAAGGAACTTATTTTGTCCACACTTTAAATAACACAGTTGTAGCAAGTCCACGTGGATTAATTGCATTCTTAGAAAATCACTATCAAGAAGATGGTACGATTACGATCCCAGAAGTCTTAAGACCATACATGGGTGGTATGGATAAAATAGTTTTAAATAAAAAATAGAAAAAAAGAAGTGTTTTGCAAGAACACTTTTTTTATTTGAATTGTGAAGCAATATTTTATATGTTTAACTCTTTTTATTTATTCATTTTATATATAAGAAAAACGTCAAAAAATTATATTGAAATTTTTTTATATAAATACTTGATTTTTATTGCATCTTAATGTATTTTAATAAGATGTGTGGGAATGTATATTCTCAAATAAAGTGATTTGGAGTGTATATTCCAGGCTTTTTGAAATAGGAGATGATTTTTTATGAAGAAAGTTTCAAGAACTTTACTAGTAATGTTATTAATTTTTGTTATGTTTTTAAATATTACTGTTAAAGCTAATGGTGATTATTCAACTTTAAATGGTGAAGAGATATCAGGTGATATATCTTTGGATGAGAAAGAAGATATAAATTTAGATAGGCCCCCAGAGGCACCACCAGATTCGGATAAACAATTATCTTCTAATCAAACAAAAGAATCAGGTAAACAAATAGAGATTGTTGAAACTGTTTCAGATAAAAAAACAGGTGGAGAAGATTTAGTTGATGAATCTATTGATAATCCCATTACTGATGATATAGGTACTAATATTCTTAGTGAACCAACTGAAGAATCAAAGAATAATAATTTAGATAATCCTTCAAATGGTGAAACAGAAAGTAATAATATAGATGCTGCTATAGCCAATGAACCTAGCGAACCAACTGAAGAATCAAAGAATAATAATTTAGATAATTCTTCTGGTGATACAAGAAGTAATAATACAGAGGCTGCTATAGCTAATGAACCTAGTGAACCAACTGAAGAATCAAAGAATAATAATTTAGATAATTCTTCAAATGATGAAATAGAAAGTCGAAATACAGAGGTTACTATTGTGGAAGAACCAACAGACGTTAATAATGAAAGCGATGGAAGTGACACTGGTGAAGTTGTTCCTACTTCCGTACCTGTGGTTAAGAGTGCGCCTGTTCTTAGAAACTCAGCATCAACAAATATGGCTGATTATCTTACTGGTGTAACAATAGATGCTCCTAAAGAGGGTAATATATATCACCTTGTACCTGGAACTAGATATAATGTTTCTCTTCATTTTAGCGAAGGAGAAAATCTTCAGTTCCCTAATTCTGGAAGCATGACATATCAATTACCAACTGGTTTTGAAAATGTTGTAATTAATGGTGGTCAAGTTGACATAGTAGTTACTGATGGCGGTCAGAATTATACAGTCTCTGGAAATACATATTCAATATCTAATGGTGTTGTTACTTTTACATGGAATACAAGTGATCCTAATTTTCAAAGATTAGCTGAAGCAACTAATGCTCAGTTTAATATGGATTTCAGTGGCTCTTTTGATCAAAATCACAACCAAATAGAATTTTCAAGTGATGTTGTAGCAAATCTTTTATTTGATGAACCAACAACTGGTAAGTTAGAACTTAATAAAACAGGAACATGGAATCCTGAAACTAATACAATTAATTATACTATTACAGTTAAGGCATCTGGTGGTGCTTTAACAAATGTTGTTGTTACAGATACAATGGATGGTAGTGCACTAATATTTAATCAAGATGTTAGTATAACTGGTAATTCAAGTGCACCAATAGAAAGTCAAATTACAGCTAATGGATTTGTATATAAATTTCCATCTATGAATGCTAACGAAATAATTACCATCACTTATACGGCTAGCATAGATTCTAGTCAATTAAATCCTATTGTTAACAAAGGAAAATTTACTTATGATGAAACTAATAATAAAGTTAAGGTAAAAATTGATAAAGAACCAGACGAGGTAGAAAAAGAATTTTATTTTGTAAATGAATATTCGTCTATGAATAAAAGTGGAGAGTTATCTCCTGATGGTAAAACTATTACATGGACAATAAATTTAAATAAAGAACGATTTGCATCAATAGCTGGTGCAACAGTAACTGATACAATAGCTGCGAATTCACGTGGAATTATGAATTATTCTGGTTCCGGAATTACAATCGTAGTAACTAAAGAAGATGGAACTACTGAAACAAGAAATGTTTCATGGGCTGATGTTGGAATGACAGGTGAAGGAGATTATTCATGGACTTACAATGTTCCAACTAGTGATGGAAAATATTCTTATGTGATTACATACACG
>JAEEZO010000072.1 GCA_016291895.1 Caryophanales bacterium
GCTCCAGAAGGATATTTATTAGATAATAATAAATACTATTTTGATATAACTGAAGATAGTTTAAATAAAACTGTTATTGTAAAAGATAGTGTCATTAAAGGAAATATTAAAGTAACAAAACAAGATTCAGAAACAAATTCATGTAATGCACAAGGTGAAGCTACTTTAGTAGGTGCTAAATACGGTATTTATAATAGTAGTAATGTTTTAGTTGAAACTTTAACAATTGGAGCAGATTGTACAGCTACATCAAAGAATCTTCCTTATGGAAATTACACAGTAAAAGAAACAAGTGCAAGTACAGGATATGAAAAAGATAATACAACTTATAATGTTAATATAAGGGATAATAATTCTTTATCAAATATAACATCTAAAGAAAGTATTATTAAAGCCAAGATCAAAGTAACAAAACAAGATTCAGAAACCAATTCATGTAATGCACAAGGTGAAGCTACTTTAGTAGGCGCTAAGTATGGAGTATATGATAGTAATAATACATTAATAGAAACTCTAACTATTGGCAATGATTGTACTGCTACTACTAATAATTTGCCTTATGGAAATTATACTGTTAAAGAAATAAGTTCAAGTACAGGTTATTATGTAGATAATAAATCATATGAAGCCAATATTAATAATAGTAATACTGTTAATGTTGTTTCAAAAGAAGAAGCAATAAAAGGTAAAATCAAGGTAACAAAGCAAGATTCTGAAACGAATTCATGTAATGCACAAGGTGAAGCTACTTTAGTAGGTGCTATATTTGAAATTAAGGATAAAAATAATAATGTTGTTGATACCTTAACAATTGGAGCAGATTGTACAGCTACATCAAAGAATCTTCCTTATGGAGATTATAAAATATCAGAAAAAAAGAATAGTAAAGGTTATTATATAAATGAAAATATTTTTAGTAGTTCTATAAAAGAAAATAAAATATATAATGTAACTATTAAAGAAGAAGTTATAAAGAATAAATTTCAATTCTTTAAGTTTTATGGAAATGAAAGTACTGGATTTATAACAGCAGAAGCAAACGCAAGATTTATTGTATATGACAAAGATGAAAATGTTTATACAACATTTATAACAGATTCAAATGGTTTTGCTACAATAAATTTACCTTATGGAAAATATAGTGTAGAACAAGAAACTGGTTTAGATGATTATAAATTGATGTATCCATTTGAAATTGAAGTTAATGATGAAACAAGTTTAACCCAAACAAAATATCTTAAAAATGGAGAAATAACAGCTAAATTAAGATTAATTAAAATTGATTCTGAAACAAAAGAAAGAATTAATATAGCTGGATTCAAGTTTAAGATTAAAAATATTAATACAAATGAATATATATGTCAAACTACTGATAAGGTTATATGTGAATATTCTACAAATGAGGAAGGTGTATTATTAACACCATTACCTTTATTTGGTGGGGATTATGAAATTGAAGAAATATCTGCTAAGCCAAATTATCTTTTATCAAGTGAAAGAATGATATTTTCTATTAAGAATAATACAAAATTTATAAATGATCCTGTTTATGGTTCTTTAATTGAATTAAAATATGAGAATCAAAGAGTAAAGGGAGAAATAATTATTCACAAAGTTGGTGAAAAAACTAATATTGTAGAAAATGGATTTGAATTTACTGATGAAAGATTAGATGGTATTAAATTCTGTATTTATAATGAAAACAAAGAAGAAATAAAATGTAATAAAACAAATTCTGATGGTCAAGTAGTATTTAATAATTTAGAATTAGGTACATACTATTTGAAAGAAGTTGAAACATTAGCTGATTATGTTTTAGATACCAAAGAATATCAAATTGTTTTAAAATACAAAGATCAAATAACACCAGTAATTACATATGAAACATTATTAAAAAACAAATTAAAGAAAGGAACACTAGAATTCACTAAAACAGATTTCTCTGAATCTAAAACTTTACCAAATACTTTAATTGAAATTTATACGAATGATAATAAATTAGTTTTTGCAAAAAGAACCGATAAAGATGGTAAAGTTGTCATTAATGAAATACCAAAAGGTAAATATTATATTTTAGAGAAAGAGGCACCAGAGGGATATATTTTAAATGAAGAAAAGATGTATTTTGAAATTAAAGAAAATGGTGAAGTAGTTAAAGCTACTATGAAAGATGACGATATTAAAGGAACATTAGAGTTTTCTAAAACTGATATATCAGAATCTAAACCACTACCTGAAACATTAATAGAAATACACAATTCAATAACTGATGATATTGTATTTTCTGGAAGAACTAATCTTGAAGGTAAAATCACAATAAAAGATTTAATATATGGTAAATATTATATTTTAGAGAAAGAGGCACCAGAGGGATATGTTTTAAATGAAGAAAAGATGTATTTTGAAATTAAAGAGAATGGTGAAGTAGTCAAAGCTACTATGAAAGATGAAGAAATAACTGGTACACTAGAATTCACTAAAACAGATTTCTCTGAATCAAAGACACTACCAGATACATTAATTGAAATATATACAGATAAGGATGAATTAATTTTTTCTAAAAGAACAGATCAAGATGGTAAAGTAATTATTAAAAAAATGAAATATGGTAAATATTATATTTTAGAAAAAGAGGCACCAGAGGGATATGTTTTAAATGAAGAAAAGATGTATTTTGAAATTAAAGAGAATGGTGAAGTAGTTAAAGCTACTATGAAAGATGACGATATTAAAGGAACATTAGATTTTAGTAAAGTTGATTTTTCAGATGATTCACCTTTGCCAAATACTTTAATAGAAATATATAATGCTGTTACGAATGACAAAATCTTTTCTGGAAGAACTAATGAAGAAGGTAACATTGTTATTAATGATTTAGTTTATGGAAAGTATTATATCTTAGAAAAGGAAGCACCTAAAGGTTATGAATTAAACGAAGAAAAGATGTATTTTGAAATTAAAGAGAATGGCGAGATTGTTAAAGCTACTATGAAAGATCAAAAAATAATAAAAGTTCCTAATACAGAAGCTAGTGATTTAAAAGAGTTAATTATTAGTGGTGTATCATTAATTGCATTTGGAGTTCTTTTGATAGTCTATGGCAAAAGAAAGAAAAATAAATAAAATTATTATATTAGGAATAATTATATTATTAATTGGAGTTTCTTTAATCACATATGATTATTTTTCTAATAAGAATATCGAGATTGAAGAACAAGAGGCAATAGAAGAATTTTATACAATTCAAGAAGAACTAAAAGAGGAAAATACAAGTGCAGAACCTCAAAAAGTAGAAGAAGTAAAAAAGCAAAATAAAACAAATTATATTGCTATACTTAAAATTCCTAAGATTGATTTAGAAAGAGGTCTTGTAGATCCAAACAGTTATTTAAATAATGTTAAATATAACTTAGAGATTGTAGAGGGTTCTTCTATGCCCAATAAAAAAAATAGCAATTTAATAATCGCTAGTCATTCTGGAACAGCAAGAATATCTTATTTTAGAAATTTAAATAAATTATCAATTAATGATGAAATTTTATTAATATATAAAAATAAAACTTATAAATACAAAGTATCAAATAAATATGAAATAGAGAAAACAGGAACAGCTAAGATAATAAGAAATAATAATAAAACTACAATTACATTAATTACTTGTAAATATAAAACAAATAAACAAATAGTTGTTATCGCAGATTTGCAAGAGTGATTTTTTTACTATAGTATGAGTGTAATTGGAGGTGAAAAATGGAAACCAAATATGATTACACAGCAGGAATAGTGAATAAGCAAGACAAGAGAAGAAAAATGTTTATAAATGAAATGGCTTTTTATATGCAGCAATTTGAAAGTACAAGTATGGATGTTAATGATTTGATAAATTGGCTTTTTTGTATGTCTGATGATCAACATTATTATCCAATTGA
>JAEEZO010000008.1 GCA_016291895.1 Caryophanales bacterium
ACTATCTAAAATTGATTAGATAGTACTTTTTTATTTAACAATATATCCTTCATTTGTAATAGGGTCAACTAAAGTTACTTGTTCATTTTTCACTTTAGAAAATCTTTCTTTTAATTCTTCAAATAATCCTTTGGAATAACTAATATCTATTTCTGGATACATTTCTTTGATGTTTTTAATAATCTCTAAATAATCATAGTTAGATAGATTTTTACGACCAAAATAGATACCAGCACCTGCTGCGGATAAAGCTAATAAATATATAACTGAATAAATAATATTAGGTAAATCATCTTGACTTGATATAATGAAATTCTTCTCATCAAAAGAATAATACGTTAATTTTACATAATCATCTTGTGCAAGTTCTTCTTCCGTTAATTCACCTTCAAATCTTGATTCATATCTTGTTGATGATGGATCCTCATATACATGAAATAGTTTGTTTTGTTGATTTGGGTCACGAAGATTAAGTAGTAATTGAAGAGAATAAATTCCATCTAACGTCTTAAAATTATATTCTTTAATAGTTCGATAGTATTTACCATCTCCTCTTTTCTCCCATTTTGTTACATATGTTGCATGATCTATAGATCTCTTTTCTGATGGAACGACATAATTAGTTTCTGTACCAAATACAGATAACGAATCTAAAGTTGATGCTGTTTTGGCAACTTTAAATTGATCTTGTTTAGCAAATGGAACATCAAAAGTTAAAGTTTGAATACCAAATAATAAACCAGCAACAACTACATATGGAAGTGCCATCTTCGTAAATTCTTTAAATATTTTAATATTCTTGATTCTTGATCTATTAACATTTTCTTCTTCTATTTCGTGAATAATACCATTAAGTCCTTCAATACTTCTTTCTATCTCATTAATGGGTGAACGATTTATAATATTATTATTGTGAATATCATCAATCTTATCATGAGCACTAAGTATACCGTTATTTAAATCTTCAATCATTGTTTCATATTTATTCATATTTCCCCCCTAAAAACTTTTTTATTGTATCATAAAACATTTTGCTATTCAACAAAAAACCATCTAATATTATTAGATAGTTCTTATTGTTATCTTATTAAAACCTTAGCACCTGTAATAGGATCAGTTAAAGTTACTTGTTGACGTTTTACTAATTCAAATTTGATTTTCTTTTCTTTAAATAATCTTTCTAATTCTTTAATATCTACTTTTTGATATTCATCTATATAATCATTTACATAATCAGTGAAATCAAAATCAGATTCATCATCACGCCATAACGCAACAATAAATATTGGAATAAGTGTTACTAATAGATAAATAAATGAAAAGCCAATATTTGGACCAACATCTTGAGCCATTAAAACAACATCTTCTTCATCTGTATAGCGATATACAATTTTAAAGCCTGTTCCTTCTTCTAATTCTTCTTTTGTAATTTGATTTTCATTTTTAACTTCATATTTTATAGAAGTGTTCTTACCAAAAGTTTTTTCAAAATCTAAATCTGGATTATTAATTAATTCTTTCAATTCATCTGTTGTATATTCACCAATATTATATTCTTTAATCATACGGTAATATTTACCATCAGCTTTTCTTTCCCATCTTGTACTATAATGAGCTGAATTCGTTGTTTTTGAATTTGGCATAACATATGTAATATTATCACTTACAAGACCTGTATTATCAATTATTTGTTCATGTTGTGCAACTTTAAAAACATCTTGTGGATAAAAAGGAACATCACCTATTAAAGTTTGGGCAGTGAATACTAAGCCAGCAGATACAAGATATGGGAAAATACCTTGTAAAGCTCTTCCAAAGATTTTAATATTTCTAATACAGATTTTACCTATATTCTTTCTATTAGTTACTTTAATATTATTTTCGATTCTTTGAATATCACTTTCAATATCAGCTATTCTACTACTATTAATGATATTATCATTTCCAATATTATCTATTGAATTATTTAATCGATCAATATCACTTTCTAATAATCCTGCTCTATCATAACCATTATAAATTTTCTCTTTCATCTATTATCACTCCCTTCATATCATAAAGGTCTAATAGATGAAAAAAAGACCCTTATGAATTTGTATTCATAAAGGTCTTGTTCTATTAAATCTTATCCGGAAATCCGACTTGACGAATAGAGATCATCCATTGATGAGAACTACTCCCCTTTAACAATTTTATGTTACCATAAAACCGTTGTTTTGTCAATAATATCAACGACAAGTGGTTATGCTTTAAGATATGTTTTTTCATTAGTTATTGGGTCTATTAATTTGATTTTTTCATGTTGAACTCTATAAAATTTAATCTTTCCTTCTTCAAATAATTTAATTGCTTCTGTTAAATCAATTTTTTGATATTTTTTTTGAAGATTATAAAGATGTGCTTTAAAATCAAAAAATCTTGTTTCTTTACGAAATAAAGCGATTGGTATTAAACATAAAGCCGTAAATACTACATAGATAACGGCAAAACCAATGTTTTGATCAACATCTTGAATCTCAACTATAAAATCTTCATCATCTAAATAACGATATACTATTTTATATCCTTTAACTTCTTTTAAATCATTTTCAGTAATTTCTTCTTCTGTTTTAATTTCATATTTAATATCAGGTCTTCCAAAAGCTTCATCAAAGGTGATATCTGGATTATTAACTACTTCCTCTAATTCTTCAATATCACTATTTCTTATTAAATATTCTTTAACTGTTCGATAGTATTTTCCATCATCTTTCTTTTCCCAACTTGTACTATAATAAGCAGAATTAGATAATCTAGTTGATGATACAACATAATTAACTTTGTCATAAATAATTCCATTATTATCTATTACTTCATTATGTTCTGCAATTTTATATTGATCTTGTCTAATAAATGGAACATCATATATTAAAGATTGTAAACCAAAAACAGTTCCTACTACTAGAGCATATGGAAATATTCCTTGAAGAGCTCTTCCAAAGATTTTTACATTTTTAATAATAGATGAAAATTTATTTCTTCGATTAGTTCTTTTAATTTTACTTGCAATATCATTAATATCTTTTTCAATTTCTTCTGCTCTATTATGATTAATAATATTTTCGTCACCAATATTATCTATCTTTCTTTCAAAAGAATTGATATCTTGTATTAATTCATATGAACTTGTATAATATTTTCCCATTTTATACTCCCTTTAAAAACTGCTATATTATACCATAAAAACGCTTTTTTTGCAATAAAAAAGCTACCTAGTAAACTAGATAGCTTTTTATCATCGAATTTTAAAATATTGAATATCATCTGATTTTCCAGGTACTCTTGGAATATTTAATATTATGTTACTATCATCGCGTCCTTTTGGATAACGAATTAATACGGCATAATCTATGACATCACCTTGATGAACATGCTCATTAGAATAGCTAATGTTTTCACTAACTATGTACTTTCCTGGATAAGAAAAATCAAATTCGTCATGATATACTCTAAAAATAGGTAGAGCATGAACCGTTTGTCCATTTTCGCTTGTTGGAAAATCTTTATAATCAATTTGCATTATAATACCAATTCTTGTATATTCATCATTTTCTTCTTCAATTTTATAAATGGACTTATCTTCAATTGTTTTGTTAAACTCTCTTATTTTTTCAATAATTTCTTGGGGTTCCATTTCTCTTATCATTTTAATATAAATTGGTTTATTTTCCTTTATAAATGTACTATATGCCACTATATTAGCAACATCACCATATCCATATGGATTTTCTAGTGTACCTTTTTCTTTATTCATATTCTCTCCTTATATAATCAATCATTATTCAACTAATAAAAGGTTCTTCGCCATTCAAGATAAGAATCATAATCACTTAATTTATCAATAATTGTTCCATCTTCTTTAATCTCAATAATACGATTAGCAACGGTACTAATAAGTTCATGGTCATGACTAGCAAGAAGGATTTCCCCTTCAAAATTTTGTAAACCTTTATTTAAACTTGTAATACTTTCTAGATCTAAATGATTTGTTGGTTCATCAAGAATAATAAAATTAGGGTTTTCAAGCATCATTTTAGAAAGTAGTACTCTTGCTTTCTCACCACCTGATAGTACATTAACTTTTTTGAAAACATCTTCATTACTAAATAACATTCTTCCTAAGAAGTTACGTAATTCTTGAGGATCAGGAATATTAACTTCACTTTGTAACCATTCCATTATATCTTTATCACTCTTAAAATATTCTGTATTATCAATTGGAAAATAAGCTGGCTTAATTGTTTTACCAAATAATACTTCACCTTTATTAAACTTAATTAAATGCATAATAATATTAAATAATGCTGTTTTAGCAATATTATTTCTTCCAACAAAAGCAATCTTATCACCTTTATTAACCGTAATATTTATCTTAGAAAGAATTCTATTTCCATTTTCTTCATAAACTAAATCTTTAATTGTTAATACTTCTCTACCACTTGGTTTTTCAGGTTTAAAATCGATATATGGATATCGTCTTGTAGAGGGAACTAACTCTTCTAACTTAATTTTTTCTAGTATCTTTTTTCTCGATGTAGCTTGCTTACTCTTACTTGCATTTGCTGAGAATCTTGCAATAAAGCTTTCTAGTTCCTTTATCTTTTCTTCTTTTTTCTTATTTTGTTCTTTAATTTGTTTAATTAATAATTGACTACTTTCATACCAGAAATCATAATTACCCATAAATAGTGTCATTTTATTATAATCAATATCAACTATATGGGTACAAACTTTATTTAAGAAATATCTATCATGAGATACAACAATAACAGTATTTTCATAGTTAATAAGAAATTCTTCTAACCATTCGATAGCTGCTAGATCTAAGTTATTTGTTGGTTCATCTAAAAGTAAGATATCAGGGTTTTGAAATAAGGCTTTTGCGAGTAATACTTTTACTTTATGAGAATCTTCTATTTCACTTAATAAATTATAATGTTCTGATACAGGAATTCCAAGTGATGATAATAATTCACCGGCCTCACTTTCAGCTCCCCAACCATTCATTTCTGCAAACTCTGCTTCAAGTTCACCTAATCTAATTCCATCAGCATCACTAAATTCTGTATGATTATAAAGTTCTTCTTTCTCTATTTTAATATCATATAATTTTTTATTTCCCATTAAAACAACATCAATAACACTATAATTATCATATTTATAATGATCTTGTTCTAAAACAGCAAGTCGTTCATCTTTACCAATTGTTATTTCACCACTACTTGTTTCAAGTTCACCACTTAATAGTTTTAAAAAAGTTGTTTTACCTGCTCCATTAGCTCCAATTAATCCATAACAATTACCATTAGTAAACTTTAAATTAACATTTTCAAATAATGTTTTTTTACCAAATCTTAAGGTTACATTATTAACACTTATCATTTTTAATCACCTAACGTTTATTATATAAAATATTAAATATTAAGGCAATAATAAAAGAGAACATAAGTTCTCTTTTTATTTAACAGTAGGTAATTTCATTTTATTAATAGCATCATTATCACTACTACTAATTAAATCTTTATGGCTTCGGTAAATATTAGAAACACTTAATAG
>JAEEZO010000073.1 GCA_016291895.1 Caryophanales bacterium
GCACCACATTCATAAATAGCACAAAAATTATCAACATTAGCAACTAACCAACTTTCTTTACAATTTGGTTTAACATTTCCTAATGGGTACATGTGTGAAAGAATAATATTCTCCTCTTTCTTATTTATTATAAAATCTTTCTTAGCATTTGATAATGCATATGATGGATGAGCTTTACTTCTTTTAATTTGACCTTTTAAATTATGATATTCATAATCATTAAAATAGTCATGTAATAAAGCTCCTCTTGTTGCTGAAACATAATCTAGATGCATTCTTTTAGAAATCTTATATGTTCTTTTAGCAACATGCATTATATGGTTATATCTAGTAGTTCCATGATGTGGTTCATTCTTTAAAGATTGAAACTTAGGACTACTAATAATATCTTTTGCAATATATTCAAACTCTGACATGAGTTTTCATCTCCTTAAACTTCCCAATTATAGCATATTGAAATAATTAATGCAAATTTTACTTTTTAATAAAACTATTAATGACATAACTTGTTATTAATAATCCTGCTACACTTGGAACATAAGAAATAGAACCTACTTTTCCTTTATATGGAGTTGGTTGTTCAGTAGAATATAAAACCATTGTATCTAATAATTCTTTATTATCTTTTAATAAAAATCTCATTTTTTTAGCAAGGGGATCATATTCTGTTTTTTTAAGTCTATCTATTTTAAATAATTCAGGATGAAACTTATTACCAGTACCCATACTAGAAATAATAGGAATATTTCTTTCTTTACATTCTTTTATCAATAATACTTTACTATTTACACTATCACAGCAGTCAATAACATAATCTATCTTTTGATTAAAAATAACATCTTTACATTTTTCATCATAGAAAATATCAAAAGTATCAACAAGGCAATCAGGATTAATATCTAATAATCTTTCTTTAAATGCATCAACTTTCTTCTTACCAATATTAGAATGTAGCGCAATTATTTGTCTATTAATGTTACTTATGTCAACAGTATCAAAGTCTACTAGTATCAAATGTCCAATAGAAGCTCTTGCCATTGATTCAGTAACATAGCCTCCTACACCACCAACACCTACAATTAATACTGTTTTATTCTTTAATTCATTAATTTGATTACCAATTAATAATTCTTCTCTCTCAAACATCTTTGCCATTCCTTATTCTATTTTCTACTTTAATTAAATGTTTACGATAACTTTTAAAGTTTTTTGGATAACATACACATAAATCTGCAACTTGAAATCTCTTAGTTACCAAGAAAACCGCTGTATCAATTTCATTTAATAATTTCTTTATTGATTTTTTATCTACTTCATATTTAATCCTATCACATTCAGGATCAAAATCAATTAGTTTAATTTGATTATTACTAAAAACAAAGTTACCTGGGTTAGCATCAAAATATAAAATGTTATTTTCAACTAATTCTTCTAAGACATTTACCATATCATTAAATAATAAGAAAAGGTTATGTAACATATCATCATCATGATAATAATAATTCGCTAAATTTAATAAATTACGTGTAAGAGCAATATTATATAAAGTTGGAGAATCAGGATAATAAGGAATAACGGTTCCTTTAATAACACCATCTTCCATATAATAACTTGTAGGTAAATCTGTTAATTTAACTTTCTTTTGAAGTTCTATAAATCTTTTTAACATATACATTACTTTTTCATCATTAAAATGATAAGTAGCATATTTAATAATTAATTCTGGATTATTAAGAAGTTTATAAAATTTACTTGATTCTTCTGGTTTCTTTTTATCAAAATCTTTTTCAAATATTATTTCTTTACCTTTATCATGTTCATCATAATAAAAAATACCGTTATTATCAATTTTCATACCATACCCCTAAAACTTTGTACATTATACCATAAAATGGCTTAAAAGTAAAGAAAAGGCGCCTTTTAGCGCCTTTTTTAATTATTATGTCTAAATTTGAAATAGAAGAATCCTATTAAATTTAATGCAATAAAGATTAATGCTACAACAATTAAGTTAGATGATTTATCAGTTATCGGTACAGGAATTACTTTTTCTCTAAAGGAAACTTGAATTAAGTAATCTTCTTTAACTCCTTTTAAGTTTTCTAGAGTTTGTTTATCTCTACTTATAAGACCAACTTCTTTACCATTTACTGATAATGATTCAATTTCATAACCATCACCAGGGGTAATAACAATATAGTCTTTTGTTGAATCATCACCGTAGTAAACAATTTCTTCTCCTGTAATCTCTCCTACACCACCACTTACTTGAACTTCAATATTATATTTAAGTTTTTCATATTCATAGAATACTTCTTGAGTATCTTCCTTAAATGTAATTTTATTAGATTCAGGTGATTTAACAAGTTTATAACCTTCAAATTCTTTTGGTTCATGTGTATATTCTTGTGTTACTAATCCTTCACCAATAATATCATCAGTTAATCTTCTATCAGTACCAGATTCTATATAATGAACAACAATTCTACCTGGTTTTAATGTGTAGTAATATGTTATTTCTATACTATCTTCTAAGATATTACCTGTTATTTTAGAACCAGTTTGTTCACCATTACCAGTATTAATAACGTTTTTATATGTATAATTAGCATCACTAAGATTTAGACAAGAATCTACCTCATATGAATCAGTATATTTAAGATCTAATACTTTATCATCACATAATTTAGTAGTTGTATCTTCAATATAATGATGAACAGTTATTTGAGCTGGTCTAAGATTATAGAAATATGTTACTTCATATTCATCTTTATTAATAGTACCAGTTATATCATCACCAGAATGAACTTCATTATATATGTATAAACCTTTATATAATAAATTTAAATCTAATGTTTCATAATAATTTGTATTATAAGTTTCTCCATAATGAGTATGAATTATATCATCAGGATGAACCTCTGTAGTTGTATCTAAAATATAATGATGAACAGTTACTTTAGCAGGTCTTAATTCATAGTAATAAGTTACAACATAACTATCTTTATTTATAATACCTGCAGAATCATCTCCACCATGAACATCATTATAGTAATAATTACTATCAGTTAATTCATTTGATGGATAAGAGTTTGTTTCATAAGAAACACCATAAATAGTATTTATAACATCATCATCATGTAATTGTGTTTCTGTTCCTTTAATATAATGATGAACAGTAACAATAGAAGTTTTTGCTTCATAATAATATATTATTTCATAACTATCTTTATTAACAGTACCACTTATACTATCACCAGAATGATTATTATTATATTTATAATTATTTTTATAATCACCATCTAATTCACTATCTTCATAATAATTAGTTTGATAATTTTCTGTATAAAGTTTATTAATTATATCATCATCATGAACCTTAGTTTCTGTATCTTTAACATAATGATGAACAGTGATTGTTGCTGGTTTTAATTCATAATAGTAAATTACTTCATAAGTATCTTTACTAACAGTTCCTGATACTGCATCTCCATCTGCTCTCTTATACTTGTAATTGGTTTTATAATTACCATCTAATTCACTTGATTGATAATAATTAGTTTCATAAGGTTGAGTATATAGTTTATTATAGGTATCATCATTATGAACCTTAGTTGTTGTTCCATCGATATAATGATGAACCGTAACAGTTGCTGGCTTTAATTCATAGTAATAAATTACTTCATATGTATCTTTATTTACTGTACCACTAGCTGCATCACCAGATCTACTCTTATATTTATAATTATTTTTATAATTACCTTCTAACTCATCAGAACTATAATAATTTGTTTCATATGGTTGAGTATATAGTTTATTATAGGTATCATCACTATGAACCTTAGTGGTTGTTCCTTCAATATAGTGATGAACAGTAACAGTAGCTGGTTTTAATTCATAATAGTAAATAACTTCATAAGTATCTTTACTAATAGTTCCAGATACTGCATCTCCATCTGCTCTCTTATACTTATAATTATTTTTATAATTACCATCTAATTCATTAGATGCATAATAATTAGTTTCATAAGGTTCTGTATATAGTTTATTATATGTATCATCATTATGAACCTTGGTTGTTGTTCCATCGATATAGTGATGAACAGTAACAGTTGCTGGTTTTAATTCATAATAGTAAATAACTTCATAAGTATCTTTACTAACAGTTCCTGATACTGCATCCCCTTCTGATCTCTTATACTTATAATTATTTTTATAATTACCATCTAATTCATTAGATGCATAATAATTAGTTTCATAAGGTTGAGTATATAGTTTATTATATGTATCATCATTATGAACCTTAGTTGTTGTTCCATCGATATAGTGATGAACAGTAATAGTAGCTGGTTTTAATTCATAATAATAGATAATTTCATAAGTATCTTTACTAACAGTTCCTGATACTGGATCACCATCTGCTCTTTTGTATCGATAATTATTTTTATAATTACCACTTAATTCATTTGATTGATAATAATTAGTTTCATATGGTTCTGTATAATTTTTATTAATTGTATTATCATCATGTACTTTAGTTGTTGTTCCTTCAACATAATGATGAACGGTAATAACTGATGTCTTTAATCGATAATAATAGATTACTTCAATAGCATCTTTATTAACGGTTCCTGATACAGGATCACCATCAACACCCGCTTCAACATAACTAGAAAGCGTTAATCTTTCTGTATTATATGGATCACCATAATGAAGTGATTGCGTTACATCATCATGTACTTTAGTTGTTGTTCCAACTAAATAGTGATGAGCGATTACTTGACCAGGTCTTTGTTCATAATAATAGATAACTTCAACAGTTTCACTATTAACAGTTCCTGATACAGGTGCACCGCCTGTTGTTGATGTAACTTTATATTTATTAGCATATTCATCATATAAATCACCAGTAGCGATTGATGTAGTTGAATAATTACTATTAAAATAAGTATTTTCCGTAACGTCATCATGTACTTTAGTTGTTGTTCCAACTAAATAGTGATGAGTAATTACTTGAGCTTGTTCATATTGAATACCAACATTTTTATTTTGTGCCCAAATTATCGCTGCTGTTGGATTTTGGCTAAATTCTTGAATAATATCACTCTTACCAGTGTTTTTATTAATAACACTTGAAACGTTAGAAGCTCCAACATTCTTATCAATAAATTCCATATGAGAACTTAGTTCGTATTGTATATAGTAACTACCTCTATCAAAATGAGAAGACTCATAATATCCATTTTCATCAGTAGTCATTTCTCTAACTACATTATTCTCTGAATCATACATTTTAACAGTTTTATTAGATAATAATTCATCAGTATTACTATCATATTTTCCATTATGATTCTTATCTAAGAAGACAATACCACTTATTTTACGATCAATTACTGAAACTTGTTTTATTTCAGAAGATATGGCATTTTCTAAGTTATCACTTGAACCAATTAATTGGAAATAATATACATCTGCATATGTATTTCCGCTAGGAATAAATTTAAGTTTATAATTTATATCTGATTGAGCTGCAACTTCTGGTACTAATGACGCAATAGCAGTTGCATTACTAGGAATAGTATCACCAGCGTGTACTTCTATCCAACGAGAATCATTCTCTAAATCAACAGTTTGAATATGTGGTTTACCAACAGAATCAGTTGTTAATCCAATATTATCTATACTATTAGTTGTATAGAACATCTTTTGGGTATCTGCAAGAGAAACAACTTCCATTGTGTAAGTTCCACTATAATGAGTTCCTAAATTATCACCATTCTTTGGAAGTATTTCAACAGTTTTAAAATTAATTAAACGAGATTGTGCAATATTATATAAATAATCCGTTATATCAACTAATTCATTTCTTTCTACTTTATCTTTACTTAATATTTTTCTTAAAGATGAACCCGCTAAATTTGTAATAGTAAATGATGTGCTTGAACTCTTTTTTGAACCAAGAACTGATGGGCTTGAAATATATGCATATACACCCTTTGAAACATTGTTTGCAGTATATGGAGATATTTCTAATTGATAATTAATTAGAGGTAACGAATCTGCTAAATTCCAATCATTAAATTCCCATATAACAGTTGTAACACCACTTGAATTTGTTGTCACACTAGTTGGTTCTAAATTAGAACTACCAGGTATATATGACAAATCCTTTGGTATCGATGCCTCTACAATAAATGTAGCATTTCCTGTAATATTCTCAATACCTGCTGAGAATCTAGGTGTAATAGACATATTTATTATTTCTTCTTCAACGTTATAGTTTGGTTTTATAGTATTTCCAATCATATCTGTATTAGTTGTTGATACACTAATTGATATACCAGTTATTATAAAGGTTTGACCTATGCCAGTTGGAGATGGATATGTAGATAATCCTGTTCCTTGTTCATTAACAACTGCACTAATATAATCTATTCCATCACCAATCTTATAAACTTGTGTTCTTGCTTCATCAGCATAAATCCAGGCCCAAAATCTAATAATACCGGTTTTTCCCACATTTGATAAATCTTCTTTTGGTCTTAGGTATATATCGTAAATATAGGAACTACAATTGTATCCTCGCCAATCTGGTTCATCCGTTCTAACAGCTGTTATTACACCGTTCTCCATTGCTTCCTGATATGTATCATACCAAATAAAATCATCAAATTTTGATGCGTTTACTTGATCATCAGAAGTAATACCATGCGAAATATCATTTTTATACAAACCAAACTGCATTTTAGCGTTGACTTTACTTGGGACATCAAAAGGTCCACTATTGCTGTAATAAATACTTGGATGGGATGAATCAGGTACAAAATCTACATATTTTGAATTCCATACCTCAAGTTTTTCAATACCTCCCTCATATGGTCCATCAGTAACATTTACAACAGAATCAAAGTATTTTTTATTTCCCATTGGTAATTCAGTTACATCTGTAAATACCATACCACTTCTCAAATCATACGAAAAATCACCAGTTAATTCATTATAAAAATATATTTTAATACTTTTATTAGGTGTTGTATTATATTCTTCACCATACTGATCTTCTACAGTTAAACTAGTATCTGTTATTGTTATTTCATATTGATATCTTCCTGGTGTTGGTTCATACCATGGAACAAAAATTTCAAAACCTTGAGCAGCCAGTGTTTTATAGGTATTAGAAGTATATGAATTATTTGTATAAAAACCTGTATTACTAAAATCTATATTTACTCCATCATCGCTTTGTATAGCACTCATTACACCAGAATCATAATTATGTGCATAAATAAGGGAACTTGAACTAACTCCACCACTTGTATAACTAGCACAATAACCTGTTATAAGACTTGCAATTGTATTTCCATCACTACTTGGCCAATATCCTTCTGTTGTTTCACATGGCCTTCCATATGAATAAAGAATTGTATTATTTACTGGATTGACCCCATCTATTGTTGCCAAATCAACCCAATCTGTGTTTTCATCCAAATTTTTATATCGATATTGAATTTTTAAAGATGAAGATAATTTATTAACAGGATCATCATACCCTTTTCCAGACGGAGAGTATTCTCTCGTAAAGAAATTTATAAATTGTCCTTGAACCCCATTATATTCTGCCTTTGCGTTAACTTTTCCCGCCCTAATATCTAGTCTAGCATCAACTCTTCCGGTTATAGTTAATGGGGTAGTATCCTGCCTTGTTACACTATTTGCTAGTGAGTTTTCATTATCCGGTTTATTTCCCTCCATCCATACTTCGAAGATAGGAAGTTGATCACTTGTTAATACCTTTTCGTGTCCAATAGCAACCAGTGTAAATGATAACTGCTGTGTTCCACCAACTGGAGTCTTATCAGCAGGAATAATATAAGTTGCAGTTAAATTTGTAAATGGTTTAGCATTAGAATATGATTGCATCCAACTATCTTTTAAAAAATGTATATAATATTTACCTTCTTGATCTGGCGGTATTGTAGCTTTTACTTTTATTTTTCCACCTTTCAGAACTTCTGTTGGGGTTGTTGTATTTTCATTTCTTTCAATACCAACTTCCACAATGTAAGTGATAGTATCTGACGTTCTAACATAGTTATCAGTTTCACTTGCATCATGACCATCCATATCGGATACACTATCAAAGGTAGGTAAACCGGTCTTTCTTTCTTTAATATTAACGTATGAAATCTTCATCTTATCATAATTAGGATCTACATCAGGAGCTACCATTTCTTCTTTATATGACTTAATTTCATTGTTCTTATAAATAAGAAGTGATCCTCCTATTAATAATAAAACTAGATTCAATATTAAAAGGTATTTGTTGCCAATTAATTTTTTCATAAATACTCTCCACTACTATACATAATCATTTTAGCATAAAAAAAGACATATTTATATGCCTTTTTTAATGTTTTTGACCTGATAAACTTAATAATTTATCTTTTTTTATTTTTATCATCGGCTCAATAACTTCTACTAACTTATCAAAATCAGGGTTATCACTTGCAAAAAGTAATGCTAATTCTTCGATTCTTTGGTAGTTTCCTAGTAAATATTCTTCAAAGAATTTATATTCACTATGATCAGCTCCCATTGAATGAATAACTTGGAATACTCCATAATATGCACTTTGTTTTGATAAACCATATTTCTTTTCTAAGAAGTCTTTTACAACTTGAGATGGTTCAAATTTAATTAAACCTGTTCGATAATACGGATTATTACTATATCGATATGGAACAAAATGAATTGTTCCTCTTCCTCTTAATATATTATTATTAACATATTCAACAAAGTCTTTATCATCTCCACTTTCCGTTGATTTACGAAGACGGGTCATACCATTACGGCCAGATCCTTTCTTTAAATCACGAGATGATTTCATTTCTAAAGCTTCTATTGCTCCAATAAATTCTCTTTGATGACCTTCATCTGATAGGTCAATATCATCTTCTAAACAAAATACTAAATTATCAGTATTTTCTTTTTCGTCTATAACTTCATCACTTTCATGATAATAAGAAGTCATTTCTTTTTTCCATTTTTTTATTTCACTTTTAAACCTTGTTACAATATTATCTAATTCATTATCATAATAATCATCAAAATCTAAATCTTCGTGTTTCAATTCGATTGCAATTGGTAAATACTCATTATTTATTGCTTTGATATAGTCCTCAATAATTTTTGTTTCTTCATATATTCTATTTTGATCTTTATAAGTGTTTCTAATAAAACTAATTATATTTTTAAAGTCTTCTATAATTCTATATAGATCGCTTATTATTGTTTCTCTTACGATACGAAGAGTGTTTTTATTATATAAATCGATTATTAGTTTAAATATTTTAATTACATCTTTATTATCATAAATATGTTGTAATAATGTTTTAACATCTAAAAGTAAATCACTTATTGTTGCTTTTTGATAATCATTAAGACGAGATTCATAACTTATATTCTCTCCAAAAGGAGCTTTAGTATCTTTTATATTTTCATCTTCATATATTTCTCTTAATTCTTCAATGATAGCTTGCTCTTCAGTAGTAAAGTTAGATAAGTCTAAATTAGAAAAAGTAACTTCTTCAACAACTGTTTCTAATTTTACTTGATCTTCTCTAATATTTTTTAATATTTCTAAACAAGTAGAATCATCAAACATTGTTTTGATTAAAGCTAGAAATTCATCTAATTCTTCTTTTGATTCAAAAACAGTTAATAAACTTGATTTACTAAACATATATGAAAACTTCTCAATTAATGCTATTTTTTTATCATATTCTTCTTCAGTTTTTTCAAAATCAAGATCTTGATATTCTTTTTCATTAACTACTTCAATAGAATCAATTATATGGGAAGCAAAGGTATAACATATTGTACTAATATATGATTTTAAACTATGATTAACACGATCATCAGTTGGTCCATTTAAAAAGAATTTATTATACTTTTCTATAGCACTTCTTTCAAAAGAGAAATCATTTAAAGAATGAATAAGTTTAACAATATCATCCAATACTTCACGTGGTGGAATATTATACATAAAACAACTTGCTCTTATTTCTTGTTCTAATTCAGTTAAATTAATACTTTTAATTTGACCTCTTTCTATTATTTTTTTATATGAAATAAACTTTTTTAATAAATCAAATTCTTTAGCATTATTAGGAAAATAATTTCTTAGTTTCTCTACCTTACTATAATCTGGATCAATAACACCACTTTCTCTAAATTTACTAATGATACTCTTAATTTTTTTATAATCATCAAGTTTCAATCTTAAGACTCTTTTTTCTTCATATAAAGTTTTTATTTCTTCAATTAAAGTATTTTTTAGAACTTCGTATCTTTCCATATTATCACTATCTTTCCATATTTTATTATACATTAAGATAAGAAAAAAAGACATATCATATGTCTTTAATATATTAACAAACACTTTAATAATGTAAATAAAATGTCATTTAATGAATTCTCTTTTGTAAACTATTTGGTTTAACCATATTTAAAATAAATTCAATATATTGACCAATATTAGGATGTTCTCCTTCAAATCTATTAGTATTAACAACTTCTTTAATATTATTTAATTCGTATTTAGCATGAATAATTTCACTATCTTCTAATAATTTATCTGCCATGGAATCAAAAAGATTATAATCATTAATGACTATACAATAGGCAGTAATTATACATAGAACAGTTGATAAAGATTCAAACTTTTGTTTATCGCCTTTACAAATATCATATTCTATTTTTTCGCAATATGAATTAAATTTATTCAATAAAAATCTATTATTAAAATCATCCCTTAATAATTCTTTTAATATATAATCCCAATTTTCTTCATGACTAGTTTTAAAAAAACTATCATTAGGTGATAACCATGAAACATTGTGATTTGAATAAAAAATTATCATTGCTGAATAATAATATACAGCTTCATTAATATCTGATGAACATCCTTTTTCTATAATTTTTTGAGCTTTTTCCCAAATGGTTTTTTTATTTTCAAGATGAAAATCAACTGATTCAAAAAAAATATACATTATATATAAATCACTAAATAAATGTTTATTATTATCATTAATTATTTGATGTAAAAACCTACTTATTATCTCCTCATTATTATCATATTCTTCTAGATGCTTACGATCTTTAATACATGTAATTAAATCTCTTAACTTACAAAAAACATTAAAAGTAGTATCATCAAATCTATAATTTTTAATACATAAAAGTCCCATATATCCCCCAAGAACTTTATTATGATAACATATTTAACCATAAATAAAAAGACATATTTTAAAGTGGTACATTAAATGTAGACAGTGAAAAAGACACTGTTTACATTTTTTTGTTATTATAAAATTGGAGGTATTAATATGAGAAAAAAGAAAACGATGTTATCAGCAAAAACAAAAGAATTTATTATTAAAAGATA
>JAEEZO010000074.1 GCA_016291895.1 Caryophanales bacterium
ATCACGTCTGCCTGTCACGCAGAAGATCGCGGGTTCAACTCCCGTCGGAACCGCCATTTTTTATGGCTTCATAGCTCAGTCGGTAGAGCAGAGGACTGAAAATCCTCGTGTCGCTGGTTCGATTCCCGCTGGAGCCACCATTAAATAAAAAAATCTCGGTATTAACCGAGTTTTTTAGTATTTATTTAACTAAAAATTTAGAAGAATATCCCTGCTTCTAAAGTGGCGAGCACGTTGCATATTGCAACATATATGAAAATATAATTAAGTTTTAAATAAAAGCAGATGAAACAATTGACAAAATTTGCAACTCTTTATATAATTATAATAGATAATTATTAAAATAGAGGTGGTAGGCAATGGTTAGTTACAATAGTAGTGATGTAGTACAATGCTTAAGACAATATGAAATGTTTGCAAATAGCTTAAATTTAGTTAAAAATAAAGAACAAAGAGAAATGATTATTAAGCAATTAACTAAATTAGAGGAAAAAATAATAGCACTTACAAATGAATCTTATGAAGAAGAATACTATGCACTTGCTAATAAGGAATGTGGATTACTTGATGATGAAAAAAATAGAGTTAATTTACTTATTGACTTAATTAATCAAAGATTATCATATATTGAAAAAAGATGTAATAAGCATTATGCTTTAACTGGTGAAAGTATAAATGTATCTGAAGTTCTTGGAGCTGATAAACTTGATGAATATGAAAATAGAGTAAGGGTTATAGATAAATATGTTAAAAATATTAAGTTAGAAAAGGAACTTAATGAAGAAGTAAAATCACTTACTAATAAGATTGCTTTGGCTAGTGAAAAGATAGATATTAATAAATCATTAAATGTTGAATTAGAAGCAACTTTTAAGAAAGAATTTGATGAGGCGTTTCGTGAACTACATCTTTATGATTTGTTGGAAATGCAAGATGATATTGAGTATGCATACGAAGAAACTGAAAGGTCACTTACTTTAGCAGAACTTAATTTAGAGACAGCAAAAACAAGTCCAATTAATATTCTTAATGATTGTCAAGAAATGTATGATGATATTGTTAAAGATTATAATAAATATAAAGAACAAATGAGTATTATAAAGCTTATGACCGTTTATAATAAAGATGTAGATAACTACGATGAATTATTAAATAAGCGTAAGGAAATTAATGATATTATTAAATATATAAAAAATCAAGAATTTTTAGATATGGTAATGGATATGGTTTCTAAACAATTTAATACAATTACCATGGAAGGACAAGATATTAACACATACAACGACTTAGTTCTTGAGAAAGATAGAAAGATTGATGCTTTAAGGGAAATTGATGAAGAAAACAATAGTGAAAAGTTCCAATCTATTTTAAAAGAATTAATTGAAAATGAGAAAAAACGTCAAGAAAAAATACTTGAAGAACAAAGAAAAATTGAAGAAGAAGAAAAAAAGAGAAAATTAGAAATTGAAAGAAAACGTCAAGAAGAAATATTAAAGAGACAAAGAATTATTGAAGAAGCTAGAAAGAAAGAAATTGAAAAGAGAACAAAACAAATGCTTGAGGAACAACATAATTCAGTAATTCAAGGCAAGAAGAAAGTTAGTTTTGAAACAATCAAAGATAATACTTTAGAAGAAGAAGAGAAATTTGATAAATCGCAAGAAATTAATGAAGATAAAATAATTGATACTCGTGAAGATAAATTTGCAAAATTAAATATAGAACCAAGTGATTTAACTGAAGAAAAAGTAGATGATAATAAAAATGATAATTTCTTCTTTAAGAATAAAGTAGATATAGAAAAAGAATTATTTGATGAATTTAATAAGAGAGAAGAACCTGCTGTTAAGCAAGAAGAAATTGTTGAACCAATAGATAACTCAGGAATAGTTCAAATAGATAGAGAAGTAATTGAACAAAAAAGGAATATAGATTTAACAGAAAAGTTAAACGAAAATGTGGAGAATACAAACAAATTTCCTGATATGTCAATTGATGAATATATGAAAAATTTTAATGCAAATAATGTTAATAATGTTGAAGATTTATTTGGCGATGATGCTTTTCCAAATATTCCAATGTAATATAATAGCGCAAGTGAGGTGATTATATGTTAGTTATCAATACAACTAATGAGAATCTTTTAAAAATGAAAGAAAAATTGTTAGAAGTTTCAATTGGTGATAATAGTAGTATATTAGAAGATTATAGAAAATATGCTAAAGAAATTGATGATGATTACTATAATCAAATCATTAAAAAAATAGAAAATTGTAATTATAATAGTTTATCATTTGAAGAACAAATAAAATTTTTAAGTGAAATTGAAGATGATTATAATTATTTAAATCAATTACAATGGATGTTTAGAAATGTTTATGATAAATATACCGATGATAATATAGAATTATCAAATATAAATAATATTTTGATTGATAAGGTTATTGAAAGAAAAAGTGATATTCAAGGATATTTGATTAATATTAAGAATCTTGATAGTAATGCAATTGAATTAGATAGATTAAATTATCAATTGGTATCTTTTGATAAAGAAAATGTAAAATTAAAAAATGTATTTAATGAGATAAGAAACAATCTAAGAAATCAAGTTATTAAAGCTGAAGGTAGAGTTTATAATACTAAAGGCAATATGGAAACTATTAGTGTTGTTTCTGAACTTAGGAAATATGGAATTGATTTAAAAGAAATAGTTCAAGATTCGAAAAAATTAAAGAATATATTTAGAAAGTTTAGTGAAGAAAAAGATACTCAAAATGAGATGTTCGAAGCAACAATTAATTTGCCTAATAGAGATGAAGAAATATGTAATCAAATTGAACATGAAACTATTGAATGTGCATATAAATTTAGTTTAATTGAGTTAGTAAGTGAAGTATGCAAAACTGATACAGAATATGATTTATTTAGAAATAGTTTATATAAAATAGCTGATATAATTGCTTCAATAAAAGGCTATTTACAGAAATTAGGTATTAAGTTTTATATTAATCCTTTTGATAGAATTAAAATAGATAGTCAAATACAAGTTGTTGATTCAATGACAGATTATGAAAAGGAAATTAATAATGTTAAAAAGACTATTACATATATTTCTTCAATGATCGATGAGACAATAGAAAAAAATCGTGAATTATTAATTGCTATTAATAATGATATTAAAATAATTGATGATAATAATCAAAAAGAAAATAAATCTAATCAAGAATATACCGACTATGATGAAACAGATGATATTAAAACATTTGGTGATATAGTTTTGAGTAATGACTTTAAGGATAATCAAGTAATATCATTAAGAAAACTAAGTGATGATTTTAAAATTGATAGAGCATATGAAAAAACAGCTGGCGTAATAAAAAGAGTATATGAAATGATTAATACCGTACCAATTGTTAGTGATAGTAAAACACCAGAATTAATTTTGGAACCTGTTGTTCAAGAAAAAAAAGATATTGATGATAAAGATAGTAAATTGGATAATGATTCTACAGATTTCAAACTAGAGCATAATAAATCTTTTGATATTCAGCATGATATTACTAGTGGAAAGACAGATGATTTAATAGTAGATAATAGTGATCAGGTATTTATTGATGATACTTTACCAAAAAAAATAGATAATAATTTGTTTCAAGAAGTAATGCCATTTGAGTCAACACCTTTATTTAATGAAAGGTATGATTCTGATATATTTATTGATGATAATAATTCAAAAATGATAATAGATCTTTCAGATAGTCTAAGTGATAAAAATCTTTTTGAACAAAAATCTAGTATTATTCAACTTGATAAAAAGAAGGAAAATGATGATTTGAATTCAATGATGCCGGATGCTTTTTGGGTAACTAAAGATGATCAAGATAATAAGAAAATGGATAAAGTTTTATCGTTTGACGAACAGGTAGCTGCATTGATTGAAGATGATGATCAAATAAAAAGTAAAAAGAAAGTAGCATAAGGAGGGTAATATGAAATTAGAAATAAATAAGATAGTAACGCTTGGAAATAATGAAGAATATTTAGTTGTTGATAAAGTAGAAAAAGATGATAAGGAATATTACTATATAGCTGAAGTTAATGATGATGGAACTGATATAAAAGATAACTATAAAATAGTAAGCGCTACATATGATGATGATAATATTTATTTGGATGAAGTTTTAGGTGAAGATCAACTAAAAGCTATTCTTCCTTTGTTTGTAAAAGAATAATGCCAAAATTGGCATTTTTTCTTGACAAAATAATAAATATTTAATATAATCATAATCGGTACATTTTATATCTGACTGTTTTTCGTATTGGGAACACGGGAAATGGAAGGATAAATATTAATATTATAAGGAGAAAAAAATGAAGACATTTATGCAAAGTAAGGAAACTGTTGCTAGAGAGTGGTACATAATAGATGCAAAAGATGTAGCACTTGGTAGAGTAGCAGCTAAAGCAGCATCAATGTTAAGAGGAAAACATAAAGTTACATATACGCCTCACATTGATTGCGGTGATAATATTATCATTATTAATGCTGAAAAGGTATTATTAACAGGTAATAAATTAGAAGGAAAGAAATATTATGATCATAGTAGATATGCTGGTGGTCTAAGAACAAGAAC
>JAEEZO010000075.1 GCA_016291895.1 Caryophanales bacterium
AACTGAAATGGTTATGCCAGGTGATAATGTTAACATGCATGTTGAATTAATTCACCCAATTGCTATTGAACAAGGTACTAAATTCTCTATCCGTGAAGGTGGAAGAACAGTTGGTGCTGGATCAGTTTCTAAAATTGATAAGTAATTAAAAATTAGAGAAGTTTACTTCTCTTTTTTTTGTCTATACTTTACAGTACAAATCCTTGTTTTTATTGAGAAAAAGTAACGTTTATGCTATCCTTATAATGAGGAGAGTATATGAAAAGACTATTTAAAACTTTACTTATTTTGACGTTTTTCTTTTCATTATGTATCAAAGTCGATGCTAAAACTCTTAAAGATTTAAAGAATGAACTTGCCGCATTAGAAGCTAAAAAAGCAGCTAATGATAGTGCTAAAAAGAAAACACAAAGTGAAATTAAAAGTGCAAGTAACAGAATTGAAAATATAACAGGTATTATATCTGATAGTGAAAAAAAGATTGTATCACTAACTGGTGAGATTGCATCTCTTGAAGCTAAAGCTAAAAGCAAAGAAAAAGAAATAAAAAATCTTATTTCTTTTATTCAAGTATCAAATAGTGAAAATTCTTATATGGAATATATTTTCACATCAGAATCCATTGAAGATTTAATAATACGTAGTTCAGTTTCTGAACAAATGGTTACCTATAATGATGATTTAATTGAAGAATATAATGACACAATTAAAAAATATAAACAAAAACAAGTAGATTATCGTAATGAAATTAATAATCTAAATAGAGAACAAAAAAATCTTGAAGGTGAACTTGTTACTTTAGGAGATCAACTTGATAAAGTAATGGATGTAAGTGTATCAATTGATAAAGAAATTGAAGCACAAAAGAAGACAATTAATTATTACCAAAACACTTTAAAATGTAAAGATAATCAAGATATTACAACTTGTGGTACAGTTGCATATTCAGGTAAGATGTTAAGACCAACCGCTAAAGGTTATATAACTAGTTCATTTGGATATCGTACAGACCCAATAAGTGGCAGAAAAGGAAGTTTCCATAGTGGAACTGATATGGTATCAAGTGATAACAAAGTATATCCAGTAGCACCTGGAACTGTTGCTGGTATTTATTGGAAAACAAGTTGCGGTGGAACAATGTTATTTATTAACCATAATGTAGGTGGTACAAAATATACATCAGGTTATTTCCATTTATCAAAAGTAAATGTATCTATTGGTCAAAAAGTTGATGTTAATACCCAAATTGGTAAAACAGGTGGTACCAAATCACTTACACCATGGGATCATTGTTCAACAGGACGTCACTTACATTTATCAATCGCTCGGGGATGGTTCTTTAAAGAATATTCATCATATTCAACATTCACAAGTAAATTAGTAAATCCAACTAGTGTCGTTAATTTCCCAAGTAAGGGAGCTAAATATAAATGGTTCTATGATAGAACGACAATCTATAAATAATAAAAGTATACTGTAATGGTATACTTTTATTTTGGAATAATATTTGTTAAAATAAGCACGTAGGTGATTTATGAGAGTTCGTAATGTTAAAAATAAAGATGAAATATTAAAAAATAGTAGTTATGTAATATTAAATCCAGAAGAATACCTTGGTAAATGGAGAGATGTATTTAATAATTCTAATCCTATTTATTTAGAAATTGGTATGGGTAAAGGTAATTTTATTATTGAAAATGCTAAAACGTATCCTAATATTAATTTTATTGGTTTAGAAAAGAATGGTAGTGTACTTACTTATGCTGTTAAGAAGTTAGAAGGAATTGATTTACCTAACTTAAAACTAATTTGTTTTGATGCTAGTAATATTGATTTATTATTCTTTAAAGAGATTGATAAATTATATTTAAATTTCTCTGATCCATGGCCTAAAGATCGTCATGCTAAAAGAAGATTAACTAGTCCTATCTTTCTTGATAAGTATGAAAAATTATTTAGAGTTAACAATATTATAGAAATGAAAACTGATAATAAAGATCTTTTTGAATATAGTTTAGAAACCATGAAAAACAAGGGTTATAATGAAGAAGACATTTCATATAATTTAACTGAAAGAGATGATTTTCCTAACATTAAAACGGAATATGAAGAGAAGTTTATTTTAAAGAATAATCCCATTTATTTTGTGAGGATGTTAAAACGTGTTAATTTTTGAAAAAAAGAGAAAATCTTTATGAATTTATGTTATAATTATGTTAACAGTAGGTGATTAATGAGAAAGTGTTTAATTATATTAATTGTTTCTCTTACATTTTTTACTGGGTGTTCAATTAAAAAAGTTGAAACAGATAGCTTAAAAAATATTTTTGAAACAGTATTATATCGCAAGAAAAAATTAAGTAATACCTATATGAATGGATATAAATTTTATCTACCTAAAGGTGTTACCATTATAGATAAAAATGAATATAATTTAAAATTAAAAGATCAAAAGACATATTATTATTTATATGTTGATACAATTGCATATCATTATAAGACAAATAATACTTTTACAATTAATAACAAGAATTTCTTCTCTGAAATATTAGAAAATGGCAATCTTAGTGGCTATATTGATATTGAAGAAGATGAAGATAGATATTTTGTTGTATTAATGTATAACTATGCAAAGATTGAGTCTTATGTTCCAAAAGATTATTTAAATGATGCTTTAACAAATATGAGTTATGTTTTATCAACGATTAACTTTAATGATAAAGTAATTGAAGAATATGTTGGTAATAAAGGAACTGTATCTCAAGAAGAATCATTTGATATCTTTGATTCTAAAAAAGAAAGCGATTCTTTCTTAAAATATGAAGAAGAGTATGGTACATACAAAGAACCAATCATTATTGATGATGATGTCGTTGATATTGATGAAACTAACGATTAGGAAGGTGTAATATGAAAGTCTTGAATAAAATAAAAGGATGGTTCGTCGAAGAATATGAAGACGATGAAGAAGACGAAGAACAAGAAGAAGTAGTAGAACGTGAACAACTTGCAAGAAAAGTTGAAGTTCCAAAACCTTCTTTTAGAGATCGTTTTAAGAATAAAAAAGTTGATGATGATGATGAAGAGGAAGAAGAAACTACTTCTAGTGAACCAGTAGAAGTTCAACCTGTAGAAGTATCTGTTCCAAGAGAAAATCGTATAGTTAACTTAGTTGAAGAAGAGGAAGAAACTGAAGTATATGAACCAGTAGAAGTTAAAGAGGAAGCACCAATTCAAGAGGAAGAAGAGGAAGAATTCCCATCTCGTTCAACAAGAGTACCTTTAGTCTTCGAAGATGATAATTTATTCCCTGAAGTAGAGGAACATGAAGAAGAACCTGTTGATGTTCCATATGAAAAACCTCTATATCAAGGTAAAAAAGAATCAACATATGTTGAATCAATGAAAAACAGTAATTACTTAAAAGTAGCTACTGAAGTACCTAAAGGAACAAAATTTAAACCATCACCAATTATTTCTCCAATATATGGTATTCTTGATAAGAATTATAAGAAAGAAGAAATCGTTACTCGTAAAGATAAAACTTCTGAAAGTGAATATCGTGATAGTTCAATAGATAAGGTTCGTAAAAAAGCTTTTGGTGAAAACAAAAAAGAAGAAAAAGATAAAGAAGAACCTGTTAAAGAAAAAAAAGTAAATGTCAATAATGGTAAACCAGGTGTATCTAGTGTGACAATTGCTGATGCTGATGAATACTATAATGATCTTGGTTTAGCTTATAATGAAGATTATAAAGATATGTCAAGGGTTAATTCAAATAAAAAGAAAGAAGAAACTAAAAAGAAAGACAAAGATGACGACAATTTATTTGATTTAATTGATTCCATGTATAAAAAGGAGGATTAGAATATGGATGTTTTACCTATTATCTTGTATGTTTTAGGAGCGGTTTTATTAGTAGCATTAATCGTTTTAACAATTAAATTAATTTACTCAGTTGAAAGAATTAATGTTTTACTTGATGGTGTTGAAAGAAAAATGAAGACTGTTGATAAAATCTTCAGTGCAGTTGATAATGTAGCTGATTCATTTGCTGCTTTATCTGATCGTGTTGTAGATGGTATCGCAGGATTAATTAATAAAGTATTTAGTGGAAGAAAGAAAAAAAAGAGAGAAATAGAAGAGGAGGAAGATTAATATGGGAAAAGGAGCCGGAAAATTTGTTGCAGGTGCTGTAGTAGGAGCAGCTGTAGGAGCAGGACTTGGAGTTTTATTTGCTCCAAAAAGTGGTAAAGAGACAAGAGAAGAGTTAAAACAAAAATTAGAAGAACTAAAGGAAAAAGCAAAAGATGTTAAGTTTAGTGATGTAAAAGAAAAAATTGAAACTAAAATTGAAGAATTAAAAAAAGATATCGCTGATCTTGATAAAGAAAAAGTATTGAATTATGCTAAAGCAAAAGCAAAAGCTATTAAAGAAAAAACAAATGAATTAGTTCATCTAGCAAAAGATAAAGGAACTCCAGTTCTTGAAGACGCTGCTGAATCAGTTCGTGAAAAAGCTCTAGAAGTTGCTAAATCTGCAGTTGATAAATTAGAGAAAAAAGAAGAAGTAAAAGAATAGTTAACTATTCTTTTTTTCATTGCTAAATAATCAAAATAATTATATAATAACTACGGTGATTATTAATGGAAGGCTTTCATTTTAAAAAGTCCTTTGGACAAAATTTTATCAACAATTCACAAATTATTAATAATATAATTAAGTGTACGGATATTAAAGAAAATAGTTTAGTAATAGAAATAGGTCCAGGTAGTGGTAATTTAACTAAAGAATTATCAAAAGTTAGTAAAAATGTTTTGGCTTATGAAATAGATGATAGATTAGAAGATATTCTTGATGAAAGATTAATTGATTGTAATAATGTTACGATTGTTTTTAAAGATTTCTTAAAGAGTGATTTAGTTGATGATATAAGTAAATATGAATATGATCATTTATATATTGTAGCTAATATTCCATATTATATTACAACACCTATTATTGAAAAAATTATTAATTCTGATATTCCTTTTGATAATATAACTTTAATGATGCAAAAAGAAGTAGGAGATAGATTATCTAGTAAGCCAGGTAATCGTAATTATGGTTCATTAACGGTCTTTTTAAATTACTATTTTGATATTAAAAAACAATTTATTGTAAGTCGTAACTATTTTACTCCAAGACCTAATGTTGATAGTGTTGTTGTAACTTTAACGAAAAAAGATGGACGTAGAGCTTTATCCGATGAAGTATTCTTTAAACTAATTCGTGATGCTTTTCAATATAAAAGAAAAAATATTCGAAATAATTTAAAGAGTTACGAGTTATCAATAATTGAAGATGAGTTAAAAAAACATAATTTGAATCTTAATGTTCGCTCTGAATCATTATCGGTAGATGTCTTTTTAGATATTGCTGATAGATTAGTAAAAGACAAGGTTAAATAATTAAACCTTGTCTTTTTCTTTCTATATGATGGATTAATTGATGATTATAGTGTTCCATACCATGTAACTCCACATTCTGGTGTTGTATCATAATAACCTACAATACTATTTTGTAAAGAGATACCTGTAAAATACATATCATGTTTCAAAGCGTTAGTTAAAGATATATTACTTGTAGCATGGGCATAATCGCCATATACAGTTATTTGGTTTACGGTACTATTTGGTACTTTCTTTTTCAATTTAACCAAGATATATGATGATAAAGCATTTAATGATCCAGATGGTAATTGAGATACTGCAGTATCACCATAATTTGCTGTTTCATGCCAATTATATGTCATTGAAGTATATGAGTTATTACTAGATGTTGTGTAATCTAATTGAAAATAAGGTGATAAGCTTCTTCTAACAGTATTTGAAGCATAACCGATGCCTATGATATCATAACTTCTTTTTTTAGGCATTTTACGCCATTCTAGTGTTACTTTACCTGTTACAGTATCATCACTTGTTTTAGAAAGAGATGTAATTAATTTCTTATATTCTGTATAAATAGTTCCTGTTGCAGTAATAATCGTATTATCATTTCCATATAAGTATTCTAATTCTGTAACTTCTTCCGTTGTTGATTGGGTTATACCATTCTTCTCTATATGGGTTGTTTTATAATACTTTTCATTTGTTACTAAACCAATTCCTGTTGTATCTTTATACTCTTGATATAAGTCATAATTTAGATTATCAATCTCATTCTCAGTAAATCCAACACTTAATAGATTAAGATACTCTTCTTCTGTTATTTCAATATTATTATTGTTCGTATAAGCTTTAACATTTGTTATTAACATAAATAATAATATTGTAAATAAAACTTTTTTCATATTTCCTCCTTTCAATTTCATTTTATGAATCATTATTTGGATAGTCTATTAATTATTTGGATAGGAATAATAAAAAAATTCTCTCTAAAAGAGAGAATTATTCTTTTTCAAGAAGAATATCGTATTCTATATCTTTATTTATATCACTATCAAATTCAATAATTATTTTTATGTTTTTACTATTATCCTTTAATTTTATATAGATGTTTAAATCTTCAAGAAATGATAATAAATCATTTGTTTCACTAATATAGTTATAAACGATAGTATTATCTTGCATAATTTTAAAATTATAATATTTAATATTAGATAAATTAATATCATCAACAATTATTCTTGATAAATATAATGTACTTATTTTATCTTTTACGAAAACACCACTTATATTATAGTTTTTAATGTAATAAATAGTTGCTTTATTATTTAAATAACTATATATATTAAAAAAGATAGATATTAGTAATAGAAATATTATTATTTTATTAATAATTCTTTTGTTATTAACTTCATTTGTTTTTAAACTATTTAATTCTTTATTAGAATAATTATTATAATCTTCATGATTAACTAATTCAAAAATAGAAGTATTAAGTACTTTTGATAAAGCTTTTATATTATCAATATCAGGTAAGTATAAATCATTTTCCCATTTTGATATTGTTTTATCAGATACATTAAGTTTATCTGCTAAATCTTGTTGTGTTAACTTATTTATTTTTCTTTTATATTTTAAATATTTACCAAATGTCATAATATCACCGTTTTCATTTTATAATTTTTTTTATTTATTATGTACATTGTCCAATCATAACGATATTATAATCTCTAATTATTAATATAATATGATATAATTATATTGGTGATTTTATGGGTCCATTATTAATATTATTAATTGCAATACTTAGTGTTATTGCTGTTATCTTTTTTATCCTTTGTTATTTATATTTTAAATTTAAAAGAGTAATGGGAGTAACAAACTTAAGTTCTTTTATAAATGATGTAAAGAATTATGATCGTAATAATTATAGTACTGAGAAATCAATATCTGGTATGACACGTATTCTTGAACCTTTAATTATTAAAGATTTCCCTGATTTTAATTTAAAACATCTTTATTCTAATATTGAAACAGGTATTACTAATGTTTTATCTGCAAAGTCAAAATTAGATACAAAGTTTTTAAATAAAGGGCTAGATTTAATAAAAGGTAAAATCATTAAAGAAATAAATGATATGCGTGAAGATAAAATTGAAGTTAATTATAGTGATCTTCGATTTAATCAACATGCCCTAAAAAGTTATAAGAAAAATAATGGTACAGCAACTATTACAACTACAAGTTCAGTTAGTTATAAATATTCATCTAATAAAAAAGAAAGAAAATATGATGATTTAAGATGTGAATCTAAATTTGAATGTGAGTTTATTTATATTTATGATGAAGATCATTTTGAAGAAAAAGCTAAATCATTCTCTGTTCATTGTCCAAATTGTGGAGCTCCTGTAAAAGGACTTGGTGATTTATCTTGTAGTTACTGTGGTAGTAATGTTAAAAAAGTAAATTTACGTAATTGGGAAATCGCTAGTATCAAAGAAATAAAATAGGAGGTTTTATGCAAGTAGTAGATCGTAAAACAAAAAATGAATATACATATGAACCATCTAAATTTGTTAAATATATGTATGAAAAGAAAAGTGGTAGATTTTTCTTAAAACTATTAAATAATCGTGTTATGGCTAATATATCAAGAATATTTATGAATACTTTTTTATCAATACCATATAAAAACAAAATAATTAAAAAGAATCATGTTGATATGAGCTTATATGAGGATAAAAAATATTTAAGTTATAATTCATATTTTACAAGAAGATTAAAGAAAATAGATTTTGTAAAAGATAATAAAGTATTTATCGCTCCTTGTGAATCTAAATTATTAGTATTAAAGATTGATAATAATACAAGTTTTGATATCAAAGGTTCTAAATATACATTATCAGAAATATTAAAAGATGATATTTATAAAGAGTATAATGGTGGTTATGCCATGATATTTCGACTAGAAGCTACTAATTATCATCGTTATATCTTTCTTGATTCAGGAACGAGAGATGAATATAAGTTTATTAAAGGTAAACTAAATACGGTTCAACCAATTGCATATAAACATTTTAAAGTTTTCCATGAAAATTGTCGTGAATGGACGGTTCTTCATACGGATAATTTTGATGATGTTATTCATATGGAAATTGGTGCAATGATGATTGGTAAAATTAATAACAATGATAAAACTAGTTTCAAAAGAGGCGATGAAAAAGGATTTTTCTCTTTTGGTGGATCAACCATCCTATTATTAGTTAAAAAAAATATCATCAAGATTAATGATGATATTATGAATAATTCGCAAGAATTTAAAGAAACAACCGTTAATATTGGTGAAGAAGTAGCAAAAAAGATCAAATAATTGATCTTTTTATTTTTTCTTTATTTTTACTTTTATTTATTTCATTGTGTATAGCTAAAACATTTATATCTATATCTCTCATTATCGTTTCAATGTCATTATCATGGATATAAGTTACAATATCTTTATATGGTATTTGATTAAGTATTACATGATATGCTAATAACTGTCCATAACAATAATTAAAGGTTCTTTGAAACTTATTTTCACGATTATTGTTACTTATTATTTCTAATATTGAAGTAGCTCCTTTAATGATATTGTTATTATAATATGTTAAATAGTTATTAGCTTCCCTTTGATATAAATCATTATCTATTAAATATTTTACAAATAATAGTTCAAGTATTGATGAAGGTGATTCAATTTTTAATACTTTTTTTGGATTATATGGTTCATGAAATTCTTTATAAAGATAATCAGGGTAGGCATGACCTAACTCATGCATAAGGGCTATCATACTATCTACGGTGTTACATCTATCAATTAGAATATATATATCATCTTCTTTTTTATCATATATTTCTTCACCAGTACGATAGTTATCTAATCTTATAAGATTACCTTTATCTTGAATACTTTTTAATAAAGTAACAAGTTCTGGATTAATTGTTTCTAGAAAGTCATATATTATTTTAAAGAAGTCATCGTCATCAACATATGTACCATAACGACCTTCTTCTTTAATAGGTAAATCTTTAAAAGTTTCAAATAAGTCAATTAAAGTTTCACGATTATTGTGAAGAAACATATTAGCGTTTCTATTTAATTCCATTTTTCCATTTGTACACCAACGATCATATTCTCTATCACCATTCATATATTGGTATAAATATGGTATTGACTCTCCATAGTGAGGTGCAAGGGCCGTAATAAGTTTTTCAACATCACTTCTTTCATTTAAGTCATGAATATAACTAAAACGGGTTAAACTATCATCAACTAGTTTTTTTATATCTTTCATAAAGACCTCTCTATATATATTATATCATATGTTTAAAACACTAAAAAAAGATCATAAATGATCTTTTTAGATATTAAATTTCTTTTTAATTACATTAGTTACCTTTGGATATAACTTAAAGCCATAAACAATAATATTAGTTACTGCAAAGATAATAAAGGCATAAACAGCATCATAGAAATAATGTTGTTTAATAAACATTGTTGTTAATACTATTAAGATTAAGAATAATGATAGAGGTATTTTAACACTCTTCTTTATCTTTTTACTTATACATAATGTAAAGATTGCTTGATAGCAAAATAAACAATGAATTGATGGACAACAATTAAGAGCAGGAGTATCAGCACTATATGTTATTTTAAGTACTAATTCTGTTAAAAAATCTAGTTTACTATAATCAACCCATGGTCTAAACATAATTGTTGGGTAAAGAACAAAGATGATACTAGATATTACATCACCTATAATTGCAGCCATAATACCTTTATAATAATGTTTTCTGTCCTTTCGGAAAACATAATACATTGTTAATAATACTGTTGGAAAGAATAAATCATATACATATACTAAATGTGGTATAAATGGTATTTTGTTATCAATAGGTGAGTATATGTAATGATAATTAAATTGAATTAATTTAACAACCCAATAAAATATTGCCATTACAACCATCATTGAACAAATAGATATTAAAAACTTCTTGTTTAAAAATTCACTAAAAAATTCTTTTAATTTCTTTTTCATATTTATCACAGGGTTATTATATCATAATTTTCTTTTTTTTAAATAAAATGTTACAATATAAATGGTGAGATTATGGAAGAAAGAATTATTGAATTAGAGAATAAAGTTGATGAACTAAATAATCGTTTATATGATATTGAAAAAAGAGAAGCAGGAAGAAAAGTTGGAAGATTAATCAAAAATCTTATATCACTATTATTTCTTTTTGCTATCATCTATGGAGGTTTAAAAGCTTATAATTATGTAAAAAATGAACTTCCAAATGATATCGATAAAAAAGTAACTGAAGTACAAGATAAAGTTATTAAAAAAAATGGGAACTAATTAGTTCTCATTTTAAATTGACTTTAATACTATATTTACTATTTCCTCGGTAGTATCCATATTCATTAATATCGCCGTCTTTATAAGTAAATACTTCAAGATATATTGGAGAAGATACTTTCTTTCCTTCACCTGCTAAATATAGTTTAATTGATGTAATAACGGTATTTTTTTTCATATCACTCATCTCAAGATGAGAGTATACAGTACCTGGTTTATGGTTATAACTATCATATAGATAAACTAAGACATATGGAGTATGCTTGTGTTTACTAGTTGGATCAAGGATTGTTTGTTCATACTTTTCACCATCGACTTCAAATGATATATAAAAACCAGTTTTATATTCATCAATGTTTTTATAACTCTTGAAATAACGATACCAGTTGTTTTTAACAGAATCATTAGGAAGTTTTTCTAAATCGGTATAGAAGGCATTATAAGTACCAATTTCAACGTGATTAGCTTTCTTATAAGTTATTTCATGTACTTTTTTATTATTTTGATATAAACCTACTTTAATAGGATTTTCATCCTTATATGTTGATTCTTCTGGTGTTGCGATTTTTTCTTCAATTTTATCAATCTTTTTACCATTTTTTAATTCTTTGTTTTTACAACCGGTTAAAGTAATAACTAAAATAATAATTAATATATATTTCATTTTTATCTCCTATATTATTATAATACAAATAAAAAAATCTCTAAAGAGATTTTAATATATAAATGTATTTTCAGAATAATATGTAGGTTCACATATAACGTTAATACCTAATTTCTTTATCATTCTTTTTTCTGATAAAGGTAATATATATGTTATATACATATCCATTCCTTTTAAGTCACTTAAATGTGATAAGGCATTTTCAACACTTGGATTAGTTACAGAACATATTGATAGAGCGATTAATAATTCAGATAATTCAAGTCGTGTATTACCATCTTGTAACTCATTCTTCTTCATTTTCTTAATTGGTTGAAGAATATTTGTTGGTAATAATTTAATCTTATCAGGAATACCTGATAGGTCTTTAATAGCGTTTATAATACAACTAGATACAGGACTTAATAATTCTGTTTCTTTACCAGTTAATTTATGACCATTATCAAGTTTAATAGCTGCAATATGGCTATTTTTTTCTTTAGATTTAGATAATGCTAATTTTCGAATATCAAAATAGTCTTCATCAATATTTAAATTATTCATTAATACTTTAATACGAGTAGCAATTTCTAAACTACCAGTACCAAGTTTATAATCTTTCATTGCACTAAAATATCTTCTTACGATTTCTTTTTTAGCTGCATCTTGTAATACTTCATCATTAGTTATACATTCACCAATTTTATTAACACCCATATCTGTAGGTGAATAATAAATATCTTTACCAGTTATTTTATGTAAGATGGATTGAAGTACAGGGAATAATTCAATATCACGATTATAGTTAACAGCTTTAATATTGTATTTTTCTAAATGGAAAGGATCTATCATATTAATGTCATGTAAGTCAGCGGTTGCAGCTTCATAAGCAACATTAACTGGATGATTAAGTGGTAAATCCCATACTGGGAATGTTTCATATTTAGCATATCCTGCGTTAACACCCATTTTATGTTCATGATATAGTTGTGATAAGCATGTTGCTAGTTTACCTGAACCAGGTCCTGGTGCATTAACTAAGATTAATTTCTTCGTAGTTTTAATATAAGGATTAGCGCCATAACCTTCATCACTAACAATTGTATCAACATCAGCTGGATAGCCTTTAGTTGGTTTGTGAATATAAGATTTAACTTTATTAATTTTTAACTTTTTAATAAAGTTATCAACACCATTTTGATTATCATATAAAGTAATTACTACAGAGTTAACAGTAAAACCTAATTTTCTTAAGTTATCTATTAATCTTAATACTTCTGAACTATATGTAATATTATATTCTTCTCGTTTTTTGTTTTGAGAGATAGAATTAGCGTTAATACAAAGAATTATTTCCAAATCATCTTTTAATTCTTGGAACATTTTAATCTTAACATTTAAGTCAAAACCGGGAAGAATTCGTTCAGCGTGGGTATCATCAAATAGTTTACCACCAACTTCAAGATATAATTTATCAAACATCTTGATTCTTTCTTTAATTTTTTCACTTTGTATTTTTACATATTTTTTATTATCAAATCCTATTTCCATGGCTATTCTCCTTACTCCATTTTACTATAAAACAGGTTTATTGTCATTAATAATTAATAATTATACACATTTTTGATATAATATAGATGGAGATCATTATGGAAGAATTAAAAGAAAAAATATATGATTTTGATGAAAAGGTATCAATTGAAGATATTAAAAGAGGATTAATGCCATTTTTTGATGATATTTGTAGTCGTAAAAGAGGAACATTATTCTATGATGATTTTAGGTCATTGATACTAGTTTTACCTAATAGATGTTTGGCTAAAGCATGTGAAAGAAGGGGACTAGCTTCTCATAATCACTCATCCGTTAATTTAATAAGATATGCTAATAACGATTTTTCATATTTTTCTGAAGAAGATGAAAAAAGTCCTTTTACTTTTTTTCATGAAAAGAATGCTTTAAGAAATTGTTTAAGATTAAGACTTTCAGCTTCAAAAGATAAATTACTTTTAGATGTTGAAATTGGTGATAATAGTAATGAATTTCAATTAAAAGTATTAAAGATTGCAATTAAATACATAAAATTGATAAAAGAAAAAGATTTCTTTCAAGAAGTTGAAGTAAATATATGGACTTATCGTGGTAGATCAATTTATTCTTCTAAACGAGATGAAGAAGAATTAATCTTTAATGATGATTTTGATAATAAAATAATTGAAATTAGTCAACAAAGTAAAAAATGACGTTTAACGTTATTTTTTTTTATTAAATATATAGATTAATAAATATATTATTGCTATAATTATTATAAGATAGGGTGTGAATAGTGTGTTAGAAGAAAATGTATTAAATAGAGATGAATTAAGTAAAATGAATAGGTATTTTGATGCCTTGAATTATTTGTCAGTAGGACAATTATATTTACTTGATAATCCTTTACTTAGAAGACCTCTTAGATTAAGTGATGTTAAACCAAATGTAGTTGGTCATTGGGGAACTACTCCTGGCCAAAATTTTATTTATATGCATTTAAATAGAGTAATCAAAAAATATGACTTAAATATGCTATATGTATCAGGACCTGGTCATGGTGGTCAAGCCATGGTTGCTAATACTTATTTAGAAGGTACATATTCAGAAATATATCCTAATATTACGGAAGATGCTGAAGGACTAAAAAAATTATTTAAACAATTTTCTTTCCCAGGAGGTATCTCAAGTCATGTGGCACCAGAAACTCCAGGAAGTATTAATGAAGGTGGAGAATTAGGATATAGTCTATCTCATGCCTATGGAGCAGTTCTTGATAATCCATCACTTATTGTTGCTTGTGTCGTTGGTGATGGGGAAGCAGAAACAGGACCACTTGCTACTAGCTGGCATGGTAATAAATTTATCAATCCTCGAAATGATGGAGCGGTTTTACCAATACTTCATTTAAATGGATATAAAATTGCTAATCCAACAATCTTTGCAAGAATTTCAAGAGAAGAACTTGTTGATTATTTCTTAGGTTGTGGATATGATCCAATCGTTGTTGAAGGGGATGACATTAGTTTCGTTCAAGAATTAATGGCAAGAGCGATGGATAAAGCTATTCTTAAAATATTAAGAATTCAAAGAGAAGCTCGTGAAAATAATCATATTATTAGACCACGTTGGCCAATGATTATTTTTAAAACACCAAAAGGTTGGACAGGTCCTAAAACAGCAGATGGTAAACAATGTGAAGGTTCTTTTAGATCGCATCAAGTACCAATTATTGTTAATAAAGATCATCCAGAAAATCTAAAAGAATTAGAAAGATGGTTATTAAAATATCATCCAGAAGAATTATTTGATAAAAATGGTACTTTAATTCCCGAACTAAAAGAATTAGTTCCAAAAGGTAAAAAAAGAATGGGAGCTAATCTTCATGCTAATGGAGGAGTATTGCTTCGTGAACTAAGAACTCCCGATTTTCGTGAATATGGTGTAAAAGTTAAAAAGCCAGGTAAGACAATGGCTCAAGATATGATCGAATTAGGTAAATACGTTCGTGATATTATTAGACTAAATCCTACTAACTTTAGAATCTTTGGACCAGATGAAGCTTTATCTAATAGACTTAATTATGCATTTGAAGAGACTAATAGACAATGGAATGCAACTATCTTCCCATCTGATGAATATATTGCTAAAAGTGGTAGAATAATTGATTCATATTTATCTGAACATATGTGTGAAGGTATGTTAGAAGGTTATTTATTAACTGGAAGACATGGTTTTATGCATTCGTATGAAGCCTTTATAAGAATTGTCGATTCTATGGCAAGTCAACATGCTAAATGGTTAAAAGTTACTAAGGAATTACCTTGGCGTAGACCAATTGCGTCTTTAAACTATATTTTAGCAAGTCATGTATGGCAACAAGACCATAATGGATTTACACATCAAGATCCAGGTTTTATTAATCATTTAGTAACAAAGAAAGCAGATATAACAAGAGTTTATTTGCCACCAGATGCTAACTGTTTAATATCTTGCTTTGATCATTGTATTAAAAGCAAGAATTATATAAATGTTATTGTGGCATCAAAACATCCAAGACCACAATGGTTATCAATGCATGATGCTATTAAACATTGTACTCAAGGTATTGGTATATGGGAGTTCGCAAGTAATGATAAGGGAGCAGAACCAGATTTAGTTTATGCTTGTGCTGGTGAAACTCCAACCCTTGAAGTACTTGCTGCTGTTGATATTTTACATAAAGAAATACCAGAGTTAAAAATAAGAGTAATCAATGTTGTTGATTTAATGAAATTACAATCTAATCATAACCATCCACATGGACTTAGTGATTCAGAGTATAATGCTTTATTTACTCTTGATAAACCAATTGTCTTTGCATACCATGGATATCCAAATTTAATTCACGAGTTAACATACAATCGTGAAAATAAGAATTTACATGTTCGTGGATATAATGAAGAAGGTACAATAACAACACCATTTGATATGCGTGTACAAAATAAAATTGACCGTTACGATTTGATAATGGATGCTATTAAATATGTTCCATCACTTGGAAATAAAGGGGCCTTCCTATATCAATTCTGTCAAGATAAATTAGTTGAACACAAAGAATATATTAGTGAATATGGTGAAGATTTACCTGAAGTAAAGAACTGGGAGTGGGGCAAAAATGAGTAATGAAGAATTTATAATATATTTACAAGATATTTTTGGTGGATTTCTAGGTAATCTTATAATCCTTTTAATAATTGGTATTATAATTGCTATTGAGTTAATTGCTGCTAATATGATTGGTTTAAGGAAAATGTTTATGAAGGCCAAAAAGTCATCATGGGCAGCTTTTGTACCTGTTTATCGTGAATGGGTAATATGTGAAATGGTAGGAATAAGTCCATATTGGGTAACAGTATGTTTGTGCGGTATCTTCTTATTCCCACAAATACCAATTTTTGGGGAGATATTATCTATTACAGTATTAGTTTATTATAAAGTTATTACATCTATTGCGTTAGCAAAATCCTTTAATTATAATAAATCTTATGCTGTAGGAATTGCCTTTGTACCATCCATTTTCTACCTAATAATAGGTTATAATGATAGTAACTATGTAGGATTTAAGAAAAGGGAAGAAAGAATTGAAAAAGGAATTAGAGGTTTTCTAGTTAAACACAGATTTATAAAAAAATAAGAGGTTATTATGTATTCGGAGTATATAAACGATAAAAAGAAAGATGAAATCGAAATTAAACCTTCTAAACCTGATAAGGGAAAGAAGAAAATTAGTGGTGATATATTCATATATATCATTGTTTTTGGCATGGTAATCGCTTTCATTGGATTTATCGTTTATAAGGTTATTACTACTCGTCATTATACTGATCAAGAAATAGAAACGAAATTAGTTGAAAAAGCAAAAGAATATGTAACAACCAATAATATAAAGAAAGAAACATATTTAGATAGTACAAAGCTAGGTGTAAAAGTAAATATAACTTGTAGTAAAATGAGTGGTGTTTTATATCTAAATAATAATTATTATCCAAATATGATGTGTAAAGATTATAAGAGTGACTTATCAAACTTTGCAAATAAAGATGAAAAAATGCAAATTAATGGAGATAGTTTTATTGTAATTCCTGAGGGAGTAACTTTCTATGATCCTTTATATACCATGGAAAATAATGTTAGACGATTTGGTGTTGTAAATGATTCTGAGGGTATATATAATATTGAATATTATGCTATAGAAAATGATATATCAGTTGGTTCTGCTAAAAGAAAAGTAATTGTAGTAAAAAATGATGAAGAAAAAGAATTATATCCAAAAATCGCTTTATCGGGAGATGCTGATTATAAATTAGATAAAGGAACGGAATATCGTGATCCTGGTGTAAGAGCTACTGATAGTAGTAATCATAATCTTGAAGTAAAAACATATCATAATATTGATAGTTTAAAAGAAGGAACGTATCTTGTTACTTATGAAGCTAAAGATGAACAAGGAAGAACATCTTTTGCAAGACGTAATGTAACAGTAACTAATAATGGATACGATATTACAGTTAATGTTTTAAAAGATCCATCTGAAAAAACAAACAAAGAAGTAACAATTAGATTAGAAATAACAGGAAAGAGTTATCAAAAAACAATTCTTCCAGATAATACAGAATCAACAAGTCGTAATGTTTATTATAAAGTATCTGAGAATAATACTTATATCTTTAAAATAATTGATACTCAAAATAAAGAAATTACTAAAGAAGTTGTAGTTGATAATATTAGTAAAGATAAACCGACGGGAACATGTGAAGCTAAAGTCGGAGATAATGTTACAGTAACTGTATCAGCAACATCAACTAATCCAATCGCAGGTTATAAATATAAAATAGATAGTCATCAAAGTAGTTATATAATAGATACTACTTATAAATATGAGAAAAAAAGTGCAGAAAATGTATCAGTACTGGTAAAAGATGAATTAGGTAATGAAACTGAAATAAAATGTACTATAAATAAAACAGATACTGATCCTGTAGCTTATATCGATAATTATGGCAAACCCTGTTTAAAAGGGTTTGTTTGCTATCAACAAAAAAAATATAATAGTTCATCGGTTATCTTTTGTTCAAGTTCAGGTGAAAATTCTTGTCGACCTCTTAATTTATCAGGATGTAGTGTAGTTTCTATGGCCACAATGTTAAGTAAATATAATCATAAGAACACAGAAGGCAAAATACATGATCCTTACTCCTTAGTTAAAGAAGTATATAAATGTAGTAAAAGTTGTTCAGGATGGACGGCAATGACCAATGTTGCTAAAGCTTTAGGTCATTCGATGTCATCACCAGTAGCTGTCAGCAATAACCGTGTTAATACAATAAGAGAATGCTTAAAACATGGTCCTGTAATTATTCACTGTAAGGAAGGAAGATATTCTGATGGTAAACATTTTATGGCCCTTTTAGCTGCTAATAAAAAAGGGGAAGTATGGATTTATAACCCTGCAACTGACGGATCTGATAAAAAAGTTGATACATGGATTGATCCGTCAATCTTAAAATCAGGAAACGTTGATTATTTCGCATGTTTAGGTGATGCCGGCAAGTATAATCAAGATAAAAATAATGCTTACGAACAGTTACAAAAAGACTTAGCAAATTACTAAAACGTAGATATATCAACGAAAAAACAAGTAATGTAAAAAAGGTTTGACTTCAAATCTTTTTTTTGTTATGATAGACAATGTCCATAAAAAATAAAAGCAAATTGAGGTGTAAAATTTAAATGAAAAGTTTTTTAAAGGAGAGGACACGCTTTACTATTTATAGCAATTTATTAATAACTCTTCTTTGTACAGGTTCATTATTTAATGGATACTATCCTGTAAAAATTGATAATGAAGTAACACATGCAAACGCTAGAGAAATCGTGGACACTGATTTGGAGCCACTCTCCGAGGAGGCTTTGCGAGGTAGTGGTAAAAAGAAGTCAGTAACCTTAGTATCTAGTCGTGCAGAAGTTAAATCTTCTAACAAAACTAGTAGCAGCAAGAAAAGTAGTGGCAATTATGTTCCTGCAAAATATAGTTCAGTAACTGGAGATGCAATTGTAAGTTATGCTAAAAGATATATTGGACTACGTTATGTTCATGCAGGAAGAAGTTTAGCTACTGGTACAGATTGCTCCGGTTTCACCAGTTTAATTTTCCGTGAATTTGGTGTTAAGCTTGGGGTAACAGTTCAAAGTCAAGTAAAAAGTGGTAGTTATATTAGAAAAAGTGATTTACAAAAAGGTGACTTAGTATTTTATGGATATCATGGTAGAGCCAGTCATGTGGCTATCTACATAGGAAATGGAAAAGTAATTCACGAATCTACATATAAGTATGGTGTGAAAATTAGCCCACTTAATATGATGCCTTATATTACAGCAAGAAGAGTAATCAATGCTAAGGCTATCGCTAAAGTGGAAAATGCTACAAAAAAAGAAGAAGAAAAGAAGGTTGTTAAAGAAGAAACTGTTGTTGGTAATGTAGCTAATACAAATTCTACCGCGAATACCAATACAGTAACGGAAAATAATGTTGTAAAAGAAGAAAAAGTTACAGCAGAAGTAGTTAACAATCAAGTAGATAATTCTCAAAATGTAGTTGAAACACCACAAGTAAGTACAACCGAAACTCCTAAAGAAGAGGTAAAACAAGAAGTTAAAGAACAACCAAAAGAAGAACCTAAGAAAGAGGAAGTTAAACAAGAAGTACCTACTGAAAGTTCAGTTAATACTGAAACAGAATAGAATCAATTGATTCTATTTTTTTGTGCTATAATATTTTTGGAGGTATTTATGGGCAATAAAGAAATTGATAAAGAAACAGTTAGAGAGGTAGAACAAATATTTTTATCACTTGAAAAAGAATATGTTTTGAGATTATTAGAAATTCCATCTTTTGTTGATTATTTAAGAGAATATTTTGCTTATTCTAATGAAGAGTTAATGAGAAGATTTTCTAAATTACATGAACAAATGGAAAATGGAGAAGTTAAAGAAGAAGATGAAGGTAAAGTGGAACTATCAATGATTGCGTGTGTTCTTGCAATGTCTGATAAAATCAAAGAGTTAATTTTAGTTAGAACTCCAAATTTTAGTGAGGGAAGAAGTAATGGAAGAGGTCGTGGATAGTTTAATCCAAATTAATAAAACAATTAGTGTTATGGAATCATGCACAGGTGGCTTTGTTTCTAATGCCATTACCAATATTCCTGGTGCAAGTAATATCTTTTCTTTTGGAGCGGTTACTTATTCCAATGAATATAAAATAAAATTAGGAGTAAAAAAAGAATTAATAGATGAATACAGTGTATATAGTAGTGAAGTAGCTAAAGATATGTCACGAGCTATTACAACATATACTAATTCTAATTATGGAATAGGAGTAACAGGTAAAATGAATAAACCGGATCCTAATAATCCATATGGGGATGATAGTACAGTCTATATATCTATTTATGATAAAGATAATGATATCTATTATCCTAAAACAATTGTTTTAAAACATGAAATTCGAATTGATAATAAAAATCAAGTATTAGAAGAAATAATTAATATATTAAAAAACTGTTTCAAATGAAACAGTTTTTGTTTTTATTGATATATTTTTACTTCATTGTATTCAAGAGGGCTTAGTTCTATTGGTTTAACATCTTCTATTCCAAATTGGAAGTATGGAAGTAACTTTGTTCTTATTGGATACATTCTATTTGTTAATATGATAGCTTCAAAAGGTTTTAATACTTTTAATTCTTCGATATTAATTAATAGATTGTTTTCGTCTATTCTTCCACATTCTTTGGATATAACATCTAAAGTATGAGCATCATAAGCAATTAAATATACGATGTTACCTATAGCCATTCTAATGAATTCGGTATTTTTAGCACCATATACATTTTCAAGATGTAAAATACTTTGAACTACAAGAGTTAATTTAATATTTAAACTTCTTGAATAAGTAAGGATATCTAAAAAGTTCTTTATGGGTTTAATAGTTCCAAATTCATCAAGGATGAAATTTAATCTTCTAGTTACATCATGATTGATTCTAATAAGGTTATATACTTGGTTTAAAATCATTGGCATAATAATACTTGAATATTTACCATCACTTATAACAAAGATTGCTGTTTTTTCCTTTTTAATATTTTCTAAATCAATATTATTGTTACATAATAGTTTAGTAATAGCATCACGAGAAGTTACAATAGCTATTTTTTGCTTAAATACAGAGATTATTGAACCTCTTGTTTCATTTGGTGCATCAACAATAGGTGATAAGTAAGTATAAACAATAGATGATTTATCAGTTATTTCATTTTTGATTTCATCTAATTTATAACTTAGGTTAACAACACTATTAATATTGATTTCTTCAAGGTTTGCTCTATCAAATAAATATAGAGTTAAACCTGTAAATAAGTTGATAGCTGAATTTTCCCAGAAAGGATCAGCATCTGTTTGATTAAAATCAGATAATAGATTGTAACCAACATTTTCAACTAATTCAATAGCATCATCGATATTACCTTGTTTATATAGTTTGTATGGTATATATAAAGGATTATAGTTATTACCTTTAGTCATATCACGGAAGTTAATAACTTGTACTTTATAACCATTCTCTTTAGCCATACCACTAAATTTATCAAATAATTCACCAGCGTGATCATTAGTAATAAATGATTCACCAGCTTTTATTGATAAATATATTTGTGGCATGATTGTTGCCTGTGTCTTTCCAGAACCTGTTCCTCCTATAATTAGATTATGTACTTCTGAATCATTAACATAAATGCTATCGTCATCATACATAACTGTAACCCCTGATTTCTTTACTTCAGAGTCTCTTGTAATTCTAGTTGCATTATTTAATACTTCGTCTTTTGTTGCCCATCTAGCGTAAGACATAGTATCATCTCCTTTCGTAATTTCATTTTATCATAGAGAAAAAGAATAAGTTAAACAAAAATGGCTTTTGTGATATAATGAGATTGGTGATTATATGTTTTCAAATGAATTAGTATGTAATCTATTAGAGTATATAAATAAAAATATTAATGATGAAATAACAATTATTGAACTATCAAATAGATTTTATTTTGATAAAACATATATTATGAAGAGATTTAAAAGAGAGATTGGTAAATCAATTCATGATTACATTAATATAATGAGGATATTAAATAGTCTTGATTATTATAAATATGATAATTATATATTAAGTATTGCTCTTAAAAATGGTTTTAATTCCATTGAATATTATTCAGAAACATTTAGAAAGATAATAGGAGTTAATCCTTTAAAATATAAAAAGTTTATTAATAGAAGTTTTGATATAACAGATAAAGAAAGAGAATTAATAATAACAAATATAAATGAATGTAATAATTTAAAATCATTTACAAATCATTATTTATCAAGAAGAAAACCAACCATCAAGATGGAAAAAGTATACAAACTTTAAACCACTTGGTGGTTTTTCTTGTATAAAAAATTCTTTTTTGTTATAATATGTACCGTTAAAAAGAGGGGTATTAATATGAAAAGAACCCAAAAAATTAAATATCTAACAATATATAAAGAATGTTTACAAAAAAAGTATTATAATGCATCTTTTGAACCATTACTTGAATTATTATATCGATTAGTTCTTAGTTTTGAAAAGTTTATTCAAAATGAAGATTATAGTAAATATTATATTTCTGGAAGTCATGATAATACATTTTGCTCTATGGGAAATCATGATGTTACATTTTTCCATAAGGGAAGGCGTGATAAAACTTGTATGAATCCTCCTGATTTAGTTTTTAATCCAAGAGTAGATGAAGAATATGATGTAATATGGGATCCAAGATGTGAATTTGTTAAAGAATTAGTGGATTTATTCCCTAAAATAGTTAATGATAATAAACAAGATGAAGTTCTTGATGTTTGTAATATGTTTTTACAAATAGGTAGTGGTTGGTCAAAATTACCTTTTGCTTTAAAATCATTCTTTTATCCAAAAGAAGCTAATGAGGAAGATAGTTATCGATATCACACTATAATTATGGATATAATATCAAGTTATACCTATGAAACGGATATAGATTCTAAGTACTTTCGTGTTTTGCCTAATGATTTAAGAACAATTTTGGATTCTCTAAAAAAATATCGAGATAATATTAATCCTAAAAGTATTGATGATGTTGATCACAAAACAAAATTTGTTGGATATATGAATGTCCTAGTTAATTATTTTTATAAAAATAAATATGATATTAATATTTTTCCAAAAGCCATGGAATATGTTTTTAATCATGCTGAAGATTTAGATGAATTCCGTAGGTTAAATGATCCTAAGTTTAAACATAGTTTTGAAGATGTTTATATTAGTAGAATAATTGATATTTGTACAAAACCAATTCCCATAATAAAGTAGGAGATATTATGAATAAGAATATTAAAGATATATTTTTAGAAATATATTATTTGTGTTTAGAGAAAAAATATTATGATCCTTCTATTGGGTCATTACATGAATTACTATATAAAATAATTATAGGACTTGAGAGTGAATTAAAAAGAAGTGTTGCTGTTAAAATCTTTAAAAATGAACATTTAAACGATGATACAAGAGCAGAATATGTAAGAGATTTAACCCATTTATTTATGAGAATTGTTAAGGATGAAAGAGAAAATCAAGTATATCCTGCTTGTAAATTAATCTTTGATTTAAGTTCCAAAAGATGGTTAGATTTATTAACAAATTTAAAAGTTTTCTTTTATCCAAAAGAAGCTTATGATGAAGAGAATTATCGTTATCATGAATTATTAGGAGAAATAGTAACAGAGTATGTATATAAGAAAAATAATGGTTATGAATGCATTGATGAAAAAGACTTTGATGTACTAGATCCCGATTTTATAAAAATATTAGATATGTATAGAGAGTATCATGCAGGTATTAGAATAAAAGATAGTAATGATTTTAAACGTGTATCAAGATTTGGTAATTATATCGAAAATGTTATTGCATATTATTATAAAGATAAATATGATATTAGTTTATTTCCTAAAGTTTTAGATTATGTTTTTAATAATGTTGAACAGTTAGATGCTTTTCGTGAGTTAAATAATCCTAATAGAGATAAATGTATAGAAGAAGCTCATATTAAAAGAATAATAGAGGGATGTACTAAAAGTAATCCCATAATAAAATAAAAAAGTAATATTTCACTTGAATTTAAATATTAATTGTGCTAATATCTACTTTATAAAAGCAAATGCGAAAGACGTAATTAATTAGCGTTTAGAGAGAATCTATGGTTGGTGAAAATAGAGAAACAAAGATTAATTAAGATCACTTTCAAGTGTGATTTATGGATAAGATAAATACGGTTACGCGTTATAGTTTAGAGTGTATAGTAAATCTATAAATTAAGGTGGTACCACGGTGTTTCGTCCTTATTTTATAGATTTTTTTATTTGTAGGAGGAAGTTATGAAGTTTAAAGAATTAAGTAAAGCACCCGTTAATGTAGTTGAAGAAGAAATCTTAAAGAGTTGGGGTGGCATAAATGAGATTACTAAAAAACAAAATGAATTAAGAAAAAATAGTAAGAACTTTGTATTCTATGATGGACCAGCTTTTGCTAATGGTTTCCCAGGACTTCATCATATGGTTGCTAAAAACTTAAAAGATGCTTTATGTAAGTATCGTGTTATGACTGGTAATAGAGTTGTTCGTAAAGTAGGATGGGATACTCATGGATTACCAGTAGAGAACCATGTAGAGAAGATGCTTGGTATTACATCTAAAAAAGATATCGAAGAAATGGGTGTTGATAAGTTCAATGAAGCATGCCGTAAAAGTGTTCGTGAAAACGAAGCAGCATTCACTGATTTAACAGCAAAGATGGGTCAATTTATTGATACGGATCATCCTTATTTAACTTTTAAGAATGAATATATAGAAACAGAATGGTGGATTTTAAAGAAATTCTTTGAAAAAGGATATTTCTATGAAGGAACAAGAGTTGTTCCATATTGTCCTCATTGTGGTACAGGACTTGCATCTCATGAAGTAGCTCAAGACTATCAAGAAGATGATACAGATACGGTTATCGTTCCATTTAAAGTAAAAGATAAAGATGAATATTTCTTAGCATGGACAACAACACCATGGACATTAATTGCAAATGTTGCTCTTTGTGTTAATCCAGATGCAATATATTCTAAAGTTAAATCTCAAGGATATACATTCATTATGGGTAAAGAATTAGTTAATAAGGTTCTTGGTGATGATGTTGAAATACTAGATGACTTTAGAGGTAAAGACTTAGAATTCATGGAATATGAACAATTAATACCAGAAGTTGAAGCTGATGGAAAAGCCTTCTTTGTTACATGTGATAATTATGTAACAATGGAAGATGGTACAGGTATCGTTCATATTGCTCCTGCTTTTGGTGCTGATGATGCTGAAGTATGTAATAAGTATGGTATCAATGGTATTAATCCAGTAGGTAAAGATGGATGTTATACTGAAGGTCCTTGGAAAGGAATGTTTGTTTTTGATGCTAACTTAGAAGTAATTAAATACTTAAAAGAAAATGATAAGTTATTCAAAAAACAAAGAATTAAACATGATTACCCACATTGTTGGAGATGTCATACACCACTTATTTATTATTCAATGCCAAGTTACTATATCAAAGTATCAGAAATGCGTGATGAATTAGTAAAAGCTAATAAAGAAGTTAAATGGTATCCAGATTATGTTGGTGAAAAAAGATTTGCTAACTGGCTTGAAAATGCTAAAGACTGGAATGTATCAAGAAGTAGATATTGGGGAAGTCCTATTCCATACTTTACTTGCGAATGTGGACATGCCGAAATGTTAGGTTCAATTGAAGAACTTAAAGAAAGAGCAATTGAAGATATTCCTGATGATTTTGATTTACATAAACCATATATTGATAATGTTCATTTAAAATGCCCTAGTTGTGGTAAAGAAATGACAAGAATTCCTGATGTACTAGACTGTTGGTTTGATAGTGGTTCTATGCCATTTGCGCAATATCATTATCCATTTGAAAATAAAGAATATTTTGAAGAACATTATCCAGCTGATTTCATTGCTGAAGGTCTTGATCAAACAAGAGGTTGGTTCTATAC
>JAEEZO010000076.1 GCA_016291895.1 Caryophanales bacterium
TATTATCATAAGAGTTTTTAATATCTTTCAAATAACTACTTTTTACATTTAATTGTTCCGTAAGCATTACAACATCTTTTTGATTAGCTTCCAATTCAGAAGAAACTTTATTAATTTTCTTGTTAATATCAACAAGATTTATTTCGTTTTGTTTTAACGCTTCTTTATTTTTGTTTAATTCTTTAGAAAGTTCTTCTAACTCGTATTTTTGATTAATAACTCCTGTATTATTTTTAACAGTACCACCAGTCATTGCTCCGCCAGCGAATTGAATATCTCCGGTTAATGTAACAACTTTGTATTTATAATTAATCAATTTACCAATTCTATTCATTGAATCCATATTATCTACTACGATTACGTTTCCTAACTGATTCAATACTATATCCTTATATACATCTTCATATTTAACTAGTTCAGATGCAACACCAATATATCCATCATCTTTTTTTATCTTCTCTAAATCTTCATAGATTATATTTCTTGCTTTAATTACTGATATTGGGAAAAATGTTGCTCTACCCAATCTATTTTCTTTCAAATAATTAATAGCTTCTTTGGCATCTTTCTCTTTGTCTACAACTATTACATTTCCATTAGCACCTAAACCTATCTCTATAGCAGTTACATATTTTTTAGGAACTTCTATTAATTTACTCAAAACCCCATGAATTCCTTTTAACCTAATATTATTAATAACATTTTTAACACTATATGGTAATTTAATATCATTATTAATATTATCGTTTAATATTTCTATTTTATTACTTAAATTTAGAATCGTCTTACTGATACTATTATTATTATCAATTAGATTATTTCTTGTGTTTTTATTATCTTCATTTGTTTTTATTAAATCCATACTTTTAAGTTGTTTAACATCTAATTCTTTTCTTAAAGAATCCACTTCATTTGTAACATCTTTTATAGTATTATCAAGATTTAATAACTCTTCTTTCAATACAATAATGTTTTCTTTTAATTTGTCACTAGATATCTCATATTTCTGTCTTTCAATAGTTATTTGCTTCTTGCTTTGCAATTCCGCAATTTCTCTAGTTAAATCATTTATTTTATTAGTTTTTTCTTCAATTTCATTATCAAATTTTAAACCATTAAGCTTTAATTCTTCTACTTTAGAGTTATCTGTATCGTTTGATAAACTAAGTTTTTCTACTTCATCAGTTAAAAGATCTATCTTTTCTTTAACAGATACATATTCATCGTTTATTCTTTTAATATCTGTTGCTATCAAAGCAATTTCAATATTTCTTAATTCTTCTTTATAATCCAAATATTTTCTAGCGGCTTCAGATTGTTTTTTTAACGGTTCTAAAGAAACCTCTAATTCATCAATTAAAAGATTAACTCTAGCTAGGTTTTCATTAGTTCTATCTAATTTTCTAAAAGACTCTTCTTTACGTTTTTTATATTTTAAAACTCCAGCAGCCTCTTCAAATAGAGTTCTTCTATCCTCTGGTTTGCTATTTATTATATCAGCAACAGCTCCTTGCGAAATAATATTAAAAGATCCTTTGCCAGCACCACTATCTAAAAACAAATCTGTTACATCCTTAAGTCTTACTTTTGTATTATTAATATAATATTCATTTTCACCAGATTTATATAAAACTCTTTTAACTTCTATCTCATTAAACTCAGAGTTCAAATACTTATCTGAATTATCAAAAACTAAAGCAACAGAAGATCTAGTAGATGCGTTCCTTGTTTTTGACCCAGCAAAAATAACATCCACCATTGATGAATCTCCTCTTAACGCTTTAACTGATTGTTCTCCAAGTACCCATTTAATTGCATCTACAATATTACTTTTACCTGAACCATTTGGCCCAACAACTCCTGTTATACCACTAGTAATTTGTAAATCGATTTTATCAGCAAAAGACTTAAAACCATTAACTCTTATACTTTTTAAATACATAAAATCACCTATAGTCTAGCTCTTTTATTATAAGCATCTTTTGCAGCAGCTTGTTCTGCGTCCTTCTTAGATTTGCCTACTCCTCTACCATATATAATATTATCAATAACTACTTCAACTGTAAATTCTTTATCATGAGCAGGTCCCTTTTCATCTACTAATTTATATTCTAAAGACTTTTTAGTTGTTTGAACTAGTTCTTGTAACTTACTTTTATAATCACCTAAAAACATTTCGTGATTTTTTATACAAGGTATAACAACTTGTTCAAATAACTTTTTAGCAGCTTCTAATCCTTGTTCTAAATATATACATCCTAAAATACTTTCAAAAGTATCAGAAATAATTGTTTCATTGATATCATTTATTTGGCCTTTGCCTACTCTTATATATGGTTTATATCCCATCTCCTCAGCATAAGTAGCACACGCTGATTCACATACATAAGCACTCCTAGTCTTGCTCATATCTCCTTCATCTAAGTTCATATTATTATATAAATAATCACTCATCAATATTTCTAATACAGCATCTCCTAAGAATTCTAATCTTTCATAATTTTTTACATGATGTTCATTAGAATATGAAGAATGTGTTAATGCCTGTAATAATAATTCCTTGTTTTTAATTTTTATCCCATACTTTTCTAAAAAATCCATTTTAATCACCATTCTCATTATATCAAAAAAAGTTTATTTATCAAACAAGATAAATTATAAAACATGTTTTACAAACCATATAAATTATAATATAATTGATATGTAATAAAAAAATTAAGGAGATTTATATGAAAAAGAAACTATTATTCAGTAGTATTATTGTAATCTTATTATTACTTACTACTGGCTGTATAAACAACGATAAATTAGAAGGAGCAGAAATAACAACAACTGTTTATCCGATAGAATACTTAGTATCAAGGCTATATAACAATGACACAACAATTAAAAGTATTTATCCAAACGATGTTAATGTTAGCACATATGAATTAACTGATAAACAAATTAAAGA
>JAEEZO010000077.1 GCA_016291895.1 Caryophanales bacterium
AGTTATTCCAAAGGATTATTTGAAGAATTAAAAGAAAGATTTTCTAAAGTGAAAAATGAACAAGTAACTTTAGTTGACCCTATTACAAATGAAGGATATATTGTTAAATAAAAAAGTACTATCTAATCAATTTTAGATAGTCTTTTTTTAACCATAATTTGCATATTTCTTAAAAATATGGTATAATAAGCAAGTTTTTTAAAGGGGGAAAATATGAATTCAAAAGTAAAGGTATATCATGAAAAACAAGCTTTTTTAGATGATATTGATGAATTAGATAAAGAGATTAGTGATATTAACGGTAGTATTGTTTTAACATCTTCAAGACAGGAAATGATAAAAGAAAATATTGAAACAATAAATCAAAATTTAATTAATACCAAAAAGAATAATATAAAAAGAACACTTATTAAAAATGTTAAAATAATGGGAAGAGTAGCTCAATTTGTTTTACCATATGTTATAGTAACTGGTTTATCTTTTGGGGGATTTAAATTATTAGGAACCGCGCCTTTTTATAGAGAAAAGAAATTTTATTCTGCAAATCACGTTGTAACACTAGATAATCAAGGTTTATATAATGATGATGCAAGTTATGAACAATTAGATAATCGTGTAGATAAAGTCTATTACAGTTCAAAATGGGAGAAAAAAATTGATGGTAAATATTATCGAACTATAAAAGAAACTGAATACTTAAGATATGATCTTGATGAATTAAGAGAAATGGTTAAAGATCCTAACTTTGACTTTAAAAAATCATTTGAAAATGATTATTATTATAGTAGTAGGGTTAAAACGACACATGAAGTAAAAGATAGCGTGTCAGAAGAAGAATTAGCACAAGGAGATTATCTAAAGATAGTAACTAGTTATGTTGATTATGATGATGTTATTTATATTGAGCAAAGTGAAAAAGAAGATTTATTCGAATCTATATTTTATTCAGTTTTATTAGTTTTATTATTTGCTTTAGTTTTTTTTGGAAGAAAAATTACTACTGAGTTTGATTTTTTAGAAGCTTGTAAAGAACTTAAAGATAGATATAAAAATATTAATGTAGATGAATTAATAAAATTATTTAATGAAAAGAAAATTAAATTTGAAAGAGTTTATCATCAACAACTAGCACTTGTTGATCCAATAACAAACGAACAAATAACTATAAAAAGATAAAGAAAAGAACTATCTAATTATTTTTAGATAGTTCTATTATTTTATCCATATTATCATCAGTTGCCATAATATTTTTATGTAACATACCACATTTTTGACATTTATATATAATTTTATATGTATCTCGATATTTTTCAATACCAATTGGTTCAAGAAGTCCTTTACAAGGATTTAGTCTATCTCCAGGATTAATATCAACATGTAATGAATATAAACAATTATTACAGTGATCTCTTGCGGTAGTATTTAATTTATTAACTTTATTACCACAATTAATACATATAAATTCTTCATCAATCATATTAAATCTTTTCATAAATCACCAATAAAAGTATACAATAATTATTATTAAAATAAAAGGTGAAACGTTTGTTTTCATTGACAAAACAAGGCTTTTATGATATAATATATACTCATTAAAGGGGAGTAGTTCTCATCAATTGATGAATTTTATCCGTCAACACGGTTCCCGGGTAAAATATAAAGAACAAGACCTTTATGAATTTAATTCATAAGGGTCTTTTTTTCATCTATATGATCCTTATGATAAAAAGGGGGGATAATAGATGAGTGAAGGTTTAACACTTCAAGAAAAAATAGTACAAACACAATTTGAATTATTAAGAGAACATATTGGAGAAAGGGTATTAGTTGAATATTATTCTAATGGAAGATTACATACAGAAATTCTTACATTAAAACAAGTTACTGATTATACTGGTATAGTATTTGATTGCATGTATATGCCATTTATTGGTTATGACTGCGGTATTAAAAGAGTTACAACTTTAGAAGGTAAAGAATTATATGCGGCTCAAATTTATTATGAACCACATAGATGTTATGACAGATATGAACTAATTGCACTTGTAAGACGTGTTTTTGGTCCTCATGAAGCTAAAAGAAGGGAAGAAGTATTTTTTTCTGAAGAAAAAGCAGAAGCAGAAAGAGAAAAGAAGGAAAAAGAAGCTGTTATTAAATATCAACAAGAAGAATTACCAAAAATTTTATTAGAAAGTAGAAAATATATTCTTGATGATAAATATGAAGAATGGAAAAAACTTTGTATTACAAACAGTAAAAGTTCATATTCAATAAGCATTATTAGAATGGTTTATGAAGCTTTAGTTTTAATTAGTGAAGGTAAATCATTTAAAGAAGCTATTGATTTTGTTGATCAAAAACATAATTCAAGTGGTTATGCTACTGGTTTAGTAGCTGCTACAATTTCTGAATTCGCTAAAGTTGGCGAAGAATTTAAAAAATATTGGAATGGTCAATTTACTCAAGAAGAAGTAGACGGTACTATTAATCCAGCTATAATTCATATTAATCGTTAGTTGTACTAATTTTAAATCATCTTAATTTTTATTAAGATGATTTTTTTGTGTTAAAATTAGTATAGAGGTTAAAATGAAAGATGTAATAGAAGAATTAAAAAAAGAAATAGGGAAAACTACTCTTGTTGCTGTATCAAAGACAAGAACTAATGAAGAAATATTAGAAGCTTATTCACTAGGTATTAGAGATTTTGGTGAGAATTATGTTCAAGAATTAATTGTTAAAATGGATACTTTACCAAAAGATATAAAATGGCATATGATTGGTCATTTACAAACAAATAAAGTTAAAGATGTTGTTAAAAGAAATATTTCTTTGATTGAGTCTGTTGATTCTATTAAACTTGTTAATACAATCAATAAAGAAGCTATTAAAAATAATAAAACAGTTAATATATTAATAGAAGTTAATATTTCTAAAGATCCTAATAAAACAGGATGTAATATAGATGAATTAGATAATCTAATTACAGAAACAAATGAATTATCTAATATTAAATTATTAGGTTTAATGGCAATAGGCCCAATAACGGAAAATCAAGAATTAATAAAAAAATCCTTTATTGAAATGAAAGAATTAAAAGAAAAGTATCAATTACCAATATTATCTATGGGAATGAGTCATGATTATAAAATAGCTCTTGATGTTGGAACAGATATTATTAGAATAGGAACAAAGATATTTGGTGAAAGAGTATATAACAATAAAAAGTAAAGAAAACTTTACTTTTTTTTGTAAAATAAAACTGTAAACAAAACGTGTAATGTTGGTGAAACATTTGTTATATAGTAGACACAATAATTTATTATTTTATATAATAAAATTAAGATAAGAGGTGTAAATATGAAATGTAAAAAAATACTTTTTGTTTTAATTTCATCATTGTTTATACTACCGATTTTAGTTAGTGCCAAAGAATATTGTACAGTTGTTAGTGGCAACGGAAAAGATATTGGTAGTGAAATTGATTGTAAAGGAGAACATTTCTATATTATTGAAAGTGATGATAACAATGTTCGTATGATTGCCAAATATAATCTTGATTATGGTAGTGAATACGATAGAGTTGTTGTATCAGAAGAAAGATTTCATGAACTACAAGATCTTTATTATATTGAAAAAAATTATTATGATTCTACAGCAACTTATAGAGAATGGGATAAAGGTGCTCTTTTAAATGCGGAAGAATTTGAGGAATACAGGGAAAATGGATATGCTATATATTCTGTAAATGATTTTTATCATGAATTTTTTCTAACTCGTAGTATAAATAATAGTGATTATGAAACAGTACAAGTAACTGCCGATAGATATAATGAGTTATATGAAATCTTTTGTGGAAGTGATACCAGATGTAAAAGAGATTATAAATCTCTATGGAGTGAACCAGAATTTAATGAAGGAGATTATGTTTATAATTGGTATTCATGGGGTACAACCGGGTATTTCAATGTTGATCACGCTAATTTAAAGCAAAATGCTAAAGCAATTGGTGCCCATGGTGATGAAGCGGGAAATCCAGAATTTCCTGAATACGGTGTTGCTTCATGGGCAAATCTTCAAGAAACAGAAACTGAAAGTTATCTTAATGGAAAACTAATTGATGGAGTAGTGGATTCTACTGAATTCTATTTAACTCCGAATGAACGTTATAAAGTATATTTATATAAATTAGGTTTTAATGTATTAAAATATGATTATTTATCAGTTAAAGATATTGATAATATTGTATATAATGTTACGGGTAATCATTTACCTCTACAAGAATGGTGGGAAAGTGAATGGGTTGCAGCTTCATCTGCAATGCATGATTTGTATTATATAATAGGAAGTTTTAAGAATTATCTTCCAAAAGGATTTGAGTGGTTATATAGTACTACATATTGGACAAAAACGAGAGATGTTGATTCTTCTCATGAGTATGTTGCTGAAGTATCTTATTATTTTGTAGATACTCTTGGAAATATATGTAATGGAAATGTATGTTCAGCTGCTATTGGAGCTGGAGTAAGACCAGTAATAACAATTTCAAGAAGTGATATTCTTTATAATATTGAAACAGAAACAGATAATAATGGAACAATAGATGTAATTAGGACATCTCCAGCAGGTGAAGAAATATCATTTGTATTAAGATCAAATGAAGGATATAAATTAAGAAGTTTAACGTTAAGTACTGAAAGTGGATTAACTGTTCAATTTGATCAAATATCAGAAACAGAAGATGGAAGAATCATTGTTAATACCAATAAGTTTATTATGCCAACAGAAAATGTTAAGATAATCGCTAATTGGGAAACAGAAGTAATTCCTGAACCAGAGCCTGAACCTGAACCAGAACCTGAGCCAACACCAAATGTACCTGAAGAAAAAGATACAATAAAAGAATATAATATTAAAACGATTGTTGAAGGCGATGGAAGTATAGATGTTATTTCTAAATCAGTAGCAGGTGAAAATATTGAATTTACAATTAAAACATTAAATGGTAGTAAATTAATTAGTTTTGGAATTTTATCAGAGGATGGCAAAAATATAGAATACACTAAAGTTCGTGAAGAAGATGGAACAACAACAATTCTTGTAAATAAATTTGCAATGCCAGAAAGTGATATAACAATCTCTGCTAAATTTGAAACAGTAGTACCAGTACCAAAAACTGGTGATAATATTATGAGATATGTAACAGTCTTTGTAATATCATTTATCATTTTAGTTGCACTTTCCATTTTAGGTATAAAAAATAACAAACAAAGAAAAATAGAAATGAATTAAAAAGAATGAATTATTTCATTCTTTTTTGGGAAATAGATTGTTAGAATAGGAGGTTCATTATGAAAAACAAAATGATAAAACTAATCATTTGTGGTATTGTTCTAGTTTTATTACTAGTTCTAGCTGTTTATAGTTTTGTAAAAGCTAATAAAATAGATAATACTATTAGTGAAAATAATAATGTTAAAATTAATGATAATAATGATATTGTTGATGATAATAAAGATAGTAATAATGAACCAGTAGAAGATAATCAAAATAATGAAGAAGTAACAGAAAATACTGAAGAAGTTATTGAAAATAATGAAAAGTCAAATGAAGTAGATAACAAAAAAGAACCTGTTAAAGATAATAAAAAGAAAAATAATGAGACTAAAACAAATAATAATGTAGATAATAACAATGTTAATGTGGATAATAATAACAATTTAGATAATAAAGAAGAAATTATAGTTGATGATACACCAATAGATTATAAAATTACTAATGGTGGAAGTTATAATATTACAGGTAATTATCGTTGTCTTTATATTAATGCAAGTAGTGAAGTAACTTTAAATCTAAATAATGTTAATATAAATTGTGATAATGGACCAGGAATTAATATTGAATCTAATAATATAGTAACTGTTAATAGTAGTGGAACAAATACTATATCATCAAAGACTATTGAAGAAAAAGATGGAGCTATCTATTCTAATGGATCTTTAGTTTTTAATGGAACGGGCTCATTAACTATTAACTCTAATATTGATGGAATTGTTTCCAAAGAAAAAGTTGTTTTTAATAATGGAACATATGTTATTAATAGTGAAGATGATGGAATAAGAGGTAAAAACAATATTGAATTTACATCTAGTAATATAAAAGTTAATTCGCAAGGTGATGGCATTAAAAGTAGTGATAAAAATGATAATAATAAGGGATATATAATTGTCAATAGTGGAACCTTTAATATTACTTCTTCTGGTGATGGCTTTGTTGCATCAAATTATATTAATATAAATAATGGAACATTTAATATAAAAACTAAAGATGGTTATAAAAAGAAATCTTTAACAGCTGCTAAAGGTCTTAAAGCAGGAAATAAAATAACTATTAAAAATGGTAATTTAACTTTTGATACAGCCGATGATGCTATTCATTCTGATAGTGTTATTATAATTAATGGTGGTAGTTTTGTTATACGTTCTGCTGATGATGCTTTTCATGCTGAACATTCTTTTGAAATAACAAAAGGAAATATCAATATTACAAGTTGCTTTGAAGGAATTGAAAGTCAAATTATTAATATTAAGGGTGGTAATTTAACAATCAGTGCTAATGATGATGGCATTAATGCCGTTCATCCAACTTTAAGTGATAAAGATACATCACATAGTGGTAGAGTAATATTTACTGGTGGAGTTACTAGAATTCGCGCAATGAATGATGGTATTGATAGTAATGGATCAATTGAAATAAAATCTGGAGAAGTTTATCTTGAAAGTTTTAGTAATAATGGGGAAACATCTCTTGATCATGAATTAGAATTGAAAGTAACTGGAGGAACATTGATTTCTGTTAGTAAAACAGTTGGAAGTGATCCACATGGGGAAATGATATCAACAATTCCTATGTTAGTAGTTTATGCATATGGAAGTGGAGATATTAGTTTAGGAAAAATATCATTTAAAACAGCAGTACCAAATTATAAGATGGTTGTAATCGCTAGTGATAAACTAGAAGTTGGTGATAATACCTTTACTTATGGTGCTAAGCAAGTAAATGTTATATTAGAAAATAAAGTATTAACGCATGAAATAAAAGAAAATCGTTAAAGATAATAATAATGTAATTTTATTATTGACAAATATATTTTGATAGTGTATATTATTTAAGTAATTTAATTAAGGAAAGAGATTTTTATCCACCTGATTGCACATAGTAATAGGTAAAGAGCCAATAAGTTTTATTTAATATATACATTATAAAATAATTCTTTTAATTATGGTTTTTAAGTGGATAGAAATATCCACTTTTTTAATTATTATATGGAGGTGTTTAATATCGCTAACAAGAAGAATGATTTGTTAATTAATGATCAAATCAAAGCGACACAAGTATTAGTTATAGGACCACATGGTGAACAAGTTGGTGTTAAAAAGTTGGAAGACGCATTAACACTAGCAAGTTATGCTGGATTGGATTTAGTTTTAATGAATCCAAATGGTAATCCACCAGTATGCAAAGTTATGGATTACAACAAATTTAGATACGAAAAGAATAAGAAAGAAAAAGAAGCTTTAAAAAGACAAAAAGCAAATTATTCTGAAACTAAAGAATTTAGATTAAGTAGTGTTATTGATATTGGAGACTTTAATACGAAAATTAATCAAGTTACTAAATATTTAGTTAAAGGTGACAAGATTAAAGTTACAATTCGTTTTAAAGGAAGACAAATGGCACATACAGAATTAGGTCTTGATGTTATGAATCGTTTTGCTGAAAGATTATCTGATATTGCAGAAGTTTCTGAAAAACCATCACTTGATGGTCGTACTATGACAATGTTATTAACACCAAAGAAATAGAAAGAAGGAGAATATTATGCCAAAATTAAAAACACATAAAGGAACTAAAAAAGTTCTTAAAGTAAGAAAAGGTGGAAGTATTACAATTGGTCATCCAGGATCAAGACATAATACTGGTAAAAAGAATGCAGCATACAATCGTGATGCTAGAAAGGGATCAAGCTTATCAAAAGCTGATTACACAAGATTAAAAACATTAATCAAGTAAGAGGTGAACAATAATGGCAAGAGTTAGAAATGGAGTTGTGACTAAAGCTCGTCACAAAAAAGTATTAAAAGAAGCTCGTGGTTACTTTGGAAGTAAACATAGATTATATAAGTCTGCAAAAGAACAATTAATGCATGCTGGAGTTTATGCATATCGTGATCGTCGTCAAAAGAAGAGAGAATTTAGAAAACTTTGGATCGTACGTATTAATGCAGCTTGTAGATTAAATGAAATTAGTTACTCAAGATTTATCGAAGGATTAAATAAAGCAGGTGTTGAGGTTAATCGTAAAATGTTATCTGAAATCGCTATTAATGATCCAAAAGCATTTAGTAAATTAGTTGAAGTTGCTAAATCAGGTAAAGTAGTTGAAAAGAAAGTAGCTAAAGAAGAAAAAGTAGAAAAGAAAGAAACTGTTAAAGAAGAAAAGAAAGATTTATCAAGTTTAACAGTTGCTGAATTAAAAGATTTAGCTAAAGAAAAAAATGTTGAAGGATATACTTCAATGAAAAAAGCTGATTTAATTAAGGCTTTAGAAAAATAATAAAATAAACAGATTAATGAATTGTTATTCCGAGTGTCCAAAAGGATGGAATAATTTAGAAATTAATTAAAGAAAAACGAAAAGGAGAATTATAATTATGACAGTAGTTTCAATGAACTATTTATTAGAAGCAGGTGTTCATTTTGGACATCAAAAAAGAAGATGGAATCCAAAAATGGGAGAATACATTTTTGGAGCAAGAGATGATATTTATATCATCGATTTACAAAAAACAGTAGCAAAACTTGAAGAAGCTTATGAAGCTTTAACTAATATTGTTACAGATGGTGGAAAGGTTATCTTTGTTGGTACAAAGAAACAAGCTCAAGAAGCATGTTTAGAATGTGCTCAAAGAACTAA
>JAEEZO010000078.1 GCA_016291895.1 Caryophanales bacterium
CATACAGCACAAAAACCAGTTACTATCGAAGTTAAGTAGGAGGGAATATGAAGAAGAATACATATTATGGAACAGGTCGTAGAAAAGAATCAATTGCTAAAGTTAATTTAGTAAATGGTACTGGAAAGATTACTGTTAATGGTAAAGATGTTCGTGAATATTTCCCATACGAAACATTAGTTATGGATTTATCTCAACCATTAGAATTAACTAACACAAAAGAAATTTTTGATGTTGAAGCTAATGTTGTTGGTGGTGGATTCCGTGGACAAGCTGGAGCAATCCGTTTAGGTATTACAAGAGCATTACTTGATTACGATAAGACTACTAGTAAAGATAGTGAAAATAGTTTCCGTAAAACACTAAAAGTATCTGGTATGATTACTCGTGATGCACGTGTTAAAGAACGTAAGAAATATGGTCTTAAGAAAGCACGTAGAGCTCCACAATTCTCAAAACGTTAATTTACAACTTATTATTCAATGGCTAGAAAAGTTCGATTATTCGAACTTTTTTTGTGCAAAAAAAAGAATAGTTAAACTATTCTTTTATTTATGTCTTGTTCCGCTACTAACAGCGTTCATTACATCTTTACGATCTTTATATGTATCATAATGCATTGTACTGAGATCACTTACTTTAACCATAGATAAATCTCTTTTTACTTGACGTCTTCCTATTTCGTCATATTCAAAGCGATAAATTGTTCCAATGCTTACAACATGATTAGTTATAATATCAACCATTTGTGTTAAAGATGGTTTATCAGGAGCATCTCTATCCATTAAGAAACCTTCAGCTGTTTTGTATTTGAATCGTTTCCATACTTTTTCACTAGCTGCTGTGTTTTCTCTTACGAAAGCACATGCTAAGTCTTCAAGTACAAGACGATATCTTTCAGCATTTTCTCTACATTCTTTAATTTTATCAAGAAGAGCTTTTCTATCATTATCACCATTAGCGCTCTTAACTTGTTTCATTAATTTTTGTGTTTGTTTAATATAATAAACAATACTTTTTTTCATAAGCTCAACACTTTTTGCAAAACGTTCAATAGTTGTTCTATCTCTATTCATTGTTATCACCTGCATTTCTTAATTCATTTTCAATATCAATATATGCCTTTTCAATAATTTCAGCCATTTCATATGCATGATTATGAAGAAGATCTTCTATTTCAATTTCTGAGAAAGTATAATTTTCTACCATTTATATCATCTCCTGATTATATTATATTATAAATAATTGTAATTATTCAATTTATGATATAATATATTTCATGGAGTTGACATATGAATCCAGAAAAAGTAGGTAAGTTTATTAAAGAACTTCGAAAGAAAAACAATTTAACTCAAAAGGATCTTGCAGATAAATATGGAGTTACTTATCAAGCAGTATCAAAATGGGAAAATGGTATTAATATTCCTGAAATATCTTTAATTAGAGAAATGAGTAAAGACTTTAATGTAAGTGTTGAAGATATCCTTGATGGGGAAGATAATAGTAATCCTAATAGTTATAAAAAAAGACCAATCAAGTTTACATTACTAGTTCTTGCTTTATTAGTAATAATTGGAATGAATATATACATAGTATTAAATAAAGATAACTTTAGTTTTAAAACAATTACTACTACATGTAAGGAATTTAAAGTTACTGGTACTATTGCATATGATAGTAAAAAGTCATCTATTAATATTTCTAATATTGAATATTGTGGTGGTGATGATAAAACTAAATATGATAAAATCGAGTGTGAATTATATGAACAACATGGTGATACCAAAACTCTTATTTCAAAATGTAATAAAGATGGTTCTAATGAAAAGTTAGAAGATTATCTTGCTGATGTTGAAATAAGAGTAGATGATTATCAACAAAAATGTAAATCATATAGTGACAATGAATTATATTTAGATATTATTGCTACTAAAGATAATAAAAATACTATTTATAAAGTCGATTTATTATTAGGAAATAATTGTCCAAAAGAATAACTCAACCATGTGTTGAGTTTTTTCAACCACTAATTTATATACTTAATATAATTGTTATTATATATTTATCTCGAGGTGAAAAAAATGAAAGAAAAAATTATAGTTGGAATTTTATGCTTGGTAATAGGTATTGGAGGAGGTTATGTTCTTTTTAGAAACAAAGGAAAAGTTGAAAAACCATTACCTCTTCAAGAAAAGTCAGAAGGTATGAGAGGAGTATATGACATTGATAAAAACATCAACGAAAAAACAATTGATAATTACTTAGATCGAAGTGACGTTGCTTATCGTGATGTTCGTATGCTTGAAGATACAGCTACTTGGGAAAACAAAGGTGGAGAAAGAGATTTAACGGGATTTGTTAGAGGCTTTGAAGTAATTCCTTATGCTTATTTAACAGAGTTCCCAGAAGAATATGTTGAACAAAAGAAATCTGAAAATGTATCTGGTTTATATAAAGGTAAAACTTTATTTAGATTAGATGAAAAAGGTAATTATGTTGCTAACTACAAAGAATCAATGGAAATCTTAGAATATATCTTCCCTAAAGATAAAACTATTTTTCTAATGTGTGGAGCTGGTGGATACGCTAACTTTACTAAACAAATGTTAGTATCTCTTGGATGGGATAAAACAAAGATCTATAATGTTGGTGGTTATTGGAATTATGAAGGAAACAATAGAATAAGTACCAAAGTTGAAGGATCTAGTAAATGTGATTTTTCTAAAGTACCATATTACAATATTGATTTCAGCCGTTTAACGGAGATTAAATAGTGAAGAAAGTATTAATCTTTCTTTCATTAATTCTTCTATTAGGTTGTACTAAAAAGATAGATAAATTCTATTTAGATGATAAATATTATGGAAAGAGTGAATTTATTAAGATAGATAGTAATAATATACCAGAAGGAAATTATGTTATTTATACTTATAATAGTTTTTGTGCTTTCCCAATTCATTGTGAAACAATCTTTAAAGAATTTATGGATAAAAATAATGTTTCGTTTTATTCAATGCCTTTTGAAGAATTAAAAAAGACAAAATTTCATGATAAAGTAATATATGGTCCAAGTATTTTAATTATTAAAGATAATGAACTTATTGCTTATCTTGATGCAGAAAGTGATGATGATATTCCTAAATATCAAGATGTAGAAGCTTTTACTAATTGGATTACAACATATATTTATATAAAATAAAATATCCACAAAATTGTGGATATTTTTTTAATCTTTTAATGGTAATCCATTAGATAATGAATAATTACCAACTAGTTTCAATAAATCAATATCTTTATCTTCAAAGATATATTTATATAATTCATTAATAATTATGGTTGATTCACTAACTACATCTTTCCATAAATCATCAAAACTTTTTGTTGATTTAATACTTGTATCTTTAATGTTATACCATTCTTGATGGTTAGAATTTATCATAAATTCATCTCTATCAAGAGGAAAGTTATAAGAAAGGTATCTTGTTCTTCTAATTTTAAATGGATTTAAATCGATTAGTTTATATAGTTGTTTTTTTATTCTAAAGCGATCTAGTCTAATAAATCTAAAGACATGTTTCATTGATGATGCACCTTTATAATATTTATTTCCCATTCCTTTTTCATTAAAGACAGTTTTATACATTCCTTCTATTGCTTCTTTAATAATATCTTCTTTGGTATAGTTAAAGATTAATTTATATGTTTGATATTTGCGATAGTCAACTTTTTCTCTTTTATTTAGGTAATAGTTATCAAGATATGTTTCAATCATAAAATGATTATCTTGATGTTTAACTTTATCATTATTGAATGATTTATAGTTAATATATGGATGCATAATACTATCTGCTTTATAATGAGTTATAAAGCCAGCAATGAAAGTAAATAATTCATAATCTTTATTCTCTTTATTTAAATTTATTAAATATTCAAAGGATTTAAATACTTTACGCCAATGAAATAAGTGACCATTATATTGAACTTTATTACTAAATAATCCCATGATGCGATAGAAATAGAAAACATCAGTACATTGGCAATATAAAACATAATTATTTCGTCTTTCATTAATGATATTCATTGGTTTCTTATTAAGTTTATCTAAGGTATCTAACCCAATATATCGATGTACAACTGAACTTGGCATATAATCTCCTTAATTCAGTATTATACTATAAATATTTATTTTTTATAAGAATTAAGAATAAAAATCATAAATATTTCACTCTATATTGAATTATTTGTGTTATACTTGTATCGTAGACAAGGAGTAATATGAGGAATAATAAGGAGTTTAAGAACCTTGATGAACAAATTGAGATCCTAAGAAAAAAAGGTTTAGTTATTGAAAACGAATCATTTGCAAAAGAAGTTCTTTTACGAGAGAATTATTTCTTTTTAAATGGTTACAGACATTTGTTTATTAAGAGTGAATCAGACAAAACTTACATTAAAGGAGTTACGTTTGAAGAATTATATAGTTTATTTTTATTTGATAGAAGTTTTCGAAATATTTTATTTAAAAATATTTTAATTATAGAGAATAATCTAAAATCAATTATAAGTTATCAATTATCTATTAAATATGGTTATAAAGAAAAAGATTATTTATCACCAAAGAATTTTACAAATAATCCTGAAAGATCTCGTCAAGTTAATGATATTATTCATAAAATGAAGAGACAAATTAAAAATAATGCAATGCAGCATTCTGCTACAATGCACTATGTTACTAATTATGGTTATATCCCATTATGGGTTTTAGTTAAAGTATTATCTTTTGGTATTATTGGTGAATTATATTCTATATTAAAGAAAGAAGATCAAGCTAATATAGCTGATGTTTATAATCTTAATATTGAGACATTAGCTAATTACATTGTTATTTTATCTAATTATCGTAATCTTTGTGCTCATGAAGATATTGTTTTTGAAAATAAAACACAAAGAACGATTGCAGATACTAAATATCATCGATTACTTAATATTGAAATCGCAGATGATGAATATATTTATGGTAAAAATGATGTTTTTGCTCTAATAATAATTATTAAGCAAATGTTAAAAGATGATGAAGTAACAAACTTTATATTGGAAATTAGAAAACTATTTGATAACTTAGAATACAATCTTAGATCTATCTCTATTACAAAAGTATATGATCGTATGGGATTCCCAACAAATTGGGAAGACTTAGCAAAGATAGACAAGAAGGTGTTTGAATAGTGAATGAAAAATTAAAAAATGGTTTAATTCTTTTAGGAGTTTTTCTTCTAGGAGGATTATGTATGTTTGGTATTAATTATTTTTTTGGTAAAGAAAAAGTTAATACTGTTGTGAAATCTACAGAAACAACATGTAAGGCTTGTCCTGAAACGGTAATTGTTGAAAATGGTAATTTATCAGCAGCTGTTGATAAAGTATTTAATTCAAGTGTTATGGTTAAAACAAGTAAAAGTTCAAGAGCAGTTGGTTCTGGTAGTGGATTTGTTTATAAAGTAGATGATAAATATAACTATATAATTACGAATCATCATGTTATAAAAAGTGGAGATGCTTTTAAAATAGTTAATTATAATGATGAAGAAATCGAAGCTAAATTACTAGGTAGTGATGAATACTTAGATATTGCTATTCTAAGAATTGAAAGACATGAAGA
>JAEEZO010000079.1 GCA_016291895.1 Caryophanales bacterium
AAGAAACATTAAATACTTATACTCATATGTTTGAAAATAAACTATATGAAGTTGCTGATTATATAGATAATCAAGCTAATGACCTAGCAAAAGCATTTACTGAAATTAATAGATTTTAAATCAAAATAAACTTATTACACATTATATAAACCATTAGAATAATGGGCAAATAATGGGTAGAGGTCTTAAAAAAATTTCTTCAAATCTCCGCAAATGCTTTATTTACGGACAAAAAAAAGTGAGACCTATCTCTCGACAGGTCTCTTCAGGGGGTTTTGGTTGAATCCTTCCTTAATTAAACTTTAAGAAAGGGTAAGGCTTAAACCTACCTTACATTTTAATAATAATATAAATAAAAAACGAAGTCAATAATTGTTACTTCGTTTTTATCTAAAAGTTAATTTTTGATGTTAACTTATGTAAAGATAATTATTTTATTACTATAGGATTTCTTTCTCTATTCATATCTTGATAAATAAAGTCATTAAAGTTATCTTTTAATTCATATTCTTTATTCATAAATCCATTATTAATAAAGTGATCTATCGTTTGTCTTGGGTTTATAAAATACTTACTTACTAATTTATCAAATTTATCTTTTTGATGATAAATAACGCAATATCCATATATATTAAATAATATTTCTGTTAAAATATCGGATTCAAAGGCTCTTACTCCTGTTTGATACATACTATGAATACATTTCATACAAGTATTAAACATGTCTAAGTCTTCTTGACTCATAAGATTTACATAGTTTTCTTGTTTATCAAACTTATATATATCTCCAAAACATACATAGAATATATATTTATTTAATATTTTTATTAATTCATTATCATTAGCTTTATAGATTTTATTTAATAACTTAATTAAATCTCCTTGATAATCTACTGATTTAAAAGCTTCATATACTAAATAATAACAAAAATCTTCCGTTAATAAATATCCTTTTCCTCTTTTTATTAATTCATTAAGTGCTTGCTTTAATTGTTTATTTTTAAAATGATTGATACTCTTTTCACTTATTGCAAAACCACTATCTGGTTTTAGATTAAATCTTTCTATCCAATGATTTATATATTTAATTAATCGATCTGAATATATATCGATGTTTTCCATAATCTTCCCTCTTTTCAAATGATATATATTACAATAAAGATCAAAGAAAAACAAGTAATAATTACTTGTTAATCTGTATCAATATCATTTAAAATCATTTGTTTTAATAAATCATACTTTTCATCTTTGGTTTTTATGAATTGTGCTGCATCTTTATTAGCTTGTACTAAGATATCATAATCTTCTTTAATATTAGCAATCTTAAAGTTCATATCACCACTTTGTTTTGTTCCAAATAAGTCTCCAGATCCTCTTAGTTTAAAGTCTTCTTCAGCGATTTCAAAACCATCATTTGTCTTTTCTAAGATATTTAATCTTTCAGTTTCTTGAGAACTAATTAAAACACAACTTGATTTAATATTACCACGTCCAACTCGTCCTCTTAACTGATGAAGGGTTGATAGTCCAAAACGATTAGCATCAAAGATGACAATCATACTAGCGTTTGGTACATCTACACCCACTTCAATTACCGTTGTGGAAATAAGAATTTGCGTTTCATTATTTTTAAACTTTAGCATAATATCGTCTTTTAAGGCATTGGCCATCTTACCATGTAAGACATCAATATTATATTTTGATCCAAAAGCTAGATTCATTTTATCTTTTAAGTTATTAACACTTGTTAATTCACTGTTTTCATTATCTTCAATAAGGGGTGCGATAACATAGATTTGATGTTTTTGTTTAAGTTCATCATACATCATTTCTAAAACATCACTTATTTCTTCACTCTTTTTAATATATGTTGCAATAGGTATTCTACCTTTTGGCATTTCTTTAATAATTGATACATCCATATCACCATAAATTGTTAAAGCAAATGTTCTTGGTATTGGTGTTGCTGACATATAAAGAACATCAGGCATCATACCTTTATTCTTTAAGTTAGCTCTTTGATTAACACCAAAACGATGTTGTTCATCAGTTACAACTAAACCAAGTGAATAATACTTAACATCTTCTTGAATTAAAGCATGTGTTCCTATAATAATATCGACACTACCATCTTCAAGTCCTTTATATATTCTTGTTTTTTCTTTCTTTGTAAGGGAACCTATTAATAATTCAACATTAACTTTATCACCTAATATTTTTTTAATATTATTATAGTGTTGCGTTGCAAGTATTTCCGTTGGTGCCATTAAAGCACTTTGATATCCTGATAATTTATTAAAATACATGGCAATAATACTTACAATAGTTTTACCACTACCAACATCACCTTGTAATAATCTATTCATCATTCTACTTGAATTCATATCAACAATGATTTCTTCAATAACTTTCTTTTGATCATTAGTTAGATTAAATGGCAATGTTTTATAAAATTTATTTACATCTGTTAATTTAATATTACGTTCAATACCATTATCTTTCTTATTACGAAGTTTTAAATAGTTTATTTTTGTCATAAACGTAAATAATTCTTCATATTTAAGTCTCTTTTTAACTTCTTCAAGTTTTTCTAAATCACTTGGATTATGAATAATATTAAGTGATGTTTTTTTATTTAAGAAATTATATTTATCAAGTAAATAATCAGGGATTAAATCAGGAACTTCTCTTCCATATATTAATAAACCTAAATTTATAAACGTATGTAAATTCTTACTAGTTATTCCTGTTGTTAAATGATAAACTGGTTCAATTCGCTCTTCCTTACCAAGTGTTCCAAAACGAATATCTGATGCTGTTAATATATTTTTAACACGATCATATTTACCAATAACAATAATACTTGTTCCAACTTCTAGTTGTTTTTTCATGAAAGCTCGATTAAAGATACTAACACCTACAACTCCTTTAGTTGTTACAAGTCTAAAATTCATTTTATTTAAACTTCTATTAAATCTTAAAATTAATGGTACACTTTCAACTTTACCATCAATAATTACTTTGTCTTCTTCACTAACAACTGATAAATCACTTCTTTTTAATAAATCATAACGAACTGGATAATAAGTTAATAAATCATTGGTATCCATAATACCTAATTTATTCAATAATGTTTTACCTTTAGCCCCTATTCCTTTGATACTCAATAAATCAGCCATAGTATCCTCCAACACTTGCTAATTATATCAAAAAAAGAGAATTTAGTAAATCTAAATTCTCCTAAAAATGTCAAATAATGATATTTATTTTTTATATATAATAACTCTTTTATCACCATATTTTTTTTCTTTCCAAATAGAAAAATGTTGATAATTATTCGATAAATTATTATTTATTAATTCACATATAATTAAGCCATTATCATTTAACATATTATATTCATCTATGTATGATAATACTTTATTAATATAATCTTCTTTATAAGGTGGATCTAGAAATATCAAATCAAGTTTTACGTTATTTAAATATTCTAAACATTTCATATAATCAAGATTTAATATTTGATAATTATTTACTTTAAAAGTATCTAAACTATCTTTAATAACTTTAGTACAAATTGGATTAGAATCATTAAAATAAACAAACTTAGATCCATTACTAATAGCTTCTATACCATAATTACCAGTTCCAGAGAATAAATCAAGAACTATCGAATTATTAATATGATTTTGAATTGTTGCAAAAAGACTTTCTTTTACTCTTTGCATGGTTGGTCTTGTACCAATAATATCATATCCCTTAACAATTCTTCCTTTAAGGCTACCACTTATGATTTTCACACAAATGCCCCCTTTTAAATTTATTGTTAATGGCCATAATCAAACAATTAATATTCGTTTCACATTCTAAATATTCTTTATAATGAGGATTATTTAAAATCTTTTTCTTTAATTCAATACTTGGATTTAATTGATATTCTTTAATTAAAGTTTTAGTATCATCACTAATATTGTTTTTTAAGTTCTCTATCCTTTTAATATAAATATTTTCATCTAATAAATCTAAAAGATTAGTTAGCTCGGATTCCATGTCCCACCATCCAGTTATGTATTTTATCACTAAGAACTATTGATTTGTCAATAAGTTTTATTATTGTACGATAAGCGGAAATTGAGAATACAATTAATAAGAACATGATTAAGGCAATTTGATGATTAATAGCAACAAGCGCAAAGAAATCATTTAATAATGTAACACCAATTATAAAGACAGCTAATAAGAAATAGAATAATATTCCTCGTAAATAATTAAATGGCTTAGATACATGAACTAAATGAACAAAACCTGTGACACCAGTTAATAAAACAACTAAGGCATTAACAGTTTCGTCTGTTACATTAAAGTAACGTTTAAATAGAAGTATTATTACAACATCTAAGAATACCGTAATACCACCAGGTAGACTCTTCTTTAAAATCTTTAATAAGAAGTTCTTACCATCAACTAAATTCTTATTTGGCTCTAGCGCCAAAATAAATGATGGAATACCAATCGTACAACTAGTAATTAAACTTAATTGAATTGGTACAAAGAAGAATTTACTTTGAAAGAAGATTGATGTAAAGATTAAGAAAATCGTATAAATTGTTTTAACAAGAAGTAAGCTTGCACTTCGCTCGATATTATTAATCGTTTGTCTTCCTTCTGCAACAATCTTTGGCATACTAGCAAAATTAGAATCTAATAGTACTAATTGACCAACGGATTTAGCAGCGTCAGATCCACTTGCCATAACAACAGAACAATCGCTTTCTTTAAGAGCAAGAACATCATTAACACCATCACCAGTCATGGCAACTGTATAACCATTCTTCTTTAAAGCTTTAATAATGGTTTTCTTCATATGTGGTGTTACACGACCAAAGATATCCGTTTCTTTAGCAACATTAACAATCTCTTCTTCCGATAAAATTGATGTATCAACACCTTTTAAATTCTTAAGACCTACTCTACTTGCAATCTTCGTAACTGTTTTATAGTTATCACCTGAAATAATTTTAACTTTAACACCTTGTTCTTTAAAGAACTCTAAAGTGTCTTTGGCTTCACGTCTTATTTCATCTTCAATTAAGACATAACCAACAATATCAAGATCATTTGGTTTTTTTACTAAATCACCACTTCTATGAGCGATTACTATAACACGATAATCTTCTTGATATTCTTTTATTTCATCATCGATTAAACTTAAATCATATGATAAAACATATTCAGGTGCTCCAACATAATAACAGTCATTACCACTTCGACAAGCAGAGAATTTTCTTTCTGATGAAAATGGTATTAATTCATCAGCTTTAATCGTTAATTTCTTATTAATACTATCTCTAATGGCATTAAAAGTACTACTATTATCTGGTAGCAAATTAACGATATTACATAAAATATCATCAAACATTTGATTAGATATTTTACCTTTAGGAATCTTTTTATATAACTTCATATTACCTGTTGTAATTGTACCTGTTTTATCAAGACAAATACAGTTAACACGAGCTAGTGTTTCAATACAATATAATTGTTGAACTAATACTTTATTTCTACTTAGTTTTAATACTGATACAGCCATAACAGAACTTGTTAATAATACTAGTCCTTCTGGAATCATTCCAATTAAGGCTGCTACTGTATTCATAATGGCATCACTAAGTGGTAAATCAACAAAGATATATTGATTAATAAATAACATAATTCCAAGAGGAATTAAGATATAAGATAAGATTCTTACCAAACTTTCAAAGGAATTAAAAATAACGGATTTATTTTCATTCATCTTTTTAGCTTCATTGGATAATGTATTAATATAATTATCATTACCAACATGAGTAACTCTTGCTTTACATTCTCCACTTACTATAAAAGATCCTGATAAAAGACTATCACCTTTTTTCTTTTGAATAGTTTTACTTTCACCAGTTATAAAAGATTCATTAACTTCAACATTACCTTCAATTACAATAGAATCACATACAATTTGTGAACCTAATGATACTTTTATTAAATCATCTTTAACAATATCATATATTTCTATTTCTTTTTCTTCACCATCACGAATTACTTTAGCTTTAACACTTGATAAAACACTCATGTTATCAATGGTTTTCTTTGCAAGAATTTCTTGAATAATACTAATTACTGTATTACAAATAGCAACTCCTACAAATAAACTATTCTTTAAGGCATTCCAAAAATCATGGAAAATAATACCACTTATAATAATTGATAATGATAAAACAACATTTAAGATGTTGAAGTAAGTAAATACATTATCGATGACAATTTCTTTAATCGTTTTAGTTTTAGTACCATTAACGTGATTTGATAAACCTTCATCAATTCTTTGTTCAACTTCTTTTTTAGTTAAACCATTTTTATCATCCATTTTTTCTTGCCCCCAATCTCTTCTTGAAAGATTCAATTAATCTTTTATTAAATATTTTACCAATAAATTCTTTATTCATATAATATGTATAACCACATGCAAGAATTAAAGCAAATAATTGTAATCCCATTCCTATTAATTTATTATCAATATGGAAAATATCTACTTTACCTAGATAATAAGCAGAACATACAGCGAGTAAAATAATAATATTAAGACCCGTAAATGGATCTTTTGGTAATTTAACATATTTCTTTAATTTATAATTTCTATATGTATTAATAATAAAATATGCAATAAACGTTCCAATAACTGGAGCCCATAATCCTATTCTTTTTATCATAAAGATATCAAAAATAACATTAATAGCAGCAGCTACAACCGTTGTTGGTGCTAATATTTTATTATCTTTATAAGCTGAAAAGATTCCACTTGAGAAACTAGACATATTAGCATAATAAATAGAAATAATCATAATTGGTAAATATAAATAAGCTTCATTATAACGTTTATTAACAAGGATACCAAAGATAAATGGTAACATTGCAATTAATAAAATAGATATACCCATTAGGAAATGTTTTAAAGTTAAATATATTTCTTGATAGAATTTTTCTCTATTCTCAGTATCAGATACCGCACGCGAAGCAGATTCTCTCCAACTTGTATTAAAGAACCCAAAACATGTATTAATAATTGTTGGGAATCTATTACCAGCAGCATAAATACCATTAGCGTCTTTATCAATGTAATGAACAATTAAAAGTCTATCAGATAAACTAATTATTGACCAACTTACATTATTTGGTACAAGTGGAAATGAATATTTAATCATTTCCATTAATAATTTACGATTAGTAATTTTAAATCGTAAATACTTAAAGGCATGTAATCTCATTAGGCCATATAAACCAACTAATGTTGATGAAATAATATATGCTAGGAATAAACCTTCAAGTCCCATTTTAAAGACTGCTAAGAATAGAATATTTAAAAGAATATTAAGAACACTATTTAAAAAAGCTAGTAATGAATATAGTTTAAAGTTTCCCTCTCCACGAGAAAAGCCAGAAGTAATCGAATAAACAACACTTCCTAAACAATAAATAATTAACCATATCGTATATTGATAATTAAGTAAAGTACCACCAACATAAATTAATAAAGACCAAATAATTGTACTAATAAAAGTAAAAATGATGGTATTACTAAAGACCTCACTCTTATCATCAGATGTTTTAGCATCAATTAAGAATCTAAACATTCCTTCATCCATTTGTAAAGTAATAATAGGAATTAAAAAGATTGATATGATATTTAATAAGTCATATTCACCAAATTCTGCTGTTGATAAGATTGAAGTATATAAAGGTAATAAGAGAAAACTTACTAGTTTTGTACTAAATTTACCAATTGATATGATTATTGTATTTTTTACTAGTTCTTTTTTTCGATTCATACTACCTCCTAATTATTTATTCTTTGATGAAATGTTGGTGAACCATCAGTTATTGGTAAAAACGTATAGCCATTAGCAAGACCATATTTAATTATCTCTTCTATTGCATTAACCGTATAACTCTTAATATCATGCATTAAGATATTATATGTTCCACCTTTTAAATTCTTTTTAACACGACTTGCTACTGCATTTGCTGACTTAGCAACATTCGTATCACCACTATCTAAATTCCAATCATAATAACGATATCCACGGGAACCAAGTTCATTTGCTAATGTTGTCATAATTCCCTTTTTGTATTTTCTACTTACAGTATTACTAGATCCACCAGGGAATCTTACACATTTACTCTTCTTTCCTGTTTGTTTTTCAATTAAATTGTTCATTTTATTTAAATCATTAAAGTATGTATCAACAGATTTATATATACTAAATTGATGTGTATATGAGTGAATACATACACTATGACCACTTCGAGCTTCTCTTGCAATTAATTTTTGATAAGTACTACTTCCAAATTGATTAGTTACAAAGAATGTTGCTTTAACATTATATTTATCTAAGATATTTAATAATTTACTAGTATAAGCTCCTGGTCCATCATCAAATGTTAAATATATGATCTTCTTACCACTAGCAGGAACATTATAACTATAAGTACTCTTATTAATTACTTTAACTGTTCTTTTTTTCGTTACTGATTTACCAATAGAATTAGTTACTTTATAAGTTAAAGTATAAGTACCTGTTTTACTTGTATCAACACTACCTGATACACTTACTTTATCTTTTAAGTCACCATCACATTTATCACTTGCAGAATAACCACTTTCATTGTATTTATTACCTTTAATAATAGTAACAGATCCACCATTTAAAGTAAGTGTTGGTTCTCCTTCATATTTCTTTGGTGTTACTTCAACTTTTTCTATATTGCTACTAGAATCAGAAACTGTTAAATAATATTTATCTTCTTCTTTGTTAAATTCAATTTTTTCAGTTAAATCACCATCATAATTATCATTTGCATGATAATTCTTTGATACAACACGATCATCGTTACAAATAATGATATCACTATCATTTACTATTTCTGGTTTTATATCATCATATACATGAACTGTTCTTTTAATAAAACTTTCTTTATTACCGGCGGTATAAACATAAGTTAAAACATAGTCACCAAGAACTTTTGTATCAACGTTACCTATTGTTTTATATTTAAGCTTTTTACAATTAACAATTGAACCATAACAAATATCAATCTCTTTATCTTTATATTCTGTATTTACTAATACTCTAACTTCTTTCTCATAAGATTTAATATTCAATTCTTTATGAAAAAAGACAGCATAACAAGAGCCCCCAATTATAGATAATATCATTAGTATTAAAACAATGATTATTCTTCTTTTCACTATTATCCCTTTTCTTTCTACACTTCTATACAATTATACCATAAAAAAGAGATATCTAACTAATAAATTAATCAGATATCTTATTCTTTTTACTAAATTTACATCCACAGTAATCTTGACGATATAAATTATATTCTTTTGATAAAATTATACTTCTTTTATAACCTTCTTTTTTCTTAAAATCAGAATATAAATATTTAAAGTTATATTCATCTTCTAACTTCTTACCTATTTCATTAATAACTTTACTATTCTTTAATGGTGATAAAGTAAGAGTTGTTGTTATATAATCAAAATTATTTTCTTTAGCATAATTAAAACTTTTTCTTAATCTTAATTCATAGCATTTAAGGCATCTAGCTCCACGTTCTGGTTCATTTTCAAGACCAACAATCTCTTTCATATACTCTTCTTGCAGGTGACCGGTATCAACTAAATGCACTGGATATTTTGTTTTAAATTCCTTAATAAATCTTTTTAATTCATTAACTCTTTTTTCATATTCAGTATCTGTATCAATATTCGGATTATAATAATAAATTGTAATTTCAAAATAATTGGATAAATATTCAATACAATAACTTGAACAAGGAGCACAACAAGCATGTAATAATAATTTACTACCTGGCTTAATATGTTTTAATTCTTCTTCAAGGACTAATTGATAATTCATAAAAATCACCACCAGTTAATTTACCATAATAATATTTCTTTGTAAATATTAATAATTAGCACAAGTTGTTGTACCTAAATTATTTATTTTACAATGAACTCCACCTTTGGTTTTACCACCAGGATAAAATCTCTTAGTTTTAGATAAAGTGTAATAATAAGTTCTTACTTGCATAAATGATGTACTATTAGCACTATTACTCTTTAATGGAATAATAGCATTTACTTTACTATTATTAATACCAAGAATATTAATAGCATCAGGAGCATTATTAATACCATGATGAGTTGCTTGATAAATCGTTATATTTTTAATATCGTTACCTAAAGTTTTCTTAATACTATTAGCAGCATTCGTCTCACTTGGTATTTTATTATAACCACTAACAACACCAGTAAAGGAATTAGTTTTAGTAGAATATTTAACATTATCTCTACTATTATAAATTCTTGTAGCTGAATTACCATAATAACCATTCATAGCAAAAATATCATAACCACCATTATCCAAGTCACCTGGAAGATACATATATCGATTACCACTATTTGTTTTAACTTTAATAATAATTGCTAAACTATTACTATTAGGATTACAATCAGAAGACTTACTAGTACTTAAAGATGCATAAAAATAATTATCTAGGCCTTTAACAATACTTTCATGTTTTAATTTTACTTCTTTTGTGCTTTTAAGTTTTGTATTAGGATAATCACTACCATCAAAATAATAATATAAGCCATTAATCTTAGTAGCTTTAGCCTTAGCTGCATTATAGGTAATACGATAACCTGAATGACAAGTTTTATCTTTATAGACATCACCTGTATTAAATAACATAATATCAAGATATTTACCTAAAGATATGGTTTGTCCATCGTTAGTTAAATTAACTAAATTACCTTCATTTTTAATCGCAGTTTTAACATTTTTATAAACACCTGGAGCTTTACTTTCATTTTTTATAATGACATTATTTACTTTAATCTTTTTATTACTAATTATTGATACAGCGTTACCAGTGTGATCTCCATGAGAATGAGTAAGAATCATATAGTCAATCGTAACATTATCCGTACCTTGTAGTTTTTTTAAGGCATTATAAATAACATTAGTAACTTCTGTATTTTTATGACCAGTATCAATTAAAATATATTTTTGATCATAAGTTTTAATAATAAATGATTCTCCATTATCATAGCCATTTTTATATTTTTCACTAGTTTTTAAACTTTCTAATATTTTAGGTTTATTATAAACATTTAAAAAGAATATATCAGCATAATTAAGAACTTCAACTTTATTAACTGTTAATTTAATAGTACTAGTTTTATCATTATTACTTGTTGCTGTGATATTAACATTACCTTCTTTAATACCTTTTACTAAACCATTATTATCGACGGTCGCAACAGAAGTATCACTACTCTTCCATGTAATCGATTTATTAGTTGCATCACTTGGACTAATAGTTACTTTTAATTGTAAAGTTTTACCAATATCAACTTTACTATCACCATTTGTAATTGTTATCGATTGAACAGGAATAGTATTAGGAATAACTTTAATATTAATAAATGCAGTTTTATTATTATAACTCGTTACTGTTATTGTAGCATCACCACTATTTTTAGCAGTAATTAAGCCATTACTTGAAACGTTTACAATATTATTGTTAGAACTTGTCCAAGTCACACTTTTATTAGTAGCATTACTTGGATAATAATTTAAAGTTAATTGTATTTGTTCATTAACTTTTAATGTTTTACTAGCATCATCAAATGATATACCTGATAGTTCAATCGTTTTAGGTTCATTATCATTGCCATTACCATTATTTCCATTATTATCATTGTTATCACTATTATTATTTTGAAAGAAAATAATACCAGCAACAACAAGAATTAAAATAACAAGAATAATTATTAAATAAGATGTATAATCTTTCTTATCATTCATACTATCACCTATTATAAATTATATCATAAAAATTAAAAAGACATAAGATTATGTCTTTTAAAAATTTCTATTTCTTAAGAATGGAGGGAAATCAAATTCAGAATCTCCATCATTATCATCATCATCAAGAATTTCACGAGAAGATCTTCTCATATTACCATCTTTAGCTGAATTAAATTCAATTCCTTCTTTTATTTCTTTATTCTTCTTATCAAAACCAGTTGCAATAACAGTAACAATTACTTCATCATTTAAGTTTTCATTAATAACAGATCCAAAGATTGTATTAATATCATTATTACTTGCTTCACGAACAACTTCTGCCGCTTGTTCAGCTTCAAATAATGTTAAGTTAACACCACCTGTAATATTAATGATAGCATCTGTTGCACCTTTGATATCAGTCTCAAGTAGTGGACTAGTTACAGCTTGACGAGCAGCTTCTGCAGCTCTATCTTCACCCATACCAATACCGATACCAATGATAGCGTTTCCACTCTTTTCCATTACAGCTTTAACATCAGCAAAATCTAGGTTAACAAGACCAACTACAGCAATCAAATCACTTATAGATTGAACACCACGACGTAAGACATTATCAACTTCTTTAAATGCTTCCAAAAGTGGAGTTTGACGATCAATTATTTCACGTAATCTATCATTTGGAATAACAATTAAAGTATCAACATGTTTCTTTAATTCATCAATACCAGCTTCAGCATTTTCCATTCTTCTTTTACCTTCGAATGAAAATGGTTTTGTAACAATAGCAACTGTTAAAGCACCAATATTTTGAGAAATTTCAGCAACAACAGCAGCAGCTCCTGTTCCTGTTCCTCCACCCATACCAGCAGTTATGAATACCATATCTGCGCCAGCAAGAGCGTCTTCAATCTCTTTCTTACTTTCAACAGCAGATTGTTTACCAATTTCTGGTCTTCCTCCTGCTCCTAAACCTTCTGTTAATTCTTTACCAATTTGAATTTTAACATCAGCTTTAGAATTTTTAAGTACTTGGTAGTCTGTGTTAGCTGCTATGAATTCAACACCTTTAACGCCACTTTCAACCATACGATTAATAGCGTTTCCACCACCGCCACCAATACCTATTACTTTTATCTTAGCTAATTGATCCATTTCTAATCCTGTTAACATACAAAATCCTCTCCTTAATTATTGTCCATAAAACTTTGCATTTTATCTATCATATTTGAATAACCATTACCATTTCGATCGATTTGTTTCTCATCATACATTGTTTCATTAATTCCACGTAATTCTAATTTATCGAAGTAATATTTAACGCTACCATAACAAGTTGAATATATATTACTACGAACTCCCATGGCATTCATATTTACCATATAAGTAATATCTCCAAAAATGTTTTCTAATAGATAATTAAAACCAGGGATATTACTAATCCCACCTGTAACAATTATATAACTTATTTCTCTATTTGTTAAGGTTTTTAAACTCTTTTTGACATTTTTTAAAATTTCATCTAATCTTGCTTCTACAATTTGTGAAAGTTCAAGTTGATTTATCGTTTTCTTTTCACCTGATAAACTCTCATATTCAACAATTTCATCAGGGCTTGCATAACTACTTGTAGCAAAAGCAAGACCTTCTTTTAAACTACGTGATGTTGTTCTATCAAATCCATATATATATTTTATATCATGATCAATAGCTTTACTACCAACTGGTAAAGTTGTAGCTTTAACAAGCAATCCTTTATTAAATACAGACACTTCGGTTTTAGAATCCCCAATATTAACAACAGCGCCTAAACGAATATTAAAATCTTCTTGTTTAGCTTGATAATAATCAGCAACTGGTCCAATTGTAATATCAAGAACTTCAATTTCACAATCATTAAATAAATCAAGATATGAATATACAAGTTCCTTTGGAAGCGTTGAAATTAATATTCTTGTTTCAAGTTTATATCCATTAACACCTTTAGGATCCGCATACTTATCTTCATCATCAACCGTAAAATCAATAGGAAAAACTGTAACAACTTCACGATCATCAGAAATATTATCTTTAATCGTATTCTTAAAACATGTTGTAATATCTTTTCCTTCTACAATACCATCAGTATATATAATTCCATTATGAATAGTAACTTCTAAATCATAACAAGGTAAACTAATAATCGCTTTATCTATTTTAAAACCAATTTGTTTTTCAATTTCAGATATTCCTAATAAAATAGATTTTTTAGTCATCGCTTTATCAGTTATAATTCCTTTTTTGATACCAACAGTACGAACACTAGTAGATGCAATAACATCAAAAGATTTATCATCTTTATCATATCTTACAACAACCATTTTAGTACTATCACTACCAATATCAATAGATGCATAAATCATAATATAACCTACCTTACTAACAATAATTATACTATTTTTTATATCAATTTAAAAGAGTTTTTGGTAAATAGATTTATAAATATAATTTTTTATTTATTTTCTCTTGCTAAAACATTATTTTTATGTTAAGATTATCTTCGTTATGGCGAGATAGCTCAGCTGGCTAGAGCGATCGGTTCATACCCGATAGGTCGGGGGTTCGATCCCCTCTCTCGCTACCATTTGTAATTAACTAACTAGAAATAGTTAGTTTTTTTATAAATAAAAAGATTCGAAAAATCGAATCTTTTTTATTTCATACTACTCATTTTTTTATTAATGTATCGAATAGCCCAAATAGAATTAATTTTATATAAGAATTTTAGGAATTTAGCATCACTTCCTAAGAATATCTTAAATTTGTTTTTCTTAATTCCTTTGATTATTTCGCTAGCACCAACTACTGGACTTAATAATTTCATAGGACTATCACTTTCAGTTGCGTTCATCTCAACATTAGAATTTTTTGTTATATTAGTTGCCATGGCACCAGGTAAGACAACCATTACTCTTACATTAGTATTTTCAAGTTCAGCGAATAATCCTTCGGTAAAAATCTTTAAAGCTGCTTTAGAAGCACCATAGATTGTTTGACCTGGAAATGGGAAAAATCCTCCCATACTTGATACATTAACAATATATTGTTCTTTTTTATCTTTCGTTAAATCTTCCATAAAAAATCTTATTAAGTTAAGAGGACCAAAGAAGTTAACATTCATTGTTTTATGAATAATATTATCATCTAATTCCCCTACTTTAACAAATGGTTGAATGATACCTGCATTATTGATAATAATATCAACATCACTATAATCCTTTTTATAGTCTTCTCTAAACTTTCTTATTGATTCAACATTACCCATATCAACTACATAAGTTTTAAGTTTATCAGTATTTAAATCTAATTCTAATTTTTTTAAATTTTCCGCGTTAATATCAACAGCTGCTACATTAGCTCCTTCTCTTAACAATTGCTTTGTAAGTTCAAGTCCTAACCCACTAGCGGCTCCTGTTACAATAACATTTTGTCTTTTTATCTCCATTACTTCCTCCTATACTATAATCAGTATAGCATAAAAAATAATTGATACTCTTTTTTATATTTCTAACTTTACAACTAATTTACTAAAACATGATATAATATTCTTGGTGATAAAAATGAATTATACTGAAAAAGAAAAAGTTATTATTAACCAATGTAATCAAGGACCTTTTCATACTTTAGTAACAGAGTTAAATCTTGATGAATTTAATACTTTAGTTGACAAATTAATTAACGATGATGATGCATATAGTTTGACAAGTTTAATTGCTATTTATAGAGATTATAATAGAGATAAAATAATTGACTATTTAATCAATAAAAAAGATGTTGAATTATTATTAAGTTTTCTTAATTATTGCAATGATTTTGATACACCAATTAATAAATTTAGTCAAAAAAATATTGTCGATAAATTAATAAAAACTAATGATAAAAGTTTTATTAAAAATATCCTTAATAGTAACAATTTATACTTTTTAACTGACATTTATGAAGTAAAGAGGTTAAGAAATTATATACCTTAATCTTTATTTTTTTCTTCTTTTCTTATATAATGTATATATAGTATATATAGGTTGGAAACAGAGGTGATGCGATATTAAAAAGAATTTAATAGTTTTGCTATCATTTATTAGTATTATATCATTACTTTTTGTTAGAGGTGTTTTAGCATTATTGGTTGATATTACTGAACCAGCCATTAATATATTTACCATTAAGACAATTGAAAGATACAATATAACCTATGTACCAAATAATGGTTCATCTAATATCACAAATCAAGTAATTGAAAACCATCCGATAGGAACATTCCCTAATATCGGTGAATATAATGACTGTGAAAATTCAACTGGAACATATGATGAAAGAATATGTACATATGCATTTGAATTTGAAGGATGGTATAAAGAAGCAACTTTTGAAAATGAAGTAACGGAAAGTTTTGTTCCAACATCTGACATGACTCTATATGCTAAATGGAATAAAATATATTTTAGACATGCTGAACCTACTACCTTTACAGGTAATAGTTTTATCGATACTGAGATTATGTTATTCAATCAAACTAATGCTGCAAGAGACTTTATTGTTACATTTGTAGTAGACACCCGTGACGCTAATCAAGAAAATAGAGCTGCTATATTTGCCAATATGTACGAAAAAAATGATCCTTATCAAGGAGTACAATTCCGTTGGTTTAATAATAAATATAATATCAACGCTAACATTCGTGGAAATAAAAAGAATAGCGGCGTAAATTATACTCCTGGAAATAAAGTAATATTAAAAAGAATTGATGGTGTCTTCTCCTATAGTTTAGATGGAGGGGCTACATACACTCAATATCAAAATTTCAGTAATTTTACTGACTATTTTGATGTTAATGCAACCTTTGGAGGTCAATATGATTCTGATGGTAATGGATGGCGTTATTTCAAAGGAACGTTATCTGATATGAAAGTTGAAATATTGGATCCAAGTAAATATACAATCCATTTTAATAGTAATGGTGGTACTGGTACAATGTTAGATCAAGAAATTGAAATAGGCGCACCAGTTGCTTTATCACCTTGTACATTTACAAGAGATGGTTATAAATTCAAATCATGGAATACTAAAGCTAATGGAACAGGTACAACGTATACAAACAAACAAGTCGTTAACTCTATTGGACATAGCAATGAAATAGTTAACTTATATGCTATTTGGGAACCTGCTGAATATTATTACATTCATTTTGATGCTAATGGCGGTACTGGTACAATGCCTAATCAAAGATTCATTATTGGCGATAACACCACACAATCATTAAATCAATATGCCTTTACAAGAGATGGATATGTCTTTAGAAATTGGAATACTAATGTAGATGGATCTGGAACAACATATGAAGATATGCAAGAAATAACAAATGATCTTACAACTACTCCTAATACAACTATTAATCTATATGCTCAATATTATCGAAAAGCTTATAGTTACGAAGGCACTTATACCTTTGATGGTATTGATGACTATATCGATACTGGTGTTAATATCTTTGCTCAAAATACGATGAATAAAGATTTTGAAATAGGATTTACAATTAATTATGTTGATCCTGATAATGCTATTTTAGGTCAAGAACAACCTACTATAATAAATTGTAAAGATGAATCTAATCCTTTATGGCCTGGATTTGTCGTTAGATTACCAGATGGCAGCGCTAATTCTGTAAGAATTATGTATAAATGGAATGGAGTTAATGGTCAAACATCAGTACAAAAAGCTTCTCTTTCACCAAATAATGTACCAATTGATATCATCTTTAAAAGACAAGGTGATGATATTACCTTTAGATATAAATATGGCAATACTGATAGTGGAGATTTAGCATTATATAATCAAACTAGTTGGACACTTAATCAATACTTCCCTGATAATGTTACATTTGGATCAAATTATAATGACCAACATAATCCAGATCGATTCTTTAAAGGTACATTATCTAATATGTATATTCTTATTGAAGATTAAAATAAAAAAAGAAGTCAATGACTTCTTTTTTATAATATCAATTATTTAATTAATATCTTACTATCATCAAAAATCACATTAAGATTTTTAAACAAGAATTTTACTTTATAATCAAAAAACATTTCCTTATGTTGGGAATATTTAGAAATATATCCATTTAATAAAATTCTTTCTATATAACGATTAGGATTACTAAAATAACGATCTAATATACTATAATCCTGATTTAAATATGCATATGCAATAATAATTGTCGTTAAATCATTATTAAATATCTTATCACCATATTTATTAGTAAGTTCACTTAATTTATTCATTAACTCATCATATTTTGGATAATGTGATTTAAATGGCTTATATGTTGGATCTAAATTACTATCAAAAACATAAATATTAAATAGTTTCCATTCTTCTATTAATCTTGAAAAAGATAATAAAAAGTTTATAAATTCTTTTTTAGATAATTCTTTTGGAAGAATAGCTGCATATAATAAATATAATCGTTCATCTAATGGGTAAATGGCAGATAGAAAGAATTTAATTACTTCTTCATCTAAATCATCTATAGTAAGACTATCATTTTTAACTAATTTAATAACAGCTTCCACATAATTACAACTTTCTTTAAGAGATTTTGTATTAAATAAAGAACTTCTAAATCTATTAATAAAAACATATAATAATTCTTCTTTACCACAAAGATCACTATATGGAGTATCATTAAGCGGAATTCTATTAATAATTAAATTACAAATATTACAATAATCATTTGAAAAATACTCCATATATCCCTCCAAAGTTAGTATATTATCATATTAACTACATAATTACAAACAAATGTTATATAATTATCTTGGTGATAAGATGATTGATAAATTAAAAAAGATAATTGATGAAAGCAATAACATTGTAGTGTTCACAGGAGCAGGTGTTGGTACGGAAAGTGGTCTTAAAGATTTTAGATCAAGTGATGGACTATATAAAGAAAAATTAAAACATCCTCCTGAATATTATTTATCTAGTAATTGTTTCTATAATGATACCAAAGAATTCTTTAATTATTATCGAAAGAACATGAACTTTTTGGATGCTAAACCAAATATTGTTCATGAGTTTATTAAAGAGTTAGAAGATAAAGGTAAACTTAAAGCTTTAATAACCCAAAACATTGATGGATTAGATAAAAAGATGGGTATAAAGAATGTTTATGAAATACATGGAACAATTTATAAAAACTATTGTATTAAATGTAATAAAGAATACGGTCCACAAGAAATATTTAATTCAAAAGATATTCCACATTGTAAATGTGGAGGCTTAATTAAGCCAATGGTGACCTTATATGGTGAATCACTTCCTGACTCTTTCGATGATGCAATTTACGCTGTATGTAATTGTGATACTTTAATTGTTATGGGGACATCCCTTACAGTTAATCCTGCTAGTTTCCTTGTTAATTATTTTAAAGGAAAGAACTTAGTTATCATAAATCGTGATGTAACACCATATGATAATATTGCTGATGTTGTTATTAATGATAAGTTAAGTGATGTTATAAAAAAAATAAGATGATAGAAATATCATCTTTTTATATTAATTCAAATTCAATTGCTAGTACTTTACTACTATCCTGCTCTTCTAATGTATAAATACTATTATAAGTATCAACTAATTCTTCATAAGAAGAATCTTCTTTATATAATCTTTTTAATGGATAATAATTCATAATATCATTAATATCATCAAATACTTTTATTTTTTTTACTAGAGCGTTAAACGTTTTATTTTCATCAAAATTATTGATAAAAATAATCTTATCCCCTACTTTTATTTTACTACGTTTTTTATCTAATAATCTTATTTCAACGTTCTTAATGCCTTTAAGAGCACTATCAAATACTTCATTTAATAAATGCATTTTGTGTGTCATAAACTACCTCGTAATAATATTTCTTTTTCCTGTTTTTATTTTATATTCAATATAACTATTAATAAATGTAAATAAATCATTAATATTTAAATCATATATATTATCATTATCTAACATATTATTCTGAATTAAATGTTCAATAATAAAAGAATCATTTAATAAGTCTTTATATAAATCTCTCATTCGATCATAAACGATATCATAATCATCTTGTCGATAACCCAAATAATTAATATTTTTATATATTGATATTAATATAAATTCTTTACATCGTCTTGGAATATCATCATTAATTCCAACTTTCTTCATAAGGCTATAAATATCATTATATAAATTACTATCAGATAAATAATAAGTTTTAAAACCTGTGAAGTAATCATATTTTTTCATACAACATATTAATAATTCATTAGCCATTTTAAAATCATTTAAAAATTCTTCATCAGATAGATTAAAACGATTACCATAATTAATAATACTTCTTAAATAACAAAAAAAGTGTTCTTTAGTAATATTGTTTTCTAAATACATATGACTAACAAGGGGATCTAAAAACACTTCTTGTAATACTTTATTTTCATTAAATAATGATACATATTCATTAACTAATTTTTCCATTTCTAATAAATCAATAAAATCTAATTTATGAAATTTTAAAATATCTTTAGTTCTTTCTTCGATAGTCATTATTAATTATTTCCTTCATTTGTTTTCGTACATTAACATTTAGTTCAAACATATCCCATAAAGCGTCTTGTGATAAGATATTAGCTTCTATAGTACAATTATCATAATCATTAACCCATTCATTATTATAATAATCTGATAACTCTTTAATATCTTTTTGAACAAATAAATAATTATCTAAATCTTTTTCTAATTTATTTAATAATTTATTAATTTTTAAATATTTCTTTTCAAATTTTTTAACTCTTTTTTCTTCGTTTTTCATAATTAAATATAATAGTATAAAAACTAATTTAAATCAATAAAAAAACTAGATAAAATCTAGTTAATTTCTAATGGTGACCTGTAAGGGGTTCGGACCCTTGAATGTAGCCTTGAGAGGGCTATGTGTTAAACCACTTCACCAACAGGCCATTACTTGATAATAATACCATAAATTATATTATTTAACAAGTAAAAAATAGAAGATTGTTATCTTCTATTTCATTAAATCAAAGAATTCAGAAAATTGTTTTTCTTCATCTTCAAGCATTTCTTTTGTTAATTCTTCTCTTGAATCTTTTTGAAGTTCAGAATAACCTGCTATCATCTTTTTAGCAACACCATTTTCAATATAGAAATAATTAGGTGCATAAATACGTTTTTCGCCTGTATCTACATCTTTTTCACCATCTTTAATACTATAATCACGTAATACTTCTTTAAATGATTCAAGTAATTTTTTATAACTTTCTGTTCCTTCAATTGTCTTCTTTAACTTACCATCAACCATTTCATATTTATCACGTAAGATTTCATTACCTTCATCATCCCATATTTCAATAGAATAAACTTTTTTTACATTTTTCTTTGTAGCGATTTCAGTTGCTTTTTCAATGGCACTACGGCACCATGGACATAATGGATCACCTACATATAAGTAGAATGTTTCTTTGTTTTCAATCATTTTAACAATTTCTTCTGGTGTTGTAAGTACAAATGGATTATCTTCATTAATATGTACTGTACGATGTTCTTTACCACTTTTATTGGTCTTTCCATTTAATTTTTCATAACTTTCTTTGAAAGCTAATCCTTCTTTATTTTCTTCTTTTTTACAACCTACTAAAAATAATGTTGTAACAACTAATAAACTAATTAATAATTTTTTCATATACTCTCCTTTACTTTATAATATGAACTTATCATTTTTTAAATTTTTCTTCAATTCATTTTACAATATTTTTATCACCTCAAGTTAAATATATAATAAATAATATTCAAATTAAATAAATTATAAGTTGAATAACTAAACTTATGGTTGAAAAAAAGACTATTTCTAGTCTTTTAATTACTTATTTGCTCCAGAATAACTATGTCCTACATTACAATTGTCATAAGCGATAGCAGTCCAACCACTTTCACTACCACTTGCTTCCATTGATACGATATTATCATATCCTTTTACATTTTGTGTAAGAATAACACCTTTTCCAGTACTACTTATAAATAATTCATTAATCTTTCCTGATGTTGATAAGAAAATAATATAATCGTCATCACTACCATTTCCAAAGAAGAATTCATCAACGGATTTAATATTTGATAATGGTAATTTGTAACCATCAAATTCTTTTTTTCCTTCAACATAGTTTTCATCACTTTTTAAGTTAATCTTTGTTGCTTTACCAAAAGCTTTTTCTAAAGCACTTTTAATGTTATAAGTTTCACAATCAGCTGTAAAACACATTGCTGGATCTAGCTCACCTGTTGGCTCTAAATATACTTCGCCATTGTTAACAATATGAATTGTTCCAATTCTTGTATTAACTATATGATCAGGTATTAATACTTGGGCTGTACAAGTGCCATTATTTGGACAATTACATTCAACTGGTTCACTATCTTCTTTTTCACAATTACATTCTTTTACTCCAGATGGTACATCACATTTTGTTCTAAGGAAAGATCCATCATCTAAAATTGCAAGTAATAATAATGAAAATACACCAAATAATGCAATTCCTAGAAAGACTGTAATTACTTTAGATTTTTTGCTTCTTCCTTCAACCTTAACCTCTTTTTTTTCTTCCATAATTCACCTCTATTATTAGTATATCAAAAAAGAAGAAATAATAAACTATTTCTCTTCATAATTTTCAAGAAAACTATGATATTTACCATTTCTTTTAGTCCCTAAAACACATTCAAGGTTGACATTATCCATTGCTTTAAAAATATTATAATCAATATTCTTATCTTGTTTACGAAGTTCATTAATTAGTTTTTTCATTTCTAATCTTTTACTGTTATCTTCTTTTTTACTAGATTCTTCCGTAAATTTACAAGCACAATTTAAAAAAGTTAAGTTGTTATAATTCTTCCAATTAATAATAGCTTCTTCCTTAATTAAATACATTGGTCTTATTAGTTCAAGACCTGGGAAATTATCACTATGTAATTTAGGCATCATTGTTTTAACTTCCGAACCATAAAACATTGATAAAAGGGTTGTTTCAATAACATCATCAAAATGATGGCCTAAAGCTATTTTATTACATCCAAGTTCTTTAGCTTTATTATATAAACATCCTCTTCTCATTCTAGCACAAAGATAGCATGGAGAACCACCACTTACATTATTAGCAACATCAAAGATATTACTTTCAAACATTTCAAGAGGAATATTTAGTCTTTTGGCATTACTAATAATTAATTCCCTATTCTTATCATTATATCCAGGATTCATACATACATAGCATGCTTCAAATTTAACTTTACCATGACGAACTAATTCTTGCATACATTTAGCAAGTAAGAAACTATCTTTACCACCACTAATACATACCATTACCTTATCATTTTCTTTAATAAGTTCATAATCAATAATTGCTCTTACAAATTTACTCCAAATATCTTTACGATATTTTTTTATTATACTTCTTTCAATTTCTTGATAATCATTCATAAAAACCTCAATAACGTGTATATCTTATCACATCATCATTCTTATTTACAGCAAATTCTTCAATATCACTATTAAATAATAACTTGATTATCTTACTATCAAACTCATAATAATTATTATTGTAATGTGTAATTGTTATTCCATCATAACTTCTTAATTCATCTAAACGTATTTCCATCTTTCCTTTATTATATTTTATATCAACTACAACATTATTAATAGATATTACCATTGATGATTCTTTTTCGGAAAATTGATAATTATCTTTTAAATTACTAACAATTAAATCAAAAGCTTCTTCATTAATATATAATATATTTTCTAATATTCTAGAAATATATTTATAATTAAATGGTTCATTATCATAAATACGTTTATCACCATTGATGATTTCAAATACAAAATCATCTTTTTTATATATAATATCTTGAACCAGTTTATCATAATTTACTTTACAAGACATATTATAATCTTTAATAAGAAATAAATAATCCGTTTCTTCACAAGGTATAAGATAATCTCTAGTATAATCCGACTTTATTTTCATAAATAACACAACAAGAATGACTATAAAAATGAAAGTATTTGATAAAACACCAATTAAATTAACCTTTAAATCCTTCTTTTCCATTGCTTTAGCTTTATTCTCTTTTAAAATTTTAATAATAATTATTATTCCCGTGATTATAATAATAAGAGATAAAATAATTAGATCTAAGTATTTATCAATATATCTATACATAAAAACTCCTTTATTAATATTTTAAATAGATTAAATCAAGATTTTCTTTTCTTGGTTCATTCTTTTCTCCTAAAACATTAGAAGCGATTCGATCATAAAAAGGCATATCATTTTCATCATAATTTATAAATATTACTTTATAATCTTTATATTTATCATAGTTTGGATTCTTTTCAACTACTCTTTCTTTAGCATCTCCACTACCTTTATAATATGAATATTCTTTATATTCAACCACTACTTCATAGTAGAATTTTTCTTCTTTGTGATTATAACCAATATTTATATGATTATGATCTCCATAAAAGATTATTTCTTTAGACTTATCTAGTTCACTTGTTAAATATTCATATATTATGTTTAATGAGTTATTAAACTTATATTTCTTATTTAAAAATTCATAGTGAAATTTAGTATTCATATCTTTATTAATTCTTTCATGTACTGAAGTTATATTATAAAAATTACTATTTTTATATGTTAATACAATATTATCTTTAGTATATTTATCTACATTATCTTTTTCTCCTTCAAACGTAAATCCATAATCATCAACTAAATATGACAAAACACCTTTTTTATATATACTATACGAAACAAATATCATAAATATAAAGAACGCTAAAATGGGAAATATAGGCCAATCTTTACCATGTAAATCCCCTGTTGCCATTTTATAAACTATTAAAACAATTAATGCGATTGTAAACATTGAAAATAAGATTAATAAAAACATATTATCACCTACGATATAAGTATATCATATTATATTTCTAATTTAATAATTTGTTCCCAAGGAAGATTTTCTTTACCAAAATGACCATAATTAGTTGTTTCTTTATATATTGGTCTTAATAAATCTAATGTTTTAATAATACCTTGTGGGGTTAAATCAAAGTTCTTCTTTATTATTTCAATTAATTCATCATTACGATATTTACTTGTATTAAAAGTATCAATATTAATACTTGTTGGATCGGCTACACCAATAGCATATGAAAGACTTACTTCACATTTATCTGCTAACTTGTTAGCTACAATATTTTTTGCAATAAAACGACACATATAACTTGCACTTCGATCAACTTTAGTTGGATCTTTTCCAGAGAAAGCTCCTCCTCCATGATGAGCAACACCACCATATGTATCAACAATTATTTTTCTTCCTGTTAAGCCACTATCACCAGTTGGACCACCAATTACAAATCGACCTGTTGGATTAATATAATATTTGGTATTATCATCAACTAAATTACTCGGTATAACATAATCAATTACTTCTTTCTTTATACCTTCTCGAACAGTATTAATATCAATATCATCATGTTGACTTGATACGATCACTGAATCAATTCTTATTTTATTATCTAAGTATTCAACAGATACTTGACTCTTACCATCAGGACGTAGAAAATCTAATATTTTCTTTTTTCGACATTCAGTTAATCTTTTAGTTAGTTTATGGGCAAGCACTAAAGAAAGTGGTAATAATTCATCTGTTTCACAAGTTGCATAACCATACATCATTCCTTGGTCTCCTGCTCCTAAATTATCTACTCCCATTGAAATATCTGGAGATTGAGAAGAAATATCAATAATAATATTATATTTATCAATATCAAGAGTTTCTTTAGTATAACCAATTTCTTTAATAGTATCATATACTATTTTTTTGATATCAACTTCTCCTTTACTTGTTACCTCTCCTGTGATTAATAAATAATTTTTGCCAAACATACATTCAACGGCGACACGTGATTTTGGATCAATCGTTAAATACGCATCTAAAATACTATCTGATAATAAATCACAAACTTTATCAGGATGTCCTTCCGTAACACTTTCACTTGTTACAATTTTTTTCATAAAACCTTCTTTCTGTAAAAGTTCAAGAAAAAAGCCATGTACTAAGTACATGGCCAATAATTATAAATAATCATCTTATCATCCAAAGTACTTACTTTGTTGGTATTACCACCTAACTTAATAGGTTGGTGTGAGGTCATAGAGCCAAATCTCTCACTCACTCTTGATAACTTTTACAATTATATTTTATTTATTAATTAATAAGATGTCAAGATATTTCTAAAGTTGCCATCGTCATATTGTGATCTGTATATACTCCAAAAGTATTAATATGTTTTCCATCCTTAATTGTTATATGATTATTTCCTTTAACATAAATTGAATTACAGTATGTTGGATTTTTATGAAGATTATTTGTTGAAGAATCATATGCAGCGATTTCAAAGCCTATTGGTTCAAAGTATTTTTCAAAATATGATCTAGGAGTAATATTTAAATCTCCTAACATAATTGTTGGGTTCTTATCTTTCTTTAAGATGTCAGCAGCTGCCTTAAAATGTATATCACGACATTTTGATTGATATGAAAAATGACTATTATAGAATGAAATATTTATTCCATTAATATTCAAAACAACCTTTTGAAGAATCCTCTTCTCGCCACATGATGGTAATTGATATTTTTGTTTACTAATAAATTTATAATTTGAAATAATTGTATTAGACGATGCCGGTTGTTCATAATAATAATAGGATAATCCCGATAATTTAGGTATTTGTTTGGTTTTACTCGCTGGTTCTGATTCTTGCATACCAACAATGTTTAATTTATATTCTTTAAAAAGATTAGCGAATTTTTCTGGTGTTGAAGAACATTTTGTTGAACTAGTACCACAATGATATGCTCCAATATTTATTGAAGCTACTTTAATCGTTACTGGTTTCTTTTTTACAACAATCTTTATTTCTTTTTTTATATTGTTATTACTTTTTAAGGTAACAATTGCGGTACCTTCCTTTAATCCTTTAATTTTTTTACCATCGATATTAACAATACTATTATCATTACTACTATAAGTTATCTCTTTATTAGTAGCATTTTTTGGCAAGACAATAGGATTAATAGTAATTGATTCACCAATATAAACATTATAAATTTCCTCTTCAACTTTTATTTCTGATACTTCTATTATTTTTTCTTTAATAGTAATATCACATGTATCACTAAAACCATTATATGTTTTTATCGTTATTGATGTTTTACCTGGTTTAAGGGCTTTAACTTCACCATCATTAAAATTAATAATGTCTTTATTGCTAATATCCCAACTAATTGTCTTATTAGTAGCGTTAATAGGAATTATCGTATACTCTAATCTATATGTGTCATCTTCTACTAACTCTAAAGTATTTATATTTAATTTAATACTTTCAATTTCAATATCATTAACAATAATATTAATTGATAAAGATACATCATAATCTTTTATCTTTATAGTAATCGTAGCAACTCCTTTTGATATTGCTCTAATCATTCCATCATTAACAATAACAACATTATTATTACTACTTAACCACTCTAAAGAATAATTATCTAAATTAGTAACAGTTGGTTCAATTTTTTTCGTATCACCAACTCTCATCGTAATTGTCGTTTGATTATAAGAAATTGTTGGTACCTTTTTATTTATAGGAATTACAAAATAAATTCCAATACTAATTATCAAGAAAGCTAGAATACCAATTACAATATTATATTTATCTTTCATATTTTCTCCAAAATTATTGTAACACAAAAAAAATTAAAGCTTAAGACTTTAATTTTTTATTATATACTTTATTCATTATGATATTAGCGGTTACATCCCCTGTTACATTAAGAGTTGTATAAGCCATATCAAGTAATTTATAAATACTACTATAGAATCCAATAAATGTTAATGGTAAACCTAATAATTCTAAGTATGTAGCTCCAATTACAATTCCTCCACTTGGAATACCAGGTGCTGACATATTAATTATTAAGGCCATAAAAATCATTAATAAATATTTAGAAAAAGTAATATCAATATTAAATAGTTGCATACAGAAGATTGATAGAAGCGCAAATGATACAGCTCCACCACACATATGTATCGTTGTTCCAAGAGGTACTGTTAATGATGTAACATCTTTAGAAATATTGAATTTTTCTTCACAAGTTTTAATAGTTGTTGGAAGCGTTGCAACACTTGAACAAGTTGTAATTGTCATTAACCATACTTTTAAATTATTTTTAATATATTTTATAGGACTTACTTTACCTACTAACCAAGCTGGTAAAATCATAACAATAATAATTGTTACAATGGAACATAAATAAGCCATTCCTATATATTTAAATCCAATATCAAAAATAATATTTCCATACTTACTTATAGCACCACCTAATAAACTAATTATTGCAAATGGTGTTAAATACATAATATATTCTAGAATCTTATATAATGTATTTCTAATAATTTCCATTAAATCAATTATCTTTTTACCATCATTTACTTTTTTTGTTGCAATACCAAAGAAAATGGCAAAGATAATGGTTGCAAATAAAGAATTATTTACAAGTAAAGCACCAATTGAAGATGGGAATAAATTAACGATAATATCTTGAAAATTAAGTTTTGTTGTCGCTCCCGTCCATTCAATTATTTTATAAGTAAATCCCCTACCTGGAGCTAATAAAGTTACAATGAGTGATGTTATCAAAAAGGTAACAATAAACATAACAATAAAAAGTAATACTGTTTTTAAGATAAATTTATTTCTTTTACCAAGTGATTGATATATAGATATCATAATACTTGTAAAAATTATTGGAATAATCATAAACTTTAATAAGTTAATATAAATTGTTCCAATAAACGCAATATTATCAACTACTTTAGGTAGATATAAACCAAAGATTATTGCTAAGATGATGCTACCAATAATAAAAATGTTATTTAATTTCTTTGCCACTTTCTTTTATCCTTTCAATTACTTTCATAATTGTATCTCTACTTGCTAAAGCAGAAACACGGAAGTAATTATCACCATTAGATCCAAAAATAATACCTGGAATAATAATGACTTCAAATTCATTTAAAAAATAATCAAAATAATCCCATGATGTCATGCCATTCTTTATTTTTACCCATAAGAATGGTGCATCTACACCACCATAAATAGTAAAACCATAAGAACTAAAAAAATCTCTTAATATTTTACTATTTTCTTTATAATATAGAATATTATTTTTAATTATTTCTTGTGATTCTTTAGTATATACTTCACTGGCTCCAAGTTGAGCGATATAATCAGCACCATTAAAACGATTAATTGTTCTTATTTTCCATATTTCATTGATATTATCACATATTTCATTAGGAATAATGTAATAAGAGCATCTAACACCAGTAAAACTAGCATTTTTACTAAAACTACGAAATTCAATAGCAACATTTTTAGAACCCGGTATCTCATAAATACTTTTAGGAACATCACTTGATTCAATAAAAGAATTATATACATTATCATATAAAATAACCGCATTATTCTCTATTGCATAATTAACCCATTTTGTTAAATCATTATAAGTATAACAAGTTCCTGTTGGATTATTTGGTGAACAAATATAAATTATATCAAAGTGTTCCTTGGGAATATCCGGTATAAAATTATTTCTTTCTAAGCCATCAAGAAAAGTTATCTTTCGATTTAATGCTTTAGCACCATCTTTATAAATTGGATAAATAGGATTACTAGCACATATTTTGGAATTTATATCAAATAATTCTAAAATACTTGTCGTATCTGTCTTTGTTCCATTTGATATATAAATTTCATCATTACTAAAATGAAAATCTTTATATTCATTTTCCAAAATAACATTTTTTAAGAAATCATAACCATAACTTGCACCATATCCATGAAAGGTTTTAATATCAGATAATTCATCAGCTGCTTCTTTCATCTTTAAAGTTACAGGTTTAATAATTGGTTTTGATACATCACCAACTCCTAAGGACAAAATATTGCCCTTAGGGTGGTTTTTCTTATAATCATTAACTCTTTTGGTAACATTAGTAAAACTATTAATATTATCTTCTTGTAATAAAACGTTTAACTTAACCATAAGTTCCTCTTATTTTAATAATTCTTCTAACTTCTTCTTCTCTTCTTCTAGTTTTTGTCTATCAAGTTCAACTATATTAGCTGGAGCTTTATTAACATAATTTTCATTTGAAAGTAATTTTTCACGTCTTGCAATAGAAGCTTTTAATAAATTAATTTGGGCTTCTTTAGCTTTCTTTTCAAGTTCCGTTTCTACTTTTTCAAAGAAAATTTGCGCTTTAACACGATTAGAGAATACCTTGTATGCTTTTATACCAAGAGGTTCTTTAACAATATTACCTTCAATCTTTAACATTTTAACGATTAAATCATTATCATCATCAGTATCAAACATGATTTTAGCTTCTTTAGTAATATTATTCTCTGCTTTAACATTTCTAAAGTTTTTAATGAATTCAATTTGATCATCAACTGCTTTTTCAGCATCTTCAAAGATTTGTTTTTTATTATATTTTGGATAATTTGCAATCATTAAGTCTTCATATTCTCTTACTGGTAACTTAGAATAGATTTCATCAGTTACATATGGCATAAATGGTTGTAACATTGATAAGATTCCTGTTAATACATAACATAGTGTTGATTTTGTACTTAATTCATCAATAGAATATTTAGCCATTTCAATATAATTATCACAGAAACTACTCCATACAAAATCATAGATAGTAGCACCTGCATTATTAAATTCATATTTATCCATAAATTTCTTTGTTTCATGAACACATTTATTAAATTTAGTTAAAATCCATTTATCTTCATTTTTTAAATTAGATAAATCAATCTCTTTTAAGTCATTAATATTAGATAAAACGAATCTTGATGCATTCCATATCTTATTAATATAGTTCCATGTTGATTTAATCTTTTCTTCATCGAAACGCATATCAGTACCAGGAGCTACATCCGTTGCAAGATAATAACGTAGAGCATCGGCTCCATATAAATTAACCATATCGAATGGGTCAATACCATTACCTAAGCTTTTACTAAATTTACGTCCTTCTTTATCACGAATTAAACCATGAATTAAACAATCTTCAAATGGACGTTCACCTAATAATTTTTCTCCTTGGAAAGTCATTCTATTTACCCAGAATGGAATAATATCATAACCTGTTGCAAGTACACTATTTGGATAATATCTACGAAGTAACTTCGTATTCTTTGGCCAACCTAGAGTTGCAAATGGCCATAAAGCACTACTAAACCACGTATCAAGTACATCAGGATCTTGTTCCCAACCTTCACCTTTAGGAGCCTCCATACCTACGTAGATTTCATCACCCTTATACCATGCAGGGATTCTATGACCCCACCAAAGTTGTCTACTTATACACCAGTCATAAGTTATTCCCATCCAGTGATTCATTGTTTTTTCATAACGACTTGGTACAAAGTTAACTTTAAGATCTTTCTTCTTTTGAACTTCAAGAACGTGATCCGCAAGTGGTCTCATTTTAACAAACCATTGTTTTTTAATCATTGGTTCTACCATAACACCTGTTCTCTCACTATGACCTACTTCATGAACAAGTGGTTCAACTGAAAGTAATAGTCCTTCTTTTTCAAGATCTTTAAGTGTTTCTTCACGACATTCTTCTCTTGTCATTCCAACGTATTTCTTAGGAACATTAGAGTTCATTGTAGCATCATCATTCATAATAACGATACGCTCTAGATTATGACGATTTCCTACTTCAAAGTCGTTAGGATCATGAGCTGGTGTAATTTTAACACAACCTGTTCCTTTTTCCATATCTGCATGTTCATCGGTGATAACTGGAATAGGTTTATTAACTAGTGGTAATATAACATTTTTACCAACAAATTTTTTATATCTTTTATCAGCTTCATTAACAGCAACTGCTGTATCACCAAATAATGTTTCAGGTCTAGTTGTTGCAACATCTAAATATTCATCACTATCTTCTAACTTGTATTTTAAGTGATAAAACGCACTCTTTTCTTCTTTATAAATAACTTCTTCATTAGATAAGGCTGTTTGAGCAACTGGATCCCAGTTAATTATTTTTTCACCACGATAGATAAGTCCTTCATTGTAATAATCAACGAATACTTTTCTTACGGCTTCTGATAGTCCATCATCTAGAGTAAACCTTTCTTTTGTGTAATCTAAACTAACTCCTAAAATAGCCCATTGTTTTCTTATAATGTCACCATGTTCATGGGTCCAATCCCAACAAGATTCAATAAACTTTTCTCTTCCGTATTCATATTTATTAATACCTTGATCTTTAAGTCTTTTAACAACTTTTGCTTCCGTTGCAATAGCCGCATGGTCCATACCTGGTAGCCATAATGTATCAAAGCCTTCCATTTTCTTATAACGAATAATGATATCTTGTAGTGCAACATCCCAAGCATGTCCTAAATGTAATACACCTGTAACATTTGGTGGTGGTAATACAATACAAAATGGTTTCTTTTTACTATTTTCTTGGCATTTAAAATAATCTTTATCTAACCATTTTTGATACTTACCTTTTTCTACTTCACTATGATTATATTTTTTTTCTAACTCTTCCATAAATTACCTCTTCTTTCTTTTCAAATTATCATCGTGATAATTATCTATCAAATCATAAAAATATTGATTAATCTCTTCATTTTCATTTAGTTTTACACTACATATAAAATCATCCATATATTCTTTTTCATCTAAGATATCTTTAGATTCGGGAATATATAATTGATAATAAAATGATAAATATAAAACTATTCGATCGCTTATACTATGAATATCATGAACATCTATTAATTCACGATTGTAATAATTATCTAATACCTTTTTAGTTGGTATTTTATTAAACTCTAGATTATATGTAGAGACGACTTTTAAAATATCAATCTTATCAACATCACGAATTAACATCGCAAATAATTTTTCCGTTGGTGTTAATTCATTACCTATATCATATTTATTATGATAGTATATGGCTTTTTTAACTATTTCATACTCTTCTTCCTTGATAGGGAACTTTTTAATAAATCCTTCATAAAACAAAATAGCATTACTAAATCTAGCATGATCAAATTTTACATTACTAAATTGTTTATTTAATTTTGCTTCATAAAATCTTCCTAAATCATGAAAAAGAGCGATAAAGATTGCTAGTCTCTTCTCATCATTAGATAATTCTAAACGATTAACTAAATCTTCCATTAGTTTTACCACCCGTAGTGTGTGATAATATTTTAATTTAATTAAAGGATCATCTAAATCATAATTTTCATCAATATAATTTTTAAAGATTTCTAAATATTTATCCATAACCCACCTAAATAAAAAAATCTATCAATGTAGGAGTGATTTAACACGGTACCATCCTACTTCGATAGATTTTATATCCTTAATTATCTTAATGCGATAAACATTGTATTCTATTTACTTAAATACACTCTTCATAAGCTACCTTCAGTTATACTTTCTAGAAAACTGCCACCTAATGTTTCCCTCTCTTTAAGAAGCCATAACTTACTCCTCTTAATCACAAGATTTACATGTACTATAACATAACTTCATCATAAATGCAACTATTACTATGATTTAATGACGCAATAATCTTGAGGATTATTACCATATTTATCACCAAATGTTACCTTATTTAGATATTCAAATTTAATCCATCCTATTCTATAATAACGCAATATTTATCTGTATCATCAGCGATTTCAGCATTAAAAATGTCACCTATGGTTTTTCTATCATTTATTTCAATTATTAATTCTGTATCATAAGCAAATGTATATGTTGCATCAACAATTTCATTTTCATGTTTTTGAATTGTATTTTTAAAATTTGATATTTTTTTAGTAACTGTTTCACTACAAGCCACGATATTTAAAGTATCAACGACATATCCATCTAAAGCCATATATCTAGTATTAATACCAGAAGCTGTTATTTTACCATCTTTTAATTCGATATCAGAGAATTGCATCTCTTTACTATCATATAAATTATTTAAATCAGAATCATAGAATTGTAACGCTTCACCATATTGTCCTGCACTACTTAGAATTAATAAAGAATCTGTAACATAAACTTTCATTGCATAAAAATCAATCTTTTGATCATTTATCAATGTTCTATTTCCTTCATGTTTTATTTCAAAATCTTTCTTATTAACCGTTACTTTAATTCCTTCTTCTGTAACATTATGCTCAGTAAACACCCGCATTTCAGAATTATCCTCAGCAATTTTTTGTTCTTCGCTATAAGCTTTATATAGGAAATATATAACTACTATTAACCCAATAAAAGATATTATTTGTAATATTGTAATTAAGATTCTTCCAACTTTTTTATTCTTCATATACTCTCCTTATTATAAATATATAATATTTTTCAATTCATGTAAACAACTATGTTCATAGTTATAAACTATATCCATTAAAGCTTGTAACAGCAGCAGAAACTAGTTCTGGCATAATACGATTACCATCAGTATGAGTTTGATAATCTTTTTTAGCAAACTGATTCCACTTATCAGATAAATAATGAACATTAGAATAATTTCGATCCAGTTTAGCATAATGATTTTTAATACTTTGTTTTCCTTTTTGACTATAAACTAAATAAATATTAGCACTTGGACAGTTTTTAGCCACTAAATCAAGTCCTGTGAAAACATATCCTTCATTATAGCCACAAGATACCCATCCACCACCATTTTTAGCACAATGATCAAAGTTTCGATCACCTGTTGCACTAATAAAATAGAGATTTTTACCTTCAAGTCCTTTTAATTCTTCAATACTACTAAATTGAACTTTTTCACCTTTTATTGCATTTTTACCAGTTACTAAAACGGCATTATTAACACAATAAACTGTTTGATACAAGTCCCCATTATTAGCAGCAAGTTTTAATGATTCAGCACCATATAAACTATCACCACCAATAATATTTTGACATTTAGATAAATCTGTTCTAGCAACTCCATTCATAAATCTTGTTGCTTCAGCAACCATCTTTTGTTTACCAAATTTATGATTACCTCTACTATCTCTACTTTGAACATCACTTTTTAAGAATCTAACAACTAAAGAATCAGAAGGATAACCTGTTGGATTATCATAACCATCAGCAATAAAATATGTAAAAGTATTTAATTTAGAATATTCTTTTGTACCATCAGGTATAAAGAAACCTACTCTAACACTATCACCATTAACACTTAATAACTTTGTAGATAAATTATATTTATAAGTTTTACCATTTTTGGTAAATGTTACTTCATTACCATTAACTATACAATCTTTATTTTGCATAAAGAAATTAATATCAGCAGCTTTTAAATGACTACCAGTTTTCTTATTATAAGCAAGAGCCCATATATCATTAAAATCAAAATCACCATAATTACCACTAACAATTTCTTCATCAAGATCTTCGACCGTTTGAAGAAGACTTACTAATGAATCTTTAGAAGTAGATAATGTTTCTTGATTTTTAGTTTTACCACTTGCAACTGTTTCTTTTATTTTTCCTGCGTAAGGTGTAATGGAAGATGGAATATCAATATCTGTACTAGATATGATACTTTCAACATCACTATATTGTTCTGATGCGTCAAGAACAACATCAACATCGACATCAACAACTTCTTCATCATGACTATCCGTGCTATCACTTGGCTTTCTACCACCAGATCCTGGTGAATATGGAACATTACTAGAATTAATAATATTTTGTAAATATGAAACTACTGAATCAACACCAATTTCATTATTTTGATATTTCGATAAATAAGATGATAAACTCGCTATTGTATTTTCATCAAGAGTACGTCCGGTCTCATTTTGTATTTTATTACATAATTCATTAAGTAATTCTTGAAAAGAAATAGTTCCATTATCTAATTTACTTATTTCATTTTGTATATATGTTCTAAAATCCATAAGCTTTACTCCTTTTCAACACTTTCCTTCTTTTTAAGAAGTTCATATTCTTGTTCTTGAAGTCTTTTAATCTCTTCATCGATTCTTGCAACAATAGATGCTTTTTCACTTAAAACATTATTAATAATATTTGTTATATTAGTAGCAAGAACTTTATTATTACTAAGCATTTCATTTTTTAAAATAGTATCTTCACAATTAGAAAATGTGCTATCTAAAGATTTTACTTTAGATAGAGCATCCTGATACTCTTCAATAAACTTATCAACATTACTAATAAATGTTTGTTTATCATTCTTTAATTCTTGACTAGTCATCATTTTCCCCCATCATCTTTTTTACATCATTATAATAAGTTTCATAACTATTTATAATGTAATAAAAACTATTTTTATAATCATTATTTTTTTCATTAAAGTAATCAATACGATTTTCAATATAATCATTATATAAAGGAATAATATCTTTGGATTTAGGAGTATTTAAAATTGTTTCAATATCTGATACTTCTTTATAAATATTAGTTAAAGAATCAATTATTTCTTTATTACATTCTTCTACTCTTTCACGAATGTTTTTAAAATTATCTTCATTATAATTAATTTTGGTCATAAGAAACCTCCATATTAATAAGATTAGAAAACTTTTTTCGAAGAAGATTGTATTCGCTTCCATATTTATCATAATAAGACGTTAAAAACTTAATATATGACAAGATTTTTCTTTCCATATCCATTAATTCATCTATATAATTATCATATATTTCATTAAAAGTATCTGCAGCTTCACCTTCCCATTTTAGTTCCAGTCTAGCTTTTCTAAGTTCATTTATTTGATCATCAATATTCTTTAACTGTTCTTCTAAGTAATCTACCTTTTGTTTTAGGGTACCTACTTTTACTAAATACCTCATATTATCACCTATTATCATTATATCATTATTATGACAACTATATAAAAAAAATAGAGAATAATCTCTATTTTATTTTAACTTTTTCATGTAAATATTCTTTTATATATGATAATTGTAATTTAAATAAATTTTTATTAAAAGAAGGATCATAACTAATTCTATTATCATCAAAAAACTTTTGTAACATTTGATAATCAACTCTTGATAAATAATCAAAGAATTTATTATCATCATTTTTAGCAAGTAAATTAATATCAACTATGAGAATTGTTTTATACGTCATAATTAATAATGAGTCATCTAAAATATCATCACTAGTAGTAGTTATATAATCATGAATTGTATTTAATCTTTCGTCTTGATAATCAATATTTTCTTCTTCAAAGAAATCATAAAAAGTTCTAATAGCCATATAACAATCATTCATACCTAAATCTTCTTTAAAAAACATAATGTTAATTAAATCTGTTGCTTGATCAATTGTTAAATTACTTATTTTATTTAAGAATATTGGGGAAATAGCATTAATATCATACCCTTTATCAATTAACCCTTTAATTGTTTTAATAGCAAGATAAGTAAAAGCAACATCTTCTTTTCTTAAACCATTACCTTCCATCTCGAGAACTTTAGCTGCTTCATTTAGAGTTAATTTAGCATGGGATACATATTCATATTTTTCTTTTAATTTAGCACTACCTTTTTTCATTATTATCTCTCCTTATAATAAGATGGTTTTAAAACCTTTTCTAATTTGTTATAAACTTCTTCAATAGTTGAATCAGTGATTGTAGCTGCACCTGAAGTATCATGGCCTCCACCACCAAATTTTTCCATAATAGCATTAATATCGATATTTCCTGTTGATCTTGCAGAAATACCAATTGTATTATCATTTCTTACACCAATAGCAAACGATGCGTCAGCTCCAAGGATCATTGCTTCATCAGCAATTTTTGATAATTCTTCTTTAGTATATACAATATCCTCATTAGTTTTAATGATAGCAAGCATACAACTATGTATTTTAATATTTTTAATAGATTCATGAACTTTTAAATAACTTTCTAAATCTTCTTTAAAATAATCATTTACACGATTGGTATCAGCTCCATAATCTTTTA
>JAEEZO010000009.1 GCA_016291895.1 Caryophanales bacterium
AAAGTTGAAGCTCCTGCAGTACCTGAAATTAAAATAGAGGTTCCAGAAGTTAAAAAAGAAGAACCCGCAGCTCCTGAAGAAAAGAAAGAAACTCCAGAAGTTAAAGTTGAAGCTCCTGCAGTACCTGAAATTAAAATAGAAGTACCAGAAGAGAAGAAAGAAGAACCAGCTGCTCCTGAAGTAAAAATAGAAACTCCAGAAGTTAAAGCTGAAACTCCTGCTGTACCTGAAATTAAGATTGAAGTACCAGAAGAGAAGAAAGAAGAACCAGCTGCTCCTGAAGTAAAAGTAGAAACTCCAGAAGTTAAAGTTGAAACTCCTGCTGTACCTGAAATTAAAATAGAGGTTCCAGAAGAGAAGAAAGAGGAACCAGCTGCTCCTGAAGTAAAAGTAGAAGCACCTGTTGCTACTCCAACTCCAGTTCCTGCAACACCAGAAGAGAAAGTTAATCCTGAACCTCTTCCAGCAGCGCCAGTTGCACCAGCAACGCCTGCACCTGTAGCAGAAGAAGCAGTTGAAGAACTAATTTAGAATATAGATATGGAAACATATCTTTTTCTTTAAAAGGAGAATTTTATGGAAATATTAAATATACTAGTTGCGTTAATTATTATTGCATTTGGAATGCTTGGATTTACAAGAGGTTTAACTAAACAAATTGCTATCTTTATAGGTACAATTTTAGTTTTAGTAATTGCCTTTATATTCAAAGATATTCTTGGTGATATCTTACTTTTAAATTGCCCATTTATTAATTTTTTAGGTGGAATACAATCTTTGAATATTATTTTCTATCAAGGTATCGCTTTCTTAGTTATTGTAATGGTACTTGGAATTGTTTTAAGAATAATTATTGCTATTACTAATCTTTTTGAAAAGATTTTAAAATGGACTATCATTTTTGGTATTCCTTCTAAAATATTAGGTATGATTGTTGGATTTATTGAAGGATATATTGTAGCTTTCTGTATCGTATTTATTGTTAGTCAACCTTTCTTTGATGATTCATTTGGAATTAGAAGAACAGAATTTACTGATCAAATGTTAGCTGATAGTCCAATACTTTCTTCATTTACCGAAGATACTATTAATGTCATAAATGAAGTTTATCATTTAAAAGATAATGCTGATAAAAATCAAACTGATTTAAAAATTATTGATATGTGTTTAGATAAAAAAATAGTTAGTGTTGATACGGTAAATGAACTAGTTCAAAATGGCAAGTTGAAAATTAATGGAATAGAAGCAGTTATTGCTAAATATAGATAAAATAACCTTAATGGTTATTTTTTCTTTAAATGTAAATATTGTTGTATTTTATAATCATTTTTGTTAGAATTAGTAATGTATGAACGAAAGAGGTATTATATGAAATTATTAAGAAATATGAGTTTTTTATTAATTCTTCTTCTTTTAGTTGGATGTGGAAAAAGTGATCCTAAATTAAAAGATGGAAGTGGTATTGTTGTTGAATTCAAGAATTCAAAATACAATATATCAGCAGATGATTTGTATGAAAAAATGAAAGAAGAATACGGAACAAATCTTATGGTCGAAATGATTGATAAAGAATTGTTAAACGATATTTATGAGACTGATGAAGCAGCTAATGAATATGCTAACTCTCAAATAGAAATGTATAAACAAGTATATGGTGGAGAACAAGCTTTCCTTACTGAATTACAAAATTATGGATATGCATCTATTGAAGACTTTAAAGAAAAATCTCTTATTTTAAATTATAAAAGAGGACTTGTAGTTGATGATTATCTTCGTGAAAATATAACTGAAGATGAAATCAAAGAATACTATGAAAAGAATGTCATTGGTGATATTACTGCTAGTCACATTCTCGTAAAGGTTGATGTTGATAGTTCTGCAACTGATGATGCAAAGAAAAAAGCTGACGAAGAAGCTTTAAAGAAAATCAAAGAAATTTATGAAAAATTAGAAAAAGGTGAAGATTTCCATGATTTAGCAAAAATGTATTCAGACGATACATCTAATGCTGGTGATGGTGGACATTTAGGAACATTCACTTATGGTGAAATGGAATCATCTTTTGAAAAAGCAGCTTTAGAATTAAAAGTTGGTGAATATAATAAAGAACCTGTTAAAACAAGTTATGGTTATCATATTATTTTAAAAGAAGATGAAAAAGCTAAACCTGAATTAAAAGTAGTTCGTGAATATATTATTGGAAAACTTATAACTGCAAAGAAATCATCTGACTCTAAAATTCAAAATAAAGCTCTAGTTGAACTAAGAAAAAAATATGGTATTGATATTAAAGATTCTAGTTTAAATAGTAGATATGAAAACGCTGTAAATAATTGGCTTTATGGGGAATAATTATTAAGAAAGATAAGTAGGATTTGAAATCCTACTTTTTTTGTTATATTTTGGTAAAAGAAATTTACTTTATACGCTTTATATGGTATATTAGAAAATAGGGAGAGAGTGATTTGTTGAGCGTGATTTTATTAATAATTCTCTCTTAATTTGTTTATCTATAAATAAGAATGTGGTGAATAATAATGAAAAAAACGAAAAAGAAGAAAATTTTCATAGTTATTATTGGTATTATTTCATTTATTTCTGTACTTTTTCTTATTAAACCTTCACTTGCAAGATACATCTATAATGGTATTAAAAACTATTATTATGAATCAAAAAGGTTTTATTTTAATTGTGATAAATTATCAGACAATCATGCGTTTTTCCAGTTAGATAACTGGGATGGTGTTAATAGTTTTAGTGTAACTTATAACCTTGATAGTTTTAAAAATAATTTTATTGCAGCAGAAAGTGATATTTCATACGATATAACTTATAGTTGTTCTAATAATGTAACGTGTACGATAAATAAACAAAATGGTATTATTTATTCATCGACACATACAGATTATTTCATTATTACAATTACGCCGATTACCCCTTTATCTGAAGGTGATAGTGTTACTTTGGATGTTAGTGTTTCATCAACTTCGCCTTATACTAAAACTTTAAGTGGTGAAGTTAAGTTAAATGTTAGTATTCCCGGTATTAGTTATGAAATAGAGGATAAAGCTAATCGTCCATATTTGGATTTTAATATTACCAATACATTAAATTACTATCAAGTAGTTACTGCTTTTGGTAGTTACCATGTTGGTGATGTTTTAGAGGCAGAAGTATATAATAATTTATCAGCTACTGATAAAGAGAAATGTACATCAGCCCTAATTAAGTTAACGTTTGATCCAAATGTTATCTTGATAGATATAACAAGTGACTTTTATGAAAACGCATATAATTATACGACAGAGGTTATTAATAATAAAGAATATGTTAATAGTATTACATTTGGTGTTGATCCAATTACAAGTATTAGTATTAGGTTCTATAAAGTAGAAGCTTCTAATAACTATACATATCCATTTGTAAATCCAAGTTCTATTATCAATTTTGAAGTTTTATAGGAGGAAGTATGGCTCATAATATTTTTAGAGAATATGTTGATTATGACAAAAAAGTATTAAAAGAATATATTAATACGATAACTGCCAAAAAAATCAATAATAAAGTATGTAACTTGATTGTTAATGTTTATACTGACAGTAGATATTATAATTCTTTTGAGCCAGTTAAAAATAACTTTATTGATAATGTTGAATATTATGTGTTAGGAAATTATCTTAGTAAGTATGCTAAGACAGATAAAAGAAAAAGTCTTCCTCATATAATAGATTCCCTTATTTTATTAAGATATATTTCATTACTTGAAATTGATAATAAAAAAGGTAAAGAAAAGAAAGTAAGTAAATTTGAAGAAGGATTCAAAAATAAATATCAAAATTCTGGTGTTCTTATTAATGAGTTAATTAGAAAAATAAAAGATAATATTCGTAGAAAAGAAAAATATATTGAAAAGTTAGCTGCGGAAGATTTTAGTGTTTCTAAAAAGAATACTGATAGAGAAAAAATATTTGAAATCTTTCTTGATAACTCTGTTAAGATGCCAGATATTTATAGCGATATTGCTGTAAAAAGAGTATATAATAGTGGCCTTATTTATGAAGATCGTATGTTAGTATTATATTTATTAACAGTAAGAGAGTTATTAATAGATTCAATTAATAGAGAATACGATAATAAATATTTGGTAGAATTTCCAGTGAGTTTATTGGAAAAGAGAAATAAGTTAGTTAATTTATTAAGAATTATTGAAAATGATTATTTAAAAGAAAGAATGATTCTTAAAATTCGTTATAGTGAATACAAAAATTATAAAGAGCAATGTGATAAGTTAATTCATGAAGGTTATTCTTTTGCAGTAATAATTGATGAAAAGATAAAAGGTAGTTTAACATTATTAAAAGTATTTACATATATTTTATTGAATGAAAAGGCTGATAAAACAAGATTTAGTGAATTTGATAATGTTATAAATATATAAAATAAGATAGTAGGTGAAAAGATGGGGACATTTTTTAGATTCTTTTATGAATTCTTAGGAAAGTTTTTCCTAGGCATATGGAGAATAATTGAAGGCTTTTATTTAGGCTTCAAACAAATGTTTAATTTTAAGGAGTATGCAGAAGTAGTTAATTTCTATAAAGATGATTTTAGTGGCTTTGAATGGATTTTTGTTATCATAGCTATCTTATTAATATTAGCTTTTATAGGACTTATTGTTTGGCTAATTGTTTTATTGGTTAGAAAATATATTCGTTTCCGTAAAACAATTGTTGAACAAGAATCTATGCTTGAAGAGATTGCAACTTTGAATAAGCAAGTTAATGATCTTGTAAAAGAAAAACAAGATATTCTTGCAATGAAAGTTTCTCAATTAGGACTTAGACCAGATGAAAGTTCTACTGTTGAAGGAAGTCCTGATGTAGATGATGTTGGTATAGATGGGGTTCGTTTCTCTAAATTAAATTTAATTGATGAGAGATTTGCTCATTATAAGATTCAAAATTACAACAATACATTTAATCTTGAAGAATTAGTTGATATGTTTAGAAACTTTGCTGCTTCTAAATTGCATTTATATTATAAAACAGAAATAATTAGATTATTTATTTCTGCGCTTGCATCAACTAAACTTGTTATTTTACAAGGTATTTCTGGTACAGGTAAAACATCACTTGCTTATGCTTGGGGAAAATTTTTAAAACACGATTCATGTATTGCATCTGTTCAACCATCATGGCGTGACCGTACAGAACTTTTTGGTTACTTCAACGAATTTACTAAGAAGTTTAATGAAACAGAAGTATTAAAAGAAATATATATGGCTGGATATACTGATGATGTTTACACAGTTATTCTAGATGAAATGAACATTTCGCGTGTTGAATATTATTTTGCGGAAATGTTATCTATTCTAGAAATGCCTAATAAAGATGAGTGGATTGTTGAATTAGTACCTAGTCCATGGCCAAAAGATCCAATTAAACTAGATGAAGGTAAGTTAAAGATTCCTGCAAATGTTTGGTATATTGGTACAATCAATAACGATGATTCAACTTTCATGGTAACAGATAAAGTATACGACCGTGCTATGCCACTAGATATCAATGAGAAGTTCCCACCATTTACGCCTGTAGATACAGAACCTCAAGATATCAATTATTCATACTTAGAAAAGATTTTCGATGAAGCTATTGAAGCTAATCCAATATCAAAAGATACTTTAGATAAAGTAGAACAAATGGATGATTATGTTATTCGTCATTTCCGTATTGCGTTTGGTAACCGTATCGTTATGCATATGAAGAAATTCGTTCCGGTATATGTTGCCTGCGGTGGAAATGAGATTGATGGTGTTGATTATTTCATTGCAAAGAAAATCTTACGTAAATTTGAACAATTAAATATTTCATATATTCGTGATGAAATTGATGGATTTGTAGAATTCCTTGATAAGACATTTGGAAAAGACAAGATGAAGGAATGCAAAGAATATGTATTACGTCTAAAGAAATTAACATAATGGTGATATTATGAATAATGGGTTGGAAATATTTAATTTATATGCTCATGCCAGTGATAGTCAAATAGAAGAATTTAGTGATCGTGTTGATTCTCAATTACATATCAATAAAAAAGAAAATAAACTTGATTGTAATTATGAGTGGCTTGAAGTTATTGAACAAACCATTCCGTATATTGATAATATTTTAAGAAATCCTAATCGTTTCATTATTAATGAAGAAGATGTTGTTAAAATCGAGTTAGCAAAAAGGGTTACTGTTGATAGTATTAAACATTTAGCTCGAAATACTAACTTGATTCAAGACATCGATGATAAAACTGGTGATGTAAAACCAGCAAAGATTCTTAATATCAATAAAGAAGAAAGTTTCAATACATATGAAAACCGTTTTATATTTACATTGGTTCAAAATATGATGACTTTTGTTGATTTCAAGAAAAAAGGAATTGTTGAAGAAGCAAAATATGATTGTAACAATGACGTTACATATAATGGTAAATGTACATTAGGTGATGAAAAAGTAAATATTGAATTAAAACTTAATAATTCTATTAGAACAAGAAATCGTATCACTGATGCAGAGGGAAATGATTTAGCTACTAAAATTAATAAAGTTGAACAGAGAATAAAAGATTTAACGCGTACAGAATTGTATAAATCAATTAAAATGTTACATATAGCTTTGGTTACATCACCAATTAAGAAAACTAACATTATACTACAAAATGTTAATTTTCAGTATGCTGTTAAATTATGGAATTATATTCAAGAACATATTAATGATGAAGGTAGTGTAGAATCAAATAAAGATGAATCTTATGATGATACAGGAACGATAAAAAACTATTTTGATGAAAGTTTTTTGTTGGACTATTTAGTATCTCAAGTTATAATAAAAGGTGAAGCAATAAAACTAGATAAAGATATTTTAAGTGAAAGATTGATTGGTAATGTTGTTGAAAAAATAATTGATATAAATGAAAATATATCTGAAGAACAATTAGCTAATCTTGTCGCTAAACAATATACAATTATTAAATATCGTAGTGTAGTTACTGATAAGAAAATTAAGAAAATATATCGTGCTGCAATTGATAAATATTTGAAAAAAGTATCTGATCTAGATATGGAGTAGAATAGAATGATAAAATTATACAAAAAGATAACAAATAATACAATTTTTAAAATTACCGAAAGATTATTTAGTGTTTTACTAACATTTGTTTTAGTAGTTTTATTAGTAATAATACTAGTACAAAAAACAACAAATAATCGCTTTAATTTAGGGGGATATGGTATATATACAGTAGCCACAGGTAGTATGGAACCAGAATATCTTGTAAAAGATTTGATTCTATCATCAAAAGTTGATCCTAAAGAAATTAATGTTGGTGATGATATTGTATATTTAGGTAAAATGGGTAGTTTAAATGATAAAATTATAACGCACCGTGTAATAAAAGTTGAAGAAAAAGATGGTCGTATGCATTTTGTCACAAAAGGTATTGCTAATAGTCTTGAAGATCCTGAAATTGACGAAAGTCAAGTTCTAGGTATAGTAGAGCATAAATTGCAAGTATTAAGTTTTGTGAGTCGTACAATTAATAGTATATATGGATTTATCTTTTTAATTGTTATCCCGTTTATCATTTTCGTATTTTATGAAGTTAAATGTATTATAGACGAATATTACAAAAATAAAGAGGGTTAATATTATGAAAAAAGAACCAAAGAATATTTTTAAAGTACTCAAAAAAATACGATTTTTTCTTATTTTTGCGATTGTCTTGCTCTCAATAAATGCATATGCATGGTTCATTTATATTACCAAAGTCGATACTAGTATTAAAGCTAAAGTTCGATCTTGGAATATTATGATTGAAGTGCATGATGAAAATGTTGCGAGTGATATTACTTTTAATGTATCTGAAATGTACCCTGGTATGCCTAATTATCATGATTATGCGACAGTTATAAATAATGGTGAATCACAAGGAACGTTAGAGTTTGTCATTAAACGAGTACAAATTTTTGATTCTGTGTATACATTAGATGATTATACATCAGATCAACTTGTTGAAATGCTTGCTGATAATTACCCATTTAAGATTGACGTTAGTTTGACAAATAACGTTATTGACCCAGGACATACCGAACAATTTATTGTTGACATTAATTGGCCGTATGAATCAGGTGATGATATTGCTGATACATATTGGGGAAATCAAGCGTATACCTATATGAAAACAACAAATTCTGATACTTGTATATCAATAATGGCGGAAATTAGAGTAGATCAAGCTCCTACAAATTAAAGTGTAAAGTAAAAATATTTTAGTTAACGTTGTATTTACACGTCACTTTACGTAATGCTATACTCTATGTAGGAGGAGTATATGTTATTAAACAAAAAAGTGATTATGTTGATTGCTTGCTTTTGTGTGCTGTTGTGTATTTTAACTTTGCAAGAAACGTATGCTAAATATACATCTGCGGTTAATGAGACAACTGATATAACGATTGCCCGTTGGCGTATTCTAGTTAACGACTTTGATATTAGAAGTAATTCATCGACAACTAATTTAATAACACCGGTGTTTTCTGGTAATGCTAATATATCAAGTGGCGTTATAGCTCCTACTGCAGAAGGTTATTTTGACATCGTTATTGATGCAACTGGTACCGATTTAGCGTTTGATTATACAATTTCAATAAATAATAGTGACGACAGTCCAGTTAGCGATATTCGAGTCACTAATTGCACTTTGAACGGTAATAATATTGCAATTACTAACGGTAACGTTTCAGGAAGAATTCTATTATCCGATCAAAGAGTTAATACATTACGTGTTTATATCGAATGGTATGATGGCACTGGTGAAAGTATGAATAACGCTCAAGATACAAGTACAACAATGCTTGAAAATAGTATAGCTAAAGTTAATGTTAACGCTCATTTCACACAAGTTAGTTCATAGTAAAAAAATATCGAATTATTAAAAAAATTCGATATTTTTTAATGTTATTATATTTATATAATAATTTTTTACATAAATTAAGCGAAAAGTTTTACTTTTTGCTTTTGTTTTGGTAAAATGAATATGTATAACATAGGATGTGATGATATGGCTAAACAAGGATATGTAGTATATACTGCTGATCAAATTAAAAATCGTAAGAAAAGGTTGAAAAAAATTAGAATAATTCTATTGATATTATTCTTGTTTTTGATGCTTACTTTTTTAGTATTATCCCTTGCTTATAATGGTGGAGTATTTACAGTTACTCTTGATCCAAACTTCCATAGTAAAACAGGTATTTCCATTTATACTGATGAAGTTAAAAGAGAACATGTAAGAAGATTATATGCTAATGAATTAGAATTCATGGATAATATTTCTATTGAATGGCTACCTAAAAACTATAAAGATTTTGAAGGTGGTGATCATAATGGTGATAATTACATTGGATATACTTTCTATATTGAAAATCAAGGTGAAGAAACTCAAAGATATTGGTATGCGGTATATATTGATGATGTCATTAAAAACGTCGATGAAGCAATAAGAATTATGATTATTCGTAATGATACTGAAGTTACTGTTTATGCTAAAGAAAATCCTATAACTCGTGAAAACGAAAAAGGAACTGTTAAGTTCTATAAGAATGAAATGCCAGTTCTTGAAAAAAGAGATAACTTTGCTCCTGGTGATATCGATAAAATAACAGTCTTTATTTGGATTGAAGGCGATGATCCAGAATGTCTTAATAATCTTCTTGGTGGAGAAATTAAGATGCATATGGAAATTACCGAAGAGCATAAAGATGATGCGAGAACCTTTAGACAATACTATGACGATGATGATAATGATATAGATGTAAATAATAACAATAATGGCACTAATGATGATATAGAAGTTGTTGGTAGCAATGATGAAACAATTAATAATACGGATGAAGATGGTGAATAGTTATGCAAAATGAAGAAGACAAAAAAGAAAGAAAAAGAAATAAAAGAAAAAAACGTTTTTTGTTCATTTGGTTTTTCTTCTTAGCAATTTTCTTATCAACAGTTACATATGCATGGTTTACAGCTAATAGAATTGTTGATATTCAATTCTTCGATATTCATATTGAAACTGATTCAGGAATTGAAATAAGTGAAAATGCTATTGATTGGAAAAATAGCTTAACTGTTGATGAACTTAAAACAGCCTATAAGACATATCCATCTAGTCTAAATCAAATACCTGGTGTTATGAGACCAACATCATCTGGTGGACTTTTGGATTCTAATGGCTACTTAAATATTTTCTATGGTCAAGTAGATAGTGATTATTATTTAACAACTTATCGAAAGATTGAAGAAAGAACAACAGAATTTATAAATAATGGTGATTTTATTGTATTTGATGTCTTTTTTAAAACATCAACACCAAAAACCGTTTATTTGAGTGGTGCATCTTATGTAAAACCAAAAGATGATGTTCAATCTATTGGTATTGAGAACTCCGCAAGAATTGCTTTCATTAAAGAAGGTAATTTACCAACAGGAACGGCAATTGAAAGAATTCAAAAACTTAAGACAACAAGTGAAGATAACGTTTATATATGGGAACCAAACTATGATGTTCATACTGAATTTGGAGTAAAGAATGCCCTAAATGTCTATGGTATTAGAACAACACGAACAAATGCTGGTATTATCGGATACGATGGTGTTGTTGGTACTGTTCGCAGTAGTTCCAAAATTAAAATGAATCGAGCAAACGCTTCTAATTATCCATCACTTTTTAAAAGAGTAGATGTTGATATTCATAGTAGAAGTAATAATATTCAAAATTATGAATTATTTCAAGTCAATTCAGGAATTACCAAAGTACGTATTTATATGTGGCTAGAAGGCCAAGATGTAGATAGTGAAAATAAAGCTAGTTATGGTGATATTACATATTATCTTGAATTTACATTAAACCCAAGTTAGAAAAAAGAAAGGAGTAATAATGATGATAAAAATGATAAAAAAGATTAAGTTTAATAGATTTAGTATCATTGCTATTTGCGTATCATTTACATTGTTACTCTTTTTTGTAGTTTCTTACTTTAACACTTTTAGTGATTACGTAACAAAGGGAGAATCAAAAATTGAAGGTGATACAGTATACATTAATGATCTTGCAAATGATTATTACTATTACCTTGGTATGAATTATGTTGGTGATCTTAATTCAAATAACGTTAATTATCAAGAATCTGATTTAAAAGCTGTAACGATCACTTATTATGGTTATCCAAGTAATGATACTTCTTTAACGGGTTATGTATCACTTACAGAAAGACAAAATAAATTTGTTTATTACAAATATTATCCTGTAAAAAATAATCAATTAACAATCGAATTAATTGATAACCCATTTATTTTAAGACCTGTTGGTAAAGGCTTTGGTGGATGGGAAAGTAGTAATGGAAACATTACTAAAGATACTAAAACGAATACTTATACATTAACAGTTAACAGTAATGTTACTGATATTAAAGTTTATGCTAAATGGCAAGATGCTAATGTTGTCTTCTTAAAAGGTGAAGCTGGTGATGATAACTTTGATGGTACAAGTGATTATTTAGCAGTAGCATCTTGGGGAAGAGCTTTTGATTTATTAAGATCTCGTGCTACTAATATTAATGATCGTGAATTAAATATTATCGTCTTAACTGGTGATTTAAATCATTCAATGAATTATACAAGACCGGTTACCCATACTTGGAATTACACTTATGAATATATCGACAATGAATCATATACAGAGGGGGAAGAATATTTAATTGAATATAAAAATGGTAATAATCGTTATGCTATAAGACAAAATGCTAATAATGTTGCTGTTGAAAATTTATTAACAACGGCTAAACCAAGTGATAATGCCTTATGGATAATAACTCATGATGATAATGGTTATGCTATTAAAAATAAAGTTTCAGGAGCTTATTTAGGTCATCAATTGAATAATAATGACCAAGCTAATCTATTAATTTCTAATACACCTTATTATTGGAAATATAGTAGTGATTTAAGAACTTTCTTTACAACATATGAATTAAATGTTATGAAATACACATTTACTTTAAATGATAGTATTGTTGATAACAATTCATACTTAATTGTTGATAAAGCTAGTTATACAGAGAATAATAACAATCAATCTTTAAATGCTTTAAATGATAGTTTAGCAAATATTAACTTTAATAGAACAAATTATAATGAAACAGCGTTATGGCGTATTACTAAATCTGGTGATGGTTTAACAATTTATAATACGCATGAAAATCAATATTTAACTTATAACATGGTTAATGGTACAACAGTTCTTGCTTTAGGACCTGATCCATTAGTATGGAATTATGATTCTACTAATCATACTTTGAGTACTAATGATACAAGAAGTATTGTTACATACACATATAGTTTAGAGAAAATAACGAGTGGTTCAAATTATATTGGTTATCAAAACGGTGATGATTATTACTTATTAGATAAATCAATGAATTTTGTTCTTCAAAGTGCAAATGTTGAACCAAGTAGTGAACTATTATGGGATGTTGTTGCTGATAATGATTCTTTATTCTTTAAAAATAGTGAGAACAAATATCTTCGATTAGATAATGGTTCTTTATCATTAACTGATGATGAAACATTACGTACTGCCTTTACTTTAAATGATGATATTTTACAAACAGTCGATAATAATTATTTATACAATAATAATGGTGTTCTTGCTGCAACAACTAATCAAACTTTGGCTACAACTTTAAATAAAGTTAGTGTTCAAAGAGGTAGTTTACCTCTAGTTAATCGAGCTATTATGTATTTGAACTTTAATAATAATACATGGAGTTTATCAAGTACTGGTAGTGAAATTACTTTTGTAAGTTATGAAAGAACACGTGTTGATTATAAATTAAGATATGATACAGCAACTAATCGTTTTGCAATTTCTGATAGTAATGCTGGAACTGGTTTATATTTTGCAACTTATATTGAACATCGTGAAATGACTAGTACAACTCGTGGAACAATGGGTACTAATAATAGTTATTCAACTAATTCCAATGTGGCTGTTACTGTAACAAGTATGTATGACAATACAGATTATCGTGATGATGCAACATTAACTCTTACAAATACAAACTATTTTAGAACAACAGCTTATAATGATTTACAACTTGAAAACTTAAGTGTTGATTCTACAGGTTATGATGTTATTAATGATAGTACTACAACATCAAACTATAGAAATACTTATTCATCATTCGTTGGAAATGCTAAAAATGTTCGTATAGGTCGAGGTATGACGCCATCATCTTGGACTGATGATGATAGTGTTATTTTTGCTTTCTTACAAGGATGTACTTATAACTCATCTGTAGGAAGTGCAACTAATAATAACAATGCATATAAATTTGTTGTTGAAAGTGGTCGTTATTCAGGCCTTATGGCTGCAAGAATATATAATAGTTATAATGGTGGAGGAAACTATTACAACTATTATGGATCAATTTATTTAACGATTGGTTCTGATTATGATCGTGCAACAAATAATAATGATTTACTTGATTTCTACTATCGTATAGGAAGTAGTAACTATAATGGTATAAACGGAAAAAGTAATGTTAATGATATTGCTTATCTTATGGATATTAAGAGTGGATCTATTGGTATGAATTATTTCGATAATAATACTGATGCTTCCCAAGCTTATTCAGGAATTTATGTTGGTGGTTTATCCGTTACTGCTAACAATAACAACGATGATATTTCATCACGTATTATTATCGTTGAAGGTGGTAATATCGCTAATATCAATGGTGGTCTTCGTATCACTGAAAATAGTGCAAACAATGGTGTTAAAACAAAAATTTATGTTAAAAATGGTAATATTCAAAATATTGTAGGTGGTGCTGGTGTATCAACTACATATGGTGATAGATATATTTCGGTTACTGGTGGTAATATTGCATATAGTGTTTCAGGTGGTTCTAATGGTGTATCAGCTTCTGATAATAACCAACAAAGTGGTCGACTTGGTGGTGACTCTTATGTTCATATTGGTGGTGAAGCTCATATTGGAACTAAGGGATCTGGAACTTTATATGACGTTAATTATGGTTCTGTTTTAGGAGCTGGAAATGGTAATCAAACTTATCCAAATTCTGGACGTGTAAATACATCACATGTTTATATAAGTGGTAAAGCTGTTATTGAAGGTAATGTCTTCGGTGGTGGAAACTTTGGTCCTGTTCTTGAAGATAGTAATGTTCAAATAGACGGTGGTACAGTAAACGGTAATGTTTATGGTGGATCTAATCGAAGTGGTGTTGGTCAAGCAACAATTAATGAAACAACAATCTATGATGTTTCATTTGATGATAATGTTGATTTAACTAGTGGAAGAACATATTTAATAAATAAAATTAATGGTAATACAAGACATTTATTATCAGAAAATAATAATGATAATCCTTATGATGTATCATTAGCTACAGGAAATCAACCTGCTAATTATTCACAATGGTTAATTAATAGTTCAGGTGATGGATATACAATACAAAATGTTGGTCGTAATGATTATTTAGCATATACAACAAATAATCCACCAACCCTTACAATGAATAATAATACAAATAATGCAATTTGGAATTACGATACAACCAATAAAACATTCTATCGAGATATTACATACAATGTTTCAGCTACTGTAAATTATAACTTTACAAGAAATATTACAAGTGGTAGTGAATATCTTATTGTAAATAGTAATTCAAATACGGCTAATTCTATTAATAGTAATGGTGGCAATACCCAAATAAGTGGTAGTGTTGCCCCAACTAATAATGTATGGATATTTACTGCAAGTGGAAACGGTTATACTATTCAAAATAAAGCAACAGGTGAATATCTTGGAGTTACTGGTTTTTATTATTATATGCTTGATATATCTGATACCCCAACTGTATGGAATTGGAATCAAGGTAATGGTCGTTTATCTATTACGACAACAGGTATGTTATCAAGAACATATTACTTGCGTTACAATAATGGATGGCAGTTATCAACGAACTCTTCAAACTTATATTTAGCAACATTTAATGCTAATATTGTTACTAATACGGCAAAATATTATTTAGTATTTGATAATAATATTTGGAAAATTAGTACGACACCAAGTAATATAACTTTAAGTACTTTTACTTCAACAATATCAACGGGATATTCTGTTAGTAATGTTTCTAATGGTGATGTTAATATCACAATGAATGATGGTACTGTTAAAGGAGCAATCTATGGTGGTTCTTGTGAAACTGGTACAGTTGCAGGTACGGTAACTATTAATATTAATGGCGGCGATATCGAATACGATGACAACACTGATGGAAGTATCTTTGGTGGAGGTTATGGTGAAGATACGATTGTTGCCTCTGGTGTTAATTTAAATATAAAAGATAATAAAAATGTTAATATTGATAAAACCATTTATGGTGGTAGTGCATTAGGAACGATTGTTGGAAATGTTGATGTTCATTCAACTGATAATAGTGGAAATGGAGCAATAACTGTTGAAGGAGACTTCTATTGTGGATCAATGGGAGATAGTTCTATTCAAACTACCGGAAAGATTCAAGGAAATTGTTCTTTAAGTATCGATGGTGGTACATATAAGGGCAGTGTTTATGGGGAAAATAATGATAATGGTAGTCCAACAGGTGTTGTAACGGTAACAACAGGTGGTAATAATCCTACAACTATAAAAAATGTTTATGGTGGAGGTAATCAAGCTAATAGTAATGCTCAAAGTGTTACTGTTAATATTGAAAATAATAGTAATATAACAAATGCCTTCGGTGGAGCTAATAAAGCATCTGTTTCCGAAACAAATGTTAATCTTCATGGAGGTACTGTTACTAATATATATGGTGGTTCAAATGAAGCCGGTAATATTACTTCATCGTCTATTACAACAACAGGTGGTACAGCAACTAATGTTTATGGTGGTAATAACTTAGGTGGAACAACAACTACAAGTAACGTTAATATTAATGGAGGAACAATTACTAGTCTCTTCGGTGGTGGTAATGAAGCTGTTACCGGTACAAGTAATATTAACTTCAATAGTGGTACTGTAACGAACACTTATGGTGGAGGTAATAAAGCTGGTATCACTAATAATACAAATATAAATTTAGCAGGTGGAAACTGTACTTCGATGTTTGGTGGTTCTAATGTTAGTGGTGATGTACCAGAAAGTAACATCATTATAACGGGTGGAACATGTCAAACAATTTATGGCGGTAACAATTTAGGTGGAACAACAACAACTAGTAAAGTTAAAGTTAATGGTGGAAATACAACTGACCTCTTTGGTGGTGGTAATGAAGCTGTTACTGGTACAAGTAATATTGAATTTAATAGTGGTACTGTAACGAACACTTATGGTGGTGGAAATAAAGCTGGTATTACTAATAATACAAATATTAATCTAACTGGTGGAAACTGTACAAATATGTATGGTGGATCAAATATAAGTGGTGATGTTCCAGTAAGTAATATCACTGTAACTGGTGGTACATGTAATACTGTTTATGGTGGTAATAATGCTGGTGGTACAACTGTTATTACAAATGTCACTGTAAATAATGGAACACTTACTAATGTATATGGTGGTGGAAACGCTGCTAATTCAACAACAACAAATGTAATTTTAAATAATTCGACTAATGAAATAAGTAATATTTTTGGTGGATGTAAAGAAGCTAGTGCTGTTACAACAAATGTTACTTTAAATAATGGCCGAGCTAATAATGTCTTTGGTGGATCTAACACTAGTGGAGAAATAACAACAAGTAATGTCACTGTAAATAATGGTACTTATCAAAATGTTTATGGTGGTAATAACGATGGTGGTAAAACTGTAAATGCCATTGTAACATTACTTGGAGGGAACTCTAATACAGTCTTTGGTGGCGGTAATAATGCCGAAACAGATAAAGCTACAGTTGTAGCAGATAATGCAGGGGCTGGAAGTATCTATGGTGGTGGAAATAACGCCCAAGTTAATAGTGATACTGATGTAACGATAAGAAATGGCACAACAGTTACTAATAATGTCTTTGGTGGTGGAAACTACGGACAAGTAATTGGTAATACAAGTGTTGTTGTTAATTCAAATAGTGATGTTGGAAATATTTACGGTGGTGGAAATAACGCTCAAATAACAGGAAATACCAATGTTACTCTTGAAAATGCTAAAGTGGAGAACAACTTATTTGGTGGTGGAAACTTTGGTAAAGTAAACGGAAGTACATTTGTAAATATTAAAAATGGCGAAATTCATGGTAGTGCTTATGCTGGTGGTAATGGTAATACAGCAACTGTTAATACCAATACAACAATAAATGTTGAAGGAAACACAACTGTTACTCATCATGTCTTTGGTGGTGGTAATGCTGCTGAAACAGGTAGTAGTGCTAATGATAGTTCAATGGGTGTTGTAAATATCACTGGAGCTACCATTGGTGGAAATGTTTATGGTGGTGCTAATACTTCCGTATTATATGGTGAAACCGTTCTTAATATTGGCTGTGAAGCTGTTAAGACATATACTAATAATAATAGTTATCAATGTAATAAAATTGATATTGGTGGAACTGTCTTCGGTGGTGGTGAAGCCAATGCTAGTGGTTCGGAAATCTATGACTTCGACTTCATTAGTGTAACTAAAGGTATCATCATTAACATTGATGGAAAGAATCATACTAATTTTGATATTCATGGTAGTATCTTTGGTAGTGGTAATGCATCATCTACCTCAGGTTATAGCCGTGTATATATCAATAATTATGGTTCAGATAATGATGTTAAAAATAATATTTCATTACAAAGAGCTGATGTTGTTGTATTAAATAATTCACATATTTCATTATCAGGTGCAACCGATAGAACTAATGAATACTCATCAGTAGTCTTTAGTTTGAGTCGTGTAACAGAACTTGATTTAAAAAATAATTCCGAAATATATTTGGAAAGTGGAGCTAACTTATTAACTTTATTTAGAAGTTTAAATAGTGATGATACATTAGCTCAAGTAACAATAGATGAAGATGATCATAGTGTTACAAAAACAACAAATAATAGATTATACATGCATGAAGATAAAATCTTAAATATTGCTCTTAACCAAAATGTTACAGCATATGGTGAAGTTGATGGTATGACATTCTTTGGATTATATAATCGTGATCGTAATGGTAATATTGTAAGAGCAATGTATGATTATAATTTAGAAACTGGTGATACACCATCAGAAAATGATTTATATTACTTTGCAAGTGGTAGTTATGTACTAGGCTTACATGAAACAAATCATGATATTAAAAAAGATGGTTTCTATACTAACTATGAAGATGATGACAATCCAGGTCATATCTTAGTTGATTATATCCAACCAACTCCTGAAGATGCAGAACATTATATGTGGATTGTTGGTGAAAATATTGAATCATATGACATTGAACTTATTGCAAGTAAATATTCAACTTTAGGTACATATGAATTCCCATTCATCAACCATACTTCTGGAAATACAACATTTACAATTGTTGGTTTCAATTATGATTCATTGAATCCTGAAGTATCATTAATTAATCCAGATGATGTACCTCGTGTTGCTGCTACTGGAGAAGATGCTGATAACACTATGGGATTAGCAATTAAACCTGGTGTTGGATGGGTTAACGTTGGTAGTTCATTCTTTGTAACAGATAGTGTTAATTCACATCAAGGTGTTTCAAGTTATAAGAGTGAAAACTCTAATGTAACACCAAGTTTTGTATTCTATTTATACCACTCTAAAAATCTTCAAACTGATGGAGGAATGGGTAAAGCAATTATATCATTGCTTGTTGTTACACCAATTGATGATTTAACTAATAAAGTTAAACGTATTAACTTTAACGTTACCATTTCAAGAGCAATTTATGATTCAAATGAATATGAAGCGGCTATGATGCCAGGTAGACAATATGAGATGTTCTCATCAAGTCGTATGGATATTACAGCGAAGAGTAGTTTAAGTGCGTATTATTCACTTTATATGGAAAGTCAACAAAATATATATCGTAATGGCTATCATCGTGTATTAACATCTAATATTATGTTACCTGTTAATACTAAAATAACAATGATTGATTTTGCCTCTGCAACTAAACCAGAATATTATTACTATATTGTTAATAGTGCTGATAATGCATCATTCCAACAATACTATACTGATCATGGTGAAGTATTATATCCATTATCGAACTTTGTTCGAATGGGTTCATTAGATAATACTAATAAATATAATGATGCGGTAGCAAATAATATTTATTATGATGAATCGGGTGCCCGGGCGATAGAGGAATTTATCTTTATTGTTGACTTTAAAGATACGAATATTACTCAGGATATGTCGGCATGCTCGCTTCTTATTGAACTCGTCGATAATGATAATGAAGTTATAAGGTCCGTCTTAGGTATTCAAAGAGATAATATGATCTATAATATTCATGCTAATCACGAGGGTGTAATCACTGCTCATGCTAATGTTTCTAAACCAATTGTATATCCTGGTGCTGACGAAGATTTAAGAGTAACTATTGACTTCAATCAAAATGATGTTATGTCTTTAAATAGAATTGTCGATACAACATATTATGAACAAAAAATGGGTATTAAAGTTTCATTCATTAATGAACTTGGAAACGTTGTCAATGGTGTTGACTTGATGGGTACAAGTTTAACTCTTGATGGTAATACATATTATGCCCGTAGTGATGGTACAATAAGGTTTAAAATAGCTGATCGTGTTGTTAACTCTTATTCAAATATTCGTATTAATACAACGAATAGTTCATTAGCAGCCGGTGAATATACAATTCAAGTTGATGCCTTTTATTCACCTGATGGTATCTATTATGGTGTAACCCCAGCAGATACCACGACAACTTCATTTATCATGATGAATAATTCTTATGGATTAGATGTAACAATTCCAGAAGAAGAAATCATTATTGATAAAGAAACTGGTAATAATATCAATGGTAATAAGAATATGACAGCAACGATTACTTATTCAGGATTGTTAATAGAACCAAATATGAAAGTAGCATTATATCGTCGTAATTATAGCGATATTTATCTACTAGATTATTTAAATGTTGATTTGAAAGATTATGTTACAAACAATTTAGAAGCATTTGGAACAGATACTAATATATATAATTTAGTGACTGCTTTAGAAGATACTAATACGGTTACATTTAACTTTAAACCAAATGTTACAAGTGGTACTTATAAACTAGAATTTAAGTTATATGATGGTAATACATATGTTGGTAATGTAATTAGATATATAATTATTAAATAAAGGAAGGGAAACCTTCCTTTATTTTCATTTTTTACTAGTTTTTTTATAGATTTTTAGATATAATTAAAGTATATGGGTAGGAGGCTATTATGCAAGAGAAACTAGATACGGTATCTCTATCAGAATTAATAAGTATTTATAACGAAATCTCTAATATGCTTAAGATTTTAGAGGAGAGAGAAAATTCTTTTATGGAGAGTGATGACAATGCTTGAAGAAATTAACAAAATGATTAATGAAGATAATGAAGTATTAAATGTTTTACCACAAAATAATAATGCTAATCGTAAGAAATATCATGATCAATTAATGAAAACAAAAGAAAAGTATGAAGCAAAACAAAATGAAGTTTTGAATTTTATTAAATCTAAAAATTCATTATTAAAGAATAAATATAACGATGGTATTGAAGGAAATTTAAGTAAAAGAATTGAAGATTTAGAAAATGATATTAAATACTTTAATCCATATCAGGATGCCTTTGAAATATTAAGTCTTGATAAATTATTTTATAGTTTGCATAAATACTATGATAATGAACTAGATGCCTATAATGATAATATTAGTAAAATTTTAGATATTTTTAGTGAAGTAGGTATTACTCTTACCAAAGAAGATTTCTATTACAGTGAAAGTAGTAAAAGATATATGGAAGTCTTCATTAGTGAAAGACAAAAAGGTAATTATAAAAGTGATTTAGTTAAAGAAACATTTGAAAGCTTATTCTGGAAAAATCATAATATGATGAGATATATATTACTTAATTTCTACCATTTATATTATGCAAATGAAAAGAAGTTTGAAATGTATCTAGAAGAAGTTCGTAATAATATTTTGTCTTTATACAATGGTAGTTTTGATAATTTATTACGTGAGTATCAAGATTTAATTGTAAGAAACAATGAGTATTATTTAACAAATAAAGGCGTTTTCTTTGAAAAATTCATGAGTAAAGAATTAAATGCTAGTGATTATGAAAAAGAAAAGATTGATAAGTTAATAAGTGATTATTTACCTACTAATAATGAAGCTTCTAATGAATTATTTATGAAGTTATACGCTTCTTTAAGAGAAGAGAAGTTTATATATCAATATAAGTTTATTTTAGATGAAGTTGATAAATTATATAAAGAAAAAGATAATTTCAAAGATTTAGTTAATACTACAAGAAAAGAAATTGATGAAATTGATAAGAAAATATTTAAGAATTATACCAAGATTAATGGTAAAAGTTTCTTCTTATTCAAGAAACCTAATAATGAAGCTTTATATAATGAAATTGATGAATTATTATTAGAATTAGACAAAAAGTATGATGAATTAGATGAAAATCGTTATAAAGAAAAAATAGGTAATATGGTAAATCCTAAGATTAAAGATTACTATTTATTAGGAAGTTCTTATTTATTCTTAAACAAAATATTAAAAGATCAAGATGAGTTAGATCCTTATGATGTAACAAAAGAAATAATAAGAAATGTATATAGTCCATATAACGGATTAATTGAAAATATTAATAATGAAAATATTAGTACATTAAACTTTATTATTTATGATAAATATCGATTATTAGGATTAAATCTTGTAACAGATGATTTTAATGAAGAAAACATAGAAGGATTAACCAAAGTAATTGGTAATATCATTATCTATTATGCACTTCAAAAATTAAGTATTGATATTAAAGAAATAAGTTTTATTTTAGAAAGCGATGATATCATAAAATAGATGTCGCTCAGTTGATAGTTCTATTAAATTATGGTATATTAAAATAAGGTGATAATATGAAAAAAGTATTAAGAATTGTATTCGGTTTTTTAGGTTTTTTATATTTTGTGATTGCCATTTTTGCAATTCTTTGCTTACTTAACAAGAATGAATTTGGTTATCCACAATTTGGTAAGAGAACGTTATTTGTTGTTCTTGAAGATAGCAAAGATTTAGATTATAAAAAGGGTGATTTAGTTGTTTTAGTTAAACCAAAGAATGACGATGTTAAAGAAAATGATGCCGTATTCTTTTATGATATGGAATTTAAAAAGAATACCATCAATATTGGAATTGTAGAAAAGAAAGAAGTTGTGAATGAAAAAGAGACAACATTCCATGTTGCTGGAAAGAGTTTTTCATCAGAATATCTAGTTGGTACTGCTAATAGTAGTACAAGATACCATGTTGTAGGTGGAATTCTTGATTTGATTTTATCTAAATGGGGTTTCTTTTTCTCAATAATTGTACCGTTTTTTATAATGTTTATGGTTGTTTTATTTAAGATCTATATCGAAATAAAATTCGGTATGAAGAATGATAATTAATTATGAAAAGATGGTTAATTATTCTTTTTGTTATGTCATTACTGCTTACTCTTTACGAAATAACGGAGAGTTATGGTCTTTTTGAAACTGAAAAAGAGACTGTCGTAAATAGTGAAATTGGTAAATTCCAAATATTAGTTAATGACAATTTGATAAATGAAACAACATCATTTAGTGTTTCAAATATCACTGTTTCTGGTGATAGTAATGTAAGACAAAACCATTTTGCACCAGGAACCAATGGTTACTTTGATATCGTTATCGATCCTAATGATTCCGATGTAAGTATTTATTACGAAATTGTGTGTCATTCCGATTTAATTGAAAATGAAAATATCCATTTAACAAGGATTGAAAATGTTGGTAAACCTGATTTAACTATTGTTAGACCTAACACTTATAGTGCAATTATTCCACTAAGTGATATCAAGAATCATGTTACAACAACTATTAGATTCTATGTTGAATGGGTTAATGATGAAGACAATAATGAAATTGATTCAATGTATGGTAATACAAGTACAAAGTTTGATATACCTATGGAAATTACATTTAGGCAATATACGGGGTAGTGTTTTAATAATGGTTGAATAGTATAGCAAGGAGACGATTTATGAAGATTGTTCAGAATATAATTGGAAAAATTGTTAATCTATTAATCATAATTGTTATTGTTGCTATTATATTTTGTTTATACTGTGTTTTTTCAATAAAAGTTCTTCACAAACAATATATAAATCTCTTTGGCTATTCAATTTTTGAAGTTGCATCAGGAAGTATGCAAAAAACAATAAATGTGGGGGACGCTGTTTTAATAAAATTAAATAGTGGCAATTACAAAAAAGGTGATATTGTTACATATCAAAATGGTAATGATTATATTACTCATAGAATTGTAACGGTTGAAAATGATTATGTTATTACTAAAGGTGATAACAATAATGTAAATGATAATCCAATTGATAAAAAATTAGTAGTAGGAAAAGTTGTTAAAGTCCTTCCAAGATTAGGAATATGGAAAAAAGTTTTATTAACTCCTAAAGTTATAGTTTTGGTTTTAGTAACTTTATTTATATTTAGCTTTATGTTTTCTTATGATGGAAAAGCAATTAAGATTATTTCGTCATCTAAGGCTCAAAAAGAAATTGATGTTCTCGTAAATGAAGAAGTCAATAAAAAAATGCAAGCTATGAAAAGGAGACGACGAAGTAAACGAGTTCTTGAAGCAACGCAAATTATTGATGTTAATGAAATAAGAAAGCAGCTTTATAAAGAAGAAAAAGCTAAACGTAAGTTACAGCAAAGACAAACCAATAAAAAACTTGAAGCAACCCAAATTATTGATGTTAATGAAATTAAACGTGAATTAACTAAACGTGAAATAGATGAACTCGTTAATCGAGAAGTTAATAGACGTTTACAAGAAATGAAACGAAGAAAAAGAAATAAAATGGTTTTAGAAACGACGCAAGTTATTGATGTTGATGAAATAAAAAAAGCTCTTGATGAAGAGAGTAAAATAACATCAACTAAAAAGAAAAAACTTGATGTTTCACCAATCATGGAAGTTAATGAAATAAAGAAAAGAGTTGGTTCAAATGGAAAAATTTAATAAACGACGTTTAATTATTTCAGGTATCCTATTTGTTCTCGTTATTGTTTTGCTTGTTTTTATTAATACTGATGTTGTTACTTTTTCAAAATATGAAAGAACAATTGCATCAAATAATGATTTAAATACAGCTTTATATCTTTTAGATGATAAATATCAAACAATAACCGTTAAAATACCTGATGTAATTCCAAGTAATAATCAATATTTATACACTTTTTCAGTTAGTAATTTTAAAGATGATCTACATAGTGATACAAATTTAAAATACAAAATACGTGTTCGTACAACAACGAACTTAAGAATAGGTTATGATTTATTTAATACATTAGATATTGAAAACGCGCCAACAGCGATAGTTACGAATAATATAAGTCCTGATGATGATGGTACTTATTTTAGAAATTTAATAACAAATGAGAAAACAATGCTATATAGTGAGGATAAAACAGATTATTATACTTTATTATTAACTTTTCCAGTTGATTATAAAGATTCGATGTATAGTGGAGTTCCTGAATTAATAGAAATAAATGTTGAGTCAAAACAAATACTTGACTCAGATGATTAAAACGAAAAACATTATTAAAAGTGCTTGAAATAATAGTTAATGTATGATACTATGAATATGATAGATAATGAGGTGAAATGATGGAAGAAATGAACAAACAAAAAGAAGAAGAAAAAGAAAAAAAGAGAGGATTTCTTTTCTTAATTGAAGATAAGAATAAGAGATTATATAAGTTAATATTTGCTTTAATATTAGTAATCGCTATATTTTCAGTTGGTACTTATGCATGGTTTACTTCAAACTATACAGTTAAAGTACAACAAATTGATGTAACTGTATCTGGTGGATCAGGTATTCAAATTTCAACAGATGCTGAAAACTGGAAATCAATGATTACAATTGATGATATCCTTAATCATGCATATGCTGGAGCAGTTAACCAAGTTCCAAAAGAAACTGATCAAATGAACCCAGTTTCAACAGTTAAAGTAGCTTATGCTGATGCTACTGCAAAAACACAAGGTTTACATATGTATAGAGGTACAATTGTAAACGATGTTAATGATGGTACAATGTACTTAGATTCTGCATCTGAAACTGATAGTGCAAATAACTTTAACTATATTGCATTCGATTTATTCTTAAAATTAGATTTTAAAGAAAGTGAAGGACCAAAACAATTATACTTTACATCTGGAACAGGTGTTAAAGCAGGTAACCCTAATACACATATTGAATATGCCTCTCGTATGGGATTCGTTGTTAATGGTACACAACCATCTAGTTCAGATCTTACTACATTAAGAAATATAAAAGGTGCTGAGAACGTATTTATTTATGAACCAAATTATGATGTTCATACAAGTAATGGTCTTGCAAATGGACGTGATAATTATCATATAACAGGTCGTACAGTATCTGGAAATGCTACACCAGCTCAATATTATGGTGTAAAGGCTGCATTTGCATATGATCCAGATGATGCAACAAACTTCCCAGGTACACCACTTGATAGCACTGATGCTAATAAATTTGCTTTAGTTGAACCAGATTTCAAAACAACTGCAGCAAATAGTTCTGATTTTGAATTTATGACATTACCAGTAGGTGTTACAAAGATTCGTGTTTATATGTGGATTGAAGGTCAAGATATTGACTGTGAAAATACTGCATCTGGTGGTCAAGTTCAATATAATTTAGGATTTAAACTTCAAGAACAACCATAGGATAATTAAGATGTATTTAATATACATCTTTTTTTTTATAATAAAAAGGTATTTATAATACCTTTTTTCTTTGTAAACCTATTACTTTACCAATTATTTTTAACTTACATAAATATTCTTTATTAACTCCATCATCTAAGATATAAAAACCATCTTTATAATTATAATTCATAATATGATAGTTATTATTATAGATAAATAAACCAAGGGTATTATTATCTAATTTTTGGGTTTTTTCGACAATTAAGTAATCATCTTTCAAAATATTACGGTTAAGAAAATTATTGTTTTTTATTTTATAAACAGTATATTTCTTTTTATTTTGTCGAATAAGTAAGTAATCATCTTCATTTAAAGCTTTTACTTTTATATAAGTATCATCAATATCCGCAACTACCCATTTCTTTGTATCT
>JAEEZO010000002.1 GCA_016291895.1 Caryophanales bacterium
GAAAGATTTTATAATAAATAAGAAAGAGGAGAATATTATTCTTTCACACATGTACCCATTAGGAAATGTTAAACCAAATTGTAAAGAAAGTTGGTTAGTTGCTAATGTTGATAATTTTTGTGCTATTTATGAATGTGGTGCATATAAATGGCGTGAAAGATTAACAATAATGTTTATATTTTTACTTAATATAATACATATGTAAAATAATATGAAAATGATTGATGCTAAAATTCCAGGAGTCGTCGATTCCTTTATTGAAGGAAATTTAGATAAATATATAATTAGAAGAGATTTTATTGATTGTTATGATCAATTACAAATCGGCGTTAGTAAACGGTCAATAAAACCGTTTTATAATATTAAACCTGTCCTTGAAGCAGGTTTATTATTCTTTAAGGAATTAAATATACATGGTTATACCCTAGAAGGTTATTATAGAAAAGGTATTTTAAAAGGTTTTCATCTTGATTCTGATAAGATGTTACAAGCTGTTACTATTTATGGATTAAATGAAGTATTAAATTTAAATTTATCTCATGATGAATTAGCAAGCATTTGTAATAAATTATCTATTAATATAGATACTTATATTACTAATAATCATGTATGTTTTAATCAAGATGATCAAATTGTTGATAGAAAAGAAAAAGTTGATGACATCTATTATCTTTTACTTAAATTACCAGAAGGTTTTACACAAGAAGAGTTAACTAGATATTTTATGAGAAATGAATCTTTTTCATTAGAACTTGATGAAGTAAGAAGATATGAACCATTAATATATATAAAGAATATTTTAAAAGAAAATGATGTAAGAATAATGAGTACTAATGGATTTAGTAATATTTTAGTAGCAAGTTTTAATGATGTTCACAAAAGGTTTAAAGCATCTAAAGAATTAAGTTGCTATGAATCACATAAATTTAATGAAGGTAATAGTTGCTCATTTATAAAATGTTACAAATAAAAGTGAAGTTATTCACTTTTATTTTTTAGGAAGTGATAAGATGAATTATGAAAATAAAGTTGTTCTAGTAACAGGAGCAAGTAAAGGAATTGGTAGGGCTTTAATTACTTTTTTTGCAAGTAAGAAAGCAAATATTATAATGACTTATAATACAAGTTTAGAATTGTCAAAAAAAGTCAAAAAAGAGATAGAGGATGTCTATCATGTAAAGGTATCTAATTATCATTTAGACTTGTCAAATGAAGAAGATATTAAAGAGTTATATAAGAGTATTAAAGAAGAATATGGACACCTTGATATTCTTATTAATAATGCAGCTTTATCTATCGATAATGATATTGACAATCTATCTAAAGAAGATTTCATGAAAGTATTAGAAGTTAACACTGTTGGTACATTTTTAATGATTAAATACATGTCTAAATTAATGAATAAAGATTCTTATATTTTTAATATTTCAAGTACAGATGGTATTGATACAGGAAGTATATTAAGTATTAATTATAATGTTTCTAAAGCTGGCATTAATAATATGACAGAGACTCTATCAAGAGTTATTGAACCAAAAATAATTACAATATGTCCTAATTGGGTAGATACTGAAAGTATTCATGATATGAATCAAGAGTATCTAACTAAGGAAATGAAAAGAATTAATCAAGTTAAATTAATTAAAAAAGAAAAAATCGTAGAAGTTATCGATGATGTTCTTAACAATGAAGTAGTTAGTGGTAGTATAATAAGAATAGATGGTGATATAAATGAATGATGAATTAATAAAAGAAGTTGACTTATTAATTAAAGATCAAATTGATAAAGCAAATACAATAGAAACATACTATAGTAAAAAGGTATTAAATGCTTTTCGAAATAACAATTTATCAGAAACAGATTTTTATGGAACAACAGGTTATGGTTATAATGATGTTGGTAGAGACAAAATAGATAAGATCTTTGCTGAAGTATTAGATTCTGAAAAAGCTCTTGTTCGTAGTCAATTTATATCAGGTACACATGCTTTAACAGTTACATTCTTTGGCTTACTTCGACCAGGTGATTTATTATTATCTATTAGTGGTAAACCATATGATACATTAGATGAAGTAATTGGTTTTATTGATAATCCTAGTTCCTTAAAAGCATTTAATGTTAAATATGATCAAATTGATTTAATTAATAATGATTTTGATTATGAAAAGATTAAAGAATATCTTTCTAACAATAGAGTAAAAGTTATTGAAATTCAAAGAAGTAAAGGTTATTCAACAAGAAGTAGTATCACAATTGATAAGATAGAGAAAGTAACAAAATTAATTAAATCAATTAATAAAGATGTTATTATTATGGTTGATAATTGTTACTGTGAAATGGTAGAAGAGAAAACACCAACATCTGTTGGCTGTGATATTATGGTAGGATCATTAATCAAGAATTTGGGAGCTGGTATGGCCCCTAATGGAGCTTATGTAGCAGGTAAATCCAATTTAGTTGATCTTGTTGCAGAACGTCTAACTGTACCTGGCCAAGGAGCGGAAGTAGGACCTAGTTTAGGTATTAATAAACAAATACTATTAGGACTTTATCTAGCACCTAGTGTAGTTTGTAGTAGTATTAAAACAGCAATATTTACTAGTTGCTTACTTGAAAAATTAGGATTAAATGTTGAACCAAAATATAATGATAATCGTTGTGATATCGTTCAAAATATTATTTTTAACGATAAAGATAAATTAATAAAATATGTAGAAGGTATACAAGAGATGAGTGCCATTGATTCTAACGCTAGACCAATTCCAACTGATATGCCAGGTTATACAGATCAAGTTATTATGGCAAGTGGTAGTTTTACTCAAGGTAGTTCTATTGAAATAAGTTGTGATGGACCAATAAGAGAGCCTTATATCGCTTATCAACAAGGAAGTCTTACTTATACATATGGACGTTTGGCAGTAATAAATGCCGTGGAGCACATGAATGAAAACTAAAAAGATGGATATTGTCTATGAAGACAAAGATTTAATTGTTATTAATAAACCAGCTCATTTACTTACTATTAGTACGGATAATGAAAAAGAAAAAACATTATTTCATCAAGTAATGTTATATGAAAAAAGAAAGAATAAGAATAATAAAGTATTTATTGTTCATCGACTAGATAAAGATACTAGTGGTCTAGTTGTTTTTGCTAAAAGTGAAATTTTAAAAAGAAAACTTCAAAATAATTGGGAAAAGACAAGAAGAGGTTATGTTGCTGTACTTAATAATCATTTACCTAAAGAAAGAGGTACTGTTAAATCATATTTAAAGGAGACTAAAACGTTATTAGTTTATAGTACTAATGATAAAAGCGGTGATCTTGCAATAACTGATTATCAAGAAATTAGTCATAATAAGAAATATACTTTAGTTAAAATAAATCTTAAAACAGGTCGAAAGAATCAAATAAGAGTTCACATGAATGATTTAGGTTGTCCTATCTTAGGAGATAAAAAGTATGGTGGTATTAAAACAGATCCATTAAGAAGATTATGCCTTTACGCTAATTATCTTGAATTTATTAATCCACTTAATAATAAAAAAATGGTCTTTCAATTAGAAATACCAAAAGAATTTTTAGATATTATTAAATAAACATCTACACTGTTGTAGATGTTTTTCTTTATTTTTTGTTGTTTTGTGGTATAATATAGCCGTTTTTAGGGGGAAGTATGAAAAAGTTAAAAATTAGGATTAATGATGTTGAAAAAGAATGCGATGTCTTATATACTTTTAAATCTCATAGTACAAGAAATTATTATTTAATTTGTACTGATAATACATATAATAATGATACTTTAAATGTTTATTCTTTTATATATTATCCAAATGATAAAAGTAAAGGATTAGAAAAAATAACTAATAAAGAAGATTGGGACGAAGTAGAAGAGTTTATTAGTTTAGTAGGAGTTACTAATGAGTTTTGTTAATGTATTATTAATGTTACTAGCTGCTAAAGTTGGAATTAGTTCTATTAAAAAATACATTATTCGTCCTAATAAATTAAAAATGGAATTAATTAAGTATTCTAATACAGATATGGTTAAAGTAGTTGATTTACCTGATGAATTATATGAAGGTAATGATCTTGATGTTAAAGAAAATGAAGTATATAAAAAAATATATAATCAATTTTGTGAAGTAATAGAATCTAAAATACCTAGAGAAGATTTAGATAATTATTATCGTAACTTCAAGACTTTAAAAGAAGAAAAAACACCTACAGATTATATGTTAAAGTACTTAAGAAAAGGTCAAATTATTGGTGGTACATATAATTTAAAAAATAATACTATTGATTTAGAGACAATGGTTTTATCCAAAGTAATAAATTCAATTTGTCATGAATTATTACATGCAGCAACAACAAGGGTAGATAAAGAAAATGGTGTTATTTACTCTGGTTTATCTCAAATGTTTATCAATAAAGAAGATGAAAAGAAGAATGAAGTATATGGTATTGGTATTAATGAAGGATTAACCCAATATTATGCTAATAAATTCTTTGATCCTTATCATGAGTTAACACCTGCTTATAGTATTTACGAAGAAGAACAAATGATTGCTAAAGTTCTTGAAAAAATCGTTGGAGAAGAAAAACTACAATCTTTCTATTTTAGATCAGATTTAAAGGGTTTCGTTACAGAACTTCAAAAGTATGCATCAAAAGGAGATATATATAAGTTCATTAATTATACTGATGTCCTTTTCTATTATTCACGTGATAAAAAATTAAAATTTAGAGAATTGGATGAAGTTAAGAAGTTTATAAATATGTTCTTAATTAAAGCTTATAATAATTCTTTAAAAGATAAAAATGAGGGACTTACTTTGTTTAATCATTTGGGAAGATTTGATTTACCATATAAAACTAGATAATTAAAGAAAAGTATCCACAATGTTGTGGATATTTTTTTATACATAAATGTTATATAATATATAGTAGGAAGAAGGAATAGAATGTTTATTGTAGGAATTATTATTATATGTGTTGTTGGAACCTTACTTCATTTTACTTACGAATTATCACAACATAATAAAATAGTTGGAATTTTTTCGGCTGTTAATGAAAGTACATGGGAACATATTAAGATATGTATGACACCAACCTTATTATGGAGTATTTATGAAATTAGTGAAGTAGGATTTAGTGGTAATTTTATTTTTGCTAAAGCTATGTCATTATTAACTATTATATTATTAATACCAATACTTTTTTATAGTTATACAATTTTTACTAAAAAGTCTATTTTGTGGATTGATGTAATATGTTTTTATATAACGGTTACATGTTCAGAATTAGTATATCGATATATTATTAATTTAATTAATTTTAATGAAATATTTGTATATATTAGTATTACTTTAATTATTATTGAATTATTCTTATATTTCTTTTTAACTTATCATGCCCCTAAGAACTTTTTATTTAAAGATCCCATTACGAAAAAATATGGTATTGAAGGTCATCCGTGTAGTCATCATCATCACTAAAAGAGAGAAATCTCTTTTTTTTGTAAATAAATGTTGTAAATATTTATAGTTTAATATAAAGTAATTGATATCTATGGGGGATTTATGTTTGATAAATTAAAAGAAGCGATTATAAGAAAAGTTATTGAAAAGTATTATCCAGATCGTGATATGACACCATTAAAGGTAGGAAATCAATTCTTTATTGGTGTTAGAGACAGTGTTGGATGTGATGACTATTTGTTAAAAGGAACGTATAATTATAATCAAGTTGTGGAATTAAATAACATGACAGGTTATAATGCTAGTTTTGGTTTTTGTAAAGAGATAGGGCCAGTTGCTTTTATCGGAATCCCTAATCCTGAATGTACTAAATATAGTGGATATTTTAAAAATAAAATTCATGGTTATGGTGATAACTTTGATGAAAGTGAATATTATTTTGAACATTTTAGTGATGAAGAAGCTAAAGGAATAGGTAATTATACTGTTTATGGTATGATGGATCCAAGTGTCCTTGAAAATAAGGCACCAATTGATAATTTATGCTATGTTTATGATTATCGATATAGATGCAAAGATGAATCTAATGAATATTTTCATCGTGGTGTTTTAAGGATGGATGTTAAACTTAAAGGTACATATAGCTTTGATGAAGCAAGAATTCTAGCCTATGGTTCTAAAAAGAAACCTGATGGTTATACAGGTGATCAAGTTCCTCTTCAATTTGCAATTGTTGGTGATAATCAACCAGTAGGCATAATGGATATGTGGAAACAATATGACGGATCTAAATTTTGTGATGTTCAAGGTCGCTTTGATGATGTACCAGAAGAACAAAACATTCGTTTTATCTCTGATGAAGAAGCAAAAGAATTAAAAGATTTTACGTTATATTATTTTAGAGCCCCTTATTCTTTTGATAGAAATGATAAAAGAATAGAAAAAATTGATAGAACTCTAGAAAAAGGTTTTAATTTTATAATGGAAGATGGTACTGATTATCGATTACAAACTCCAGGTAAGACTAACAATAAAGTATTAAATAAAAAAATAACAGGTTAAAACCTGTTTTTTATATGGTATAATTTTGTTGAGGTTTTTATGAAAAAATACATTATTTTTGATGCTGATAGAACTTTAGTAGATAGTTGTGATGCTGTTGCCATTAGTTTACAAGAAGCAATAGAAAATGTTTTAGGAATAAGAATAGATATATATGAATTAAGAAGTTTAACTTCTCTACCAAGTAATCAATATTTTAAACTTTTGCATATTGAGGGTGAAAATGTTGATTTAATAAATAAAGAATGGGAAAACACTTATCGAAAATATGAAACAAAATGTTTTCCAGGATTAAAAGAAATAATAAAAGATTTATCTAATAAAGGCTATATTATTGGAATTATTACTTCAAGAAGGGATATTGAATATCATGAACTTGATCATGAATTAGAAGATATTAAAGATTATATTAAAATTGTTGTTACATCAGATTTAGTTGATTCACCTAAACCTAGTGCTGATAGTATGACTTATTTATGTAATAAAATGAATTGTACTTGTGATGAAGTAATATATATTGGTGATAGTAAGTCCGATATGGAATTTGCTAAAAACAGCAATTGTGATTTTATCCCTGCTTGTTGGGATAATAAAGTATTAGTTAATGAAGAAAAAACCTGCTTAAAACCAATTGATATATTAAAATATTTATAGGAGTATGTATGAAGAAAATATTTATAAGTTTATTAGTTTTATTTAGTTTATTTTGTGTAGCTTGTAAAAAGAGTGAGAAGATAATTGAAGTTACTAAACTAGATGTACAAGATACCAATAAATATAATATTTATTTAGAAAGAGATGGTAGAATTATATATTTATCTAGTAATTTAAAAGAAGTTAATTATAAAGGCGAAACTGTAAAAGATTATATTTCTAAAACATATCAAACAATGGATGATAGTCTTAAAAGTATAACGGATTTAATGGAACATGAATCAACTGTACGTGATGGTGGTACTAATATTTATCGTTCTGAAAAATATGATTTAACGATTATAATGTGTAATAGAATTAAGCCTAATGATGCTAGTAATCGAGATGTTTATTTAGGTGATTATAAGTTAGAATTTAATAACAATATGTGTGGTAGATAGTTAAAAAGGAATGATTTTATCATTTCTTTTTTTTTATTAAATAATGTCGGTTGATTTTTCTTTTGTTTTTAATATGTTATAATATTTTTAGTGAAAATAAGTTAGGTGTTAATATGGGTAAAGTTAATTTAAATGTTGATATTGCTAGTCTTGATACAACAAAGAAAATAATGGAAAGTAAATATAGTGAATTGCTAGAGATGTTTAATACTTTTAAAAATATGATTGAAGATACCAAAAACGTATATGATACTGAAAGTGCAACTTTATATAGAGAAATGGGATCATTGTATTTAGAAATGGGTGTTAAATATTTAAATAATAGTATGAAGCCTTATATTGATTCTATAGATGATATTAAAGATATATATGCAGATTCATATAATAAGTTTTCAAATTCTGTTAATGGTGGTGAATAAGATGCCAAAAGTATATTTAGATGAATTAGAAGAAGAAGGAACTAGATTAGTTAATTATTCTAAAAATGATATTAATGAAAAAATAAATGAACTAGCAAAAGCAACAAGTAATTTTGTATGGAATGGACCAGGTTATCAAGCTTATATAACGGAATATAATTCTAAAATAAAAATGATTCAGAAGATAAATAATAATTTAACTAAAATCGCTTTATATTTAATAGATGCTAAAGAAGGATATAGTGATACTAATAATCAAATTAACAGTAAATATGAAGAATTATTAGATGAGTATGAGGAGTTAAAAAATGAGTTGTAATAAAAATGAAGGATGTAAATATATATATTCAAACGAATATCCTACTGAAAAAAGTAGTATCGATTCTACAATTGATGATGTTACAACCCAAATAAGTGAAACTTCTACAACATTAAAAGAATTATTTATACCGGATGATTATTTAGGAAATAAACTTAAAACTAAATTAGAAAAATTATGTCTTGATCTAGATACTGATAATAACAATTTATTATTAGAAAAAGGTAATATCGATACCTTTATTAATGAAAAAATTGAAGAACATCATCGTCATTATGATGACTGGGTAAGAAATCAAGAATTATTAAGACAAAAAAGCAATGAAGAGAGTGAAGGTGAAGAGAAGTGAATGATGAAGCATTAACAAATGGAACACCAATTCCAACCCCAACGCCAACTCCAACGCCAACTCCAACGCCAACACCGACACCACCACCTCAAAATACTACAGACGATGATAAACCGCTTCCCCAAACAACACAAAAAAGATTTTTTCAACGTAGTAATCCGGATGGAACTACAACAATTTTTGATAGAGCAAGTCACTATGAAATAGTTTATTCTGAAGAAAACGGATATATTGCTTATAATGAAAAAGGCCAAGAAGTATATCATATATATCCTAGTGGTGTTACATCATTCACTTTAGAAGATGGCAGAAATATCATTACATATAATGAAATAGATTATAGGGATATAACTAATTTTCAAAAAGTTATAGATTCTAAAGGAAATATATATTTTATCAATAATCGAAAAATTGATACTTCTTTTATTCATAATCCTGATGGTAGCATTACAGTATATCGATATGATATAGATGGAAGTTATACCGAAGAAAAAGGAGGTAACACAATATTTTTCGATTCTGAGGGAAAAGAGTATAAACATATCTATCCTGATGGAAAGACAAGTTATAAAACAGAAAAACATGAAAATTTTGTTACTTATCCAAATGGTGATTTCATTCTTTATAGTGTACCTACTGTACGTGGTACATGGGAAAAAGATGCAACGGGAAATTTTATATGTCATTCAGAAAATGGTGATATTTTTAAACGAAATGGAAGAGGATTATTATTAGAACTTGAAACTAGTGATGGAACCACATATACGAATGATTATGCAACTGGAAGACAAACCAAAACAGTAAATGGTAAAAGTTCTTATTCAATGATAAATCATATCGAATATGATGAAGAATCATATGATAAAATTTTAAAAACATTTGTAGATATTCATAATACATATGATACAGTACTATCTGATAAAAAGAATAAAATTAGTACAAATCTTAGTAATCTTCCTGATTCATATGATATCAGCAATGTTAAAGAAGTGTTTAGTAGTATTATTACTAATATTCAATTTGTTGACTCATTAAAAGAAATGACTAATTATTCTTTATTGTCTTATCAAACGTGTGATGAAGGACTTAAAGATAAACTTGAAGTACTAATAGATAGTTTATTTGAAGATAATGAATCAAATTTAGGTAGAAATTTTAAAGAGATGCTAAAAGGAAGTGTCGAAGATAGAGATAATGATTCTATTCTTGAATATAAAGCTGATACTAATTTTAATATGCTATATATGAATGTAGTTCCATCTGATTCGTTTACAGATGAAGATGGGAATATTTGGTATTTTAATAAAAGAGGAGTATTAGTTGGTACGCAAGGGGATAATCTTAGATTAAATTTTGGTGGGGAAACTTTTAATGTTACTTATGATAGTGATGGTAGAATGATTATTAAAGATTTAAATGGAAATCCTCTTGATATATTTGGTGATTATAATATAGATTCTAATCAGTATGGCGGTAATCAATGTGCGTTTGAGGCGCCAAATTCCTTAGATCTTCTTAATGATATGGAGATTCAAGCTTTATTAGAACAATATTATCCAGGTGCATCTTACGAAGAAAAGTTAGCCTATCTTGATTCAATCGCTAATACTGGTTGTGGTAATACAGCTTTCGCTAATTTAGTATTTAAAAAATTTGAAGGAAGAGAAAAAGATTTTTATAATACTTTTGGTTATTCTATGTATGATATAAGAATGTCAAATGGAAGTTTAACTATCGATTATAATTATGAACCTGTTATATTAGATTTGTTTTCAAATGGTCATAAAAGAAATAATATTAGGGATGCCACTAGGTCTGCTAATGGAACAAGTATATTTTCTAGAAATGAAATGGAAGACTATTTAAAGAGAAAATATGGTGTTTCTTTAGATAATTTACCTAATGATTATATTTATCTTGGAGAAGAAGGTTATTCATTATATAGTATGGATAATACCTTGTATTATGGTAATGGTGAAGGTCACGCAATGATTGTTACAGGCTATACAGAATCTGGTGATATAATTGTTTCATCATGGGGACAAAAATATATTTTTAAAGGAACTTCTAATATTATTAAAAAGTTACGTGGATTACCTCACAAAAAAGTATTTACGGGAAGAAAGGATAATTAAGAATGAAAAGAAATAATGTGCAAGAAGCCATAATTAAAGGGCTTGTTATTAATAATAATTCCGATAAATATGATAATTTAGTTAAAATATACAAATATTTATTAGAATATTATATTTCTTCTAAAGTTAATTTATCTAAGTATGATGAAATGATTAAGAATAGTAATCTATATATTGGGGTTAATAATAAATATAAAGGAATTAATGAATATTTAAAACTGGATTATATATTTCTAATTAATGAATTATATGTTGAAAAACTATCAATACAAGATATAGATATTCTTCTAAATAAATTTGATAAAGATAGTATTAATGATGATTTAATTAATATCATATCTAGAACATATAAAGATGTTATTTATGATAATTTTAAAAACAATGAATATTGTAATGAAAAATATAAAGTTTTTTATGGAACTGCGGTTCCTAAAAATGCTGTTAATAATGATTCTTTAGTATTAAAAATATATTATGGAAAGAATTTAATTAACTATGATGGTGATGAATTTATTGAATTACATAAAAAACAATTAGCGTTTTTTGATGAGTTAATTAATAATATAAAACAAGAAGTATTTAATAATTTAAATATTAATTGTGAAGTATTATTAGAAAAAGATATATATTAATAGTTTTATTGACAATAATTTAAATAAGTTTATAATAATATTGATTAGTGAGGATTATTTTTATGGGTAAGTTAGTTGCTAAGATTGTTTTAACTGGTGGTCCTTGTGCAGGTAAAACAACAACAATTACAAAACTTGAAGAGCATTTAGTAGAAAGAGGATATCATGTTTTGGTTTTAAATGAATGTGCAACCGAAATAATTAAAGGTGGTATCCGTCCTTTTGGTGATTATAAATCAAGTGTTTATGATTTCGAAAATGAAATACTAAATTTGCAATTATTTAAAGAAAAAAGATATAAAGATTTTATATCAAGATATGATGATGATACAAAAGTAATTATTTTATATGATCGTGGTACTGTTGATATCAAAGCTTATTTAGGTGAAGAAAATTATAAACGTATGTTAAAAGAAAATCATCTAAATAATAAAGAACTATTAAATGAATATGATTTAGTTATTCATATGACAACAGTAGCTGCTGAAACAGAGAATAAATATTCTAATGCAAGTAATAAAGCGCGTTTTGAAGAAGCTAGTGAAGCAATCGATTTAGATAAACGTACTAGTGAAGCTTGGAGTAAACATAAAAATTTAAAAGTTGCTCCAGTATGTGATTTATTAGAAGAAAAAATAAGTATTGTTATTGGCTATGTTGATGAATTATTAGATAATTTAGAAAATAATTAAGATTTCTTAATTATTTTTTTTGTTCATTTATTTTTTAATTCTTGAAAAGGGTAAAGATATTGTAATATAATGATAATATAGGAGAGTTGTAATGACAGATACGTTACTTTATAAAAAGAATAAAAGAATAGGATTTCGCTTATTACTTTTCATGTTTTTGGGATTATTAGCAATAGTTGCTATACTTCCATTTTCATTAGCGTCTGAGGATACCCAAGCCGAAGAAAAGAAATTGTCTACAATTTTTCCAAACATTTATGCAACATTAATGGATCAAAATGGGAAAATAGTATCGACAACTGATCCTAATAAAGAAATTGATGATTTATATAAATATACTGATAATAATTCACCATCAGAATTTTTAACAAATGATGATAAATTATATTTAGTAATAGATGCAACTGTTGAAACTAATCGAAATGAAAAAATTAATGTTTTAGAAAATGTATATTATAATCTCGATTTACCTACTCAAATAATTCCTGATGATAGTTTAATTGTTCATGGTAGAGATGATGAATTAGAACTTTTAAAACTTGGAAAAACACAAGCTTTTGGTGGAATTTATGTAGATGATAATAATAACTATCGACTTAAGGTACGCTTTAATGATATTGATGATATATATCAACTTAAATTGTCATATAAAATATTATTTTCTTTTAATGACTCTATATTTGAGCAAATAAGTGATTTAAAGAAACTTACAATTAATGATATTGGTAATTTAAATTTTTATCTAAAATCTATAGAGAAATCTAAATATAAATTAACTCAAACTCTTGATAATAATTATAATTCAGAAGATTTATATGATTTAACAACCACTCTAGTTGATACAAGAGATGGGGATAATCAAATTACTAAAGGTCGATTATTTATTGACTTAGGTACGGATTTTGGTTTTAGTAGTTATTCTAAATATAATAATATTCAATCTAAATCGTATTTAAATAGCATAAGGGTTTATGTTAATGGGGAAATGTTATCACCATTATTAAATGAATATGGGGGACCTATAGGTGTATTTGAATCACAATATATAAATGATAATGTAAAAATTACTATAAAATCATTAGAACACAATCAAAATATATTTGTAAGTGGTTATAGCTACTTAGTGAATCGTTTCGAGGTTATTATTGAAAATAATGAAGGTGGTAATGCAATTGGCATTAACGAAATAAAAATAGTAATACCAGAAAAAGTTACTACAACAAAACTTGGTGACCATAGTAATTCTGCAAGTTACGAAGATTATTTAGATAATAATAAAATAATAAATACAGCTGTTGATATTAATGATGAAAGTTCTAATATAAAAATATCTACATCAATTGAAAAAGAACAATATGCTGCAGATCGCTTTATTCCATCTGAATTAACTTATAATATTGATATTTCGAAAAGTCCATCTAATTTCGTTAAAATTGATATAGATAACGAACTACTTAATTTAGATGTAAACACTTTTCAATATTTCATTAATGCTGGATGCATAAATCAAGGAACCTATCCTTCATGCGTAACACCAACAATTTATATTGATGATAACAAAGTTAATTTTTTGACTGCCATGCAAATTGATCATTTTCGTTCATTTACGAGTGGTCAAATACAACCACCTGATGGACCTGCACTATTGCAAATGAAAGAAATATTAGGTGATGAAATTAATAATTTTGGAAGTACCATTAATACTTCTTTACCATATAATAATTCGATTTTAAGAAGTGAAACAGTGAATGCTGATGGCGAATATTATTATATTTTATGGTCATATGAAACATATGATACAGCGAATAAATCACTTAAAATGGGAAGAGGAGAATATGCTAATTTCACTGCTCAAAAAAAAGATAGTTCATTTGAATTTAAGGGGACTCCAAAAGTTACAATGTATTTATTTAATATATCTAATAAAAAAATTAGACTTTCGTTTGACTATTTGTTATCTCAAATAACAAGAACGGAAATTAATAATCAAAATAGTGGAAAATATTTATCATTAACTACTAATGTTATTAACGATTATAATTATTACAATAATTCAAGAGTTAGCGATAAAGTTGAAAAATCAGCAAATTACAATAAGTATATGATCGTTAGTGGGGAAGCATTTGCTAATAATTTCATTAAGTGGAATGTTGTAATTGATGCTAGAGAAATTAATTTATATAATGATTCTGGTTATTACAATATGATTTATTTGAATCTTCCGTCTACTCAGACATTTGATAGAAATTCTGTTTATTTAATTAATGAAGATAGAATTGATAATAAAGTTCCACAAAATGGGAAGGCATATAGGGATTATTTACAGATGTATCCAATTCATATTGGAAAATATAATCCAGTTACCAAAAAATGCGATAATCTATTTACTACTTTTTCTAGCTGGACAACAATAAATAGTTATAAAGAAGATAGTTTGTTTGCCAATTCACTTGATGATGTTTATGCGGCTACTGGATTTAATGATATTTTTAAAAATAATATATATAATGATAAAGTATGCTTAGTCTTTTTTACCAAAAGTGATTTAACAAGTGGAGATGATAAGGTCAAAGTAGAATTTAATTTAATTAATGGTGGAAGATTTCATATTGGTCAACCTACTGTTGCAATAAAATATGAAGCAGAAGGTGCGATAAATCGTACTGACAAAGGTAGTAAAAGTATAGAATTAATTGATGATGAAAACGATATTATTAAATGGAAATATGTTGCTGATTTAACTAGTGACAAAGATATTTGTTATGATCAATCAGGTGGTGGTTCATTACCTTTTATGTGTACATATAATAAGGCATATTATAATGGAATGTTTACCTTTTCTGATAGCATGTATAATGGAGTTGCTGATTATACATATCTTGATAAGATTGATGTTCATATAAAAGGACATACATCTAATACAACAATTTCAATGAATAAAGACGAATTTGTTGATATTGAAAATAAAAAGTGTAATTCTGATGGAGTATGTATCAATGTTACTTTTTATCCGACTTATTATTGCCGTTTTAGTTCAAGAAATGAAGAATGCATCATTGCCAATTATGGTACAAACTATTTATCAAAATTAAAAAAGATGTCTAATGGATTTGCCCTTCTTGTAACTGGTATTAATGATGGTGAAAGTATTACAGTTGATTATGATACATGGAGTGATAGTCAAGAGTTTATCAATAATTATAATGGCCCATTATCTCAATCAGGTTATACCACAACTAATACTATTGTTAGAAATAATTGGCAAGATACTAAATATAATGTCAGTACTAATGCATCAGATTTTATATCTCAAGTTTCTTTTAGTAAAAGAATGAATGCTAGTTTATCAATTGAAAAAATAATGCCTGGCGTTAGTAGTAAAAAATATATAACTAATGACTCCATTAAAAATATAAAGGTAAATGTCGTTTCTGGATATAGTCCAGTAGAATATTTAAAAATAGTTGATCGAATTACTGGTGTAAGAAATGTTGAATTGTTAAATGACGAAAATACATTAACAAATTTAAGAGATAATTTAATTATTGAAAATTTACTTATAAAATATAAAGATAATTCTGGGAATGAAGAAATCGTATATCAAAATGGCCAGTTTACAAATGAGTGGTCTAATTCTACTATCAAATTAAATAGTTCTGATTTATCATATAACAGTGATGATAAAAGTATAAATTTATATTCATTATATTTAAAAAATAATAATCATCTTCTTGATAGCCTATCAAATATCAATATTTCATATGATTTAATTTTAGATATGGATAATTATTCAGATGAAAATGGCACTTCTTATCGTAATAGTGATAGTTATAGTAATAAGACTATACAATTAATTACTGATGCATATGCTGTAAGGCCATATGGAAGTGATGACATTGATAATAATAGTGTTCTTTCTTCGAATAATAGAAATTATGTAGATTATGAGAATAATGAACTTTATTGTTTCACATCTGGCGCTGCTTCATCAGCAATTTATTTAAAAAATCCAGCAGTTACAAAATCTGTTGTAACAAATTTTGATAGTATTTTAAATACATTTAAAAATAGTTATCAAATAAATTACTACAGTTATTCTTCTGGCAAGGAAGATAGACCCAAATATAATTTAGAGGATTTAATGTTTGTTGATTTTGCTTTGTCAGGAAGTAACGCAACTACTGAAAACAACCAAAAAGTAAATCGATTGAATGAAATATTACTTGAAAAAACGAAAATTATTAATTTTAAAATATATGATAAAAATAATAATGTTGTTTATGAAAAAGATGAAATTGATGTTGACATTAATGATGAACCTATTAGCAATGAAAACATTAGCGGTTCACTTTCCGTTAATAAGACAACAAATACAATACCAAAAGGAATATTTATTTCGATTCTAGGTGATTTAGGTAAATATGATGATACCTTTAAAATTAGATATGATACAGAAACATATTTGATTAGTTTTATGCAGGCCGCAATGGAGGAAGATTTAATTGATATTAATTATATTATTACTGGTACTAATATTCAATATCAACCAAGATTTAAAAATTCTGTAAAAAATAGTTTATTTGAAGGAAACGAATCTACTGTACAAAGTGGGTATATTTCTCTTAAAGCGTTAAGCCCAATTGTTAAAAAAACTGTTTCATATCCATCATCACTTGAACAAACCTGGACCCTTAAAACGAATACTGGATATACTGATTCGCCAATTAATATTGAAGATATTATGACTGTTTTACCAGCCGATATCACTGATTTAACTAGTGTTAATGGTAATAATGATATTGCACAATCAATCGTTGTAGATAATTTAATCATTAAAATAAATAATGAAATAGTATATGAAAATAATGAATTTAAAGATGGATATCAAGATGCCATTAGTATAAATATTGATAAGTTAAATCTTGATTTTACATTTAAAAATAGTGATAGTGCTGATATTTTAGGACATGGATATGATATTGAAATAATTTATAATACAAAATTTGATCCACAGAAGTACTATGATCTTACAGGAAAAAATAATGCAAGTTATTCAATAAAAAATAATGCAATGATTGAAAGAGATAATTTAATAGGAAGTAATACAGCAACTTCAAAGAATATAACTTATGAGTATCCATTAGAAGTTAATAAATTTAATGAAAATAGAGAAGAAAATTCTACTTCAACATTTTGGAAAATTGAAATTTCAAGCCCAAATATTACTAAGAAAAATATAACTGTGAATGATTCAGTTACCTTAAGTGATTCATTTAAAGATTATTTATCTTTAGCAAATATGGTAATTACATTGGTTGATGAAAACGAGGAAGTATTATTCGATTATAAGAATGGTATTAATAAGTTATCAAACAGCTATGTTCTTAAGGATAAATTAGTTAGTGAACTTGAATTTAATAAAAATGGTGAATGTGAATTTATCTTTGGGATCGATGAACTTAAAGCTAATAATAAAATAGTAATCGAATATGAAATTAAGATCGATACTGATAAGTATAGAAATGATAATAAGCCTACTGATGTTTTAATACAAATATTTAATAATTTACGTGTTTTATCAGGCGATGAGGAATATGAAGTTAACAAAACTGGAAATAATATCGTTGATAGCATACTATATAAGAAATATCGTATATTATCTGTTAATGATGGTATCGCCTTAATTAACTGGACGGTTGATATTAATTTAGATGTTGATTATGATGGTAAAATTAAAGAAGATGATATAGTAGAAATTAAAGATGAATTATATGCTAGTTTGAAATATGTTGATAATTCTTTAGAAGTTTATCGAAAGGTATTTAATGGAATTAATTATTCTAAAACTAAACTTCAAAAAGATGTTGATTATAGTTTTGAATATGTAGATAATACCATTAAAGTTCGAATATTGAATCCTGTAGAAAACTCAAATATTTTGATAGAATTTAACACAGATGCAGTATCAACTGAAGGTTTAAAAAACTATGTAACATTATCGGTTAAAAATGAAGAAATTCATGCCAATACCGAGGAAGTTGTTCCATTATTTCTTAAATATATTGGAGGAATAGTAACTTCACGTCAAACAAAATTTTATACAATTTATGCTAACAAATATTTAGATAATGAATTATCTTCTACAATATTTAAATTTAAATTAGAAGAAGTTGATTATGAAGGAAATATTCTGGATGATGGTTTAAAATTAACTGTTCAAAATGATCAAGAAGGTAAAATTGCATTTGGTCCAATTATTTATTCAAAAACTGGTACATATTATTATAAAATAAGTGAGATTAATGAAAATAAGGATTTCATTTATGACCAAAATAATTATATGCTAAAAATTAAGGTAGCAGAGTACAATAATTCATATGTAATTGAAAAAGTAGAAATATTAAATTATGAAGGGGAAGAAATTAATTTCTATAATAAAACTATAGAAAAAGATCCAATTGTTGAACCACAAAATCCAATTGAACCTGATAAACCTGATAATCCAATTGAATTTGATAAACCGGATCCGGTTGAGCCAAATAAAACACATACTGAAGAAATCCAGAATATTCCTAAGACAAATGATAATATTATTTATTCATTTATAGCATTTTTTATATCAATTGGTGTTTTCATTTATTTACTTGTTTATTTAAGCAAAAATAAAAAGAAAGCTATTTAATAAAAAAAGAAGGATTAGAAAAAATTCTTCTTTTTTTGTTACTATATTTTAAAAAAAATTCACAATTATTTATTACAATTTATTATTGAAATAAAAATATATATTATAATATAATGATAATATAGGAGAGTTATAATGACTGATACGTTACTTTATAAAAAGAATAAAAGAATAGGATTTCGTTTAATACTTTTCATGTTTTTGGGATTATTAGCAATAGTTGCAGTCCTTCCATTTTCACTTGCATCAGAAGATACGCAAGCTGAAGAAAAAAAATTAATTGATGTCTTCCCAAATATATATGCAAGTTTAATGGATGAAAATGGAAAGATTATTTCGACAACAGATTCTAGTAAAGAAGTAGATAGCAAATATTTAGCAACTTCTTCATCAAGATATATAACAATGGATGATAATTTGTATTTATATTTTGATGCTGAAGAGATTGAAAATGAAAATTTAGATAAGCAAATATCAATGGGTTCGTATTATTATATAGATCTTCCAAATTATATTATTCCCGATTCAAGTCAACTTGTAACTAATGGCGAAACTGAATATAAATTATTTAATTTAGGAAAAGTACAAGGTTATGGGGGAGTATATCATGAAAATAATAAATATCGATTGAAAATAAGATTTGAAAATATAGAAGATTCATATTTATTAGATTTTTCATATCAACTTTCTTTTAAATTAGATGCTTCAATTTTAGAACAAAATGAGGAATTAAAAATCCTTAGTATAGAAGATATTGGTGATTTATCACTTTATATGAAAAATGATGAAGTTCCCGATAGTTACTATAAAATAGAACAAACAGCAACACAAAAAGGGACATCAAGTGATATTTATGTATTAACAACAACATTAACTGATGATAGAAAAGAAAGTGATAGATCTCTTAATGGTAAATTAACTATAAATCTTGGAAATGATTTTGGATATAATAGTTATAAAAATACGGATTATTTAGCTAGAATGAAAATATATATTGATGGAATATCATTATCTAAAAATCCAATTTCATCTAAAACAATTTATTTTGAAAATGAAAAAATTCATATAGAAGTAACAGCAACTGGTGATGTTAATACTGGTAAAGAATGTATAGATAATTCTTTTTCTTGTTCATTTAATGCATTTGACTTTATAATTACTGGTCAAAATGGTAATCAGAATGCTACAGGTATTCATGAGATAAAAATTGTCTTTGATGAAAAACTAACAACTACTCAAGTAAGAAATCATATAAATGAAGCAAGTTATATAGATAATTTAGAAAATAAAAATGTTAATACCAACGTTGTAGTTGAAGATGTACCCACATATTTATCTATAGAACCAAAATTACAAAATTATAATACGGATTCAAATGGGGTTCCATTAAGTTTTACGCATCAATTAAATATGTCAACTAACCCATCAAATTATCTTGAAATTACAACAAGTGATTCTATAACGCAAAACCAAGATATTTTTCAGTACTTTGTGAATGCTTCTTGTCTTTCTATGGGGACAATTGGTTCACGATGTTCGAATAATAAAATGTTATATATTGACGATATGTTTGTTAATTTTAGGGTGAATAACTTTGATTATATTTTAGATTATGATCCTACGGTTTATATGCAAATAAAAGAAGTGCTGGGTTCAGATTTTGAAAGAACAAAAAACCTTAATCATATTTGGAAAAGTGAGTCGACTAATAGTGATGGAGATTATTACTACTATGTTCTTTCATATGATACGTTTGAAAATATTATTGACGCATCAGATAATGGCCGATATGAATATTCACTTGGCTATGATAATCAAGTAATAGGTAGTACAAAGCCAATAAAATTTTATTTGTTTAATGTTTCTAATCGAAGCGTTAGTGTTAATTTCGATTATAAATTAGGAAGAGTTATTAGAAATGATAATAGTCATTCAGGAACAAATAATAATTATGTTATTTATCCTGCTGATTATAAAATAGAATCAAAAGTAAAGTATGATTACTCATATACTACTGAAAAGAAAAATATAGATTTATCTTTTTACTCTAAAAGATATATGACAACTCATGGTGAGTATTTAAATAATGATTATATAAAATGGGAGACAGTGATTGATACTAGTGAGATGAAATCATTATTAAATTCATACTCGTATGTTTCATTTAATCTATATTCAAATGATATTGTTCCTGAGTACAACAATGACGTCTATTCAATTTTAGATAATAGAATGATAAATGAGAGTACACCTAGGCAATCAATAGGGGTTGACTTTTTGGTACCTGGTTTGCTTTTTAAAGGAAATTATAATTCTGTGACAAAAAAATGTGAAGGAAATTATAATGTTATTTCTTCCTTATATTTCACTCAGTCAAATAATTCTTATACACTACCTAATGTTAATTCTTATGGCGAAACAGGTGGTAGGGATTTAGGTACTAAATTTTGTTTAATATATTTTACAAAAAGAAATCAACAGTATCAACCAAGTTGGCTTCAATTAGAATTTGATTATTATGGACAAAGTGCCATTACTAAAACTGGTAGTTCTGAAAGAAATGTAATATATGTATCAAATGCATATGTAAATCCTTTTAATGATGGTAATAAATCACTGATTAGTACAAATTCTAACGGAACAACAACAACGGCTAAATGGAACCTTAGCTATATTTCTATTAATCATAATGATAAGACATCTTGTTATTCAAAAAATGCTGATTTACCATATAATTGCCCTCGAAAATCAAAAGAATATTTTAATGGAAACGTTCAGTTCTATGATAAAATGGATGGCGTTTTAGCAAAGTATACAACTTTAAAAAGTGTTAATGTTAGAGTTTTTGATGAAAATAGTCAAGTTAAGAGTAACATTAAAATGTCTCAAGATGAGTTAAATCAACTCGACAACAAAAAATGTGTTAATGGTACATGTCTATATATATCATATCCCGCAACATTATGTAATATTGCACCTCGTGGAAGTAATGGACATTTCCAATGTTTAACTGACCTTTATGGTGAAGACTATTTAACTAAATTAACAAAAATGGATAATGGTTTTAGCTTGATGGTAACTGGACTTAGTAATGATAGTGGTGTAGAAGTAAATTATGAAACAATAACAGATGATTTAGCAGCACTAAATGAGATAACTGACTTGAATAGTGATATAAAAACATATAATTACATATACAAAAATGCATGGAGTTATATGGAACCATATTTAAGTAGGGATAATAAGTATAAAGAAACAGAAGCATTTTTTATTCGTAAATATGTAGCAGCATTAGCAGTAGAAAAAAAGAATTCTACAAGTATTGGTGGAATGAAAACATATTTAACATCAGATACAAATGGCTATAGAGTAAATGTATCTATTGGTCAAAATAGTGTTTCATATTTGGATTTAAAAGATATATTAACAGGGTTAATGGAAAAAGAGAATCCAACAAATGAAGAATTGTTAACATTCAATAAATATTTAAAGGTAAATGATTTAATAATAACTTATAAAGATCCAAATCGAGAAAATGATAATGGGGTATATATCTATAGGAATGGAGAATTCATAGATGGATGGAGCAATTCGACTATATCATTTGATAAAACTGATAATGGTTTATATACGCTTCATTTAGTAAAAGATGATGGAGATATTCCTGCATATTCATCTTTCCAGATAGATTATAAGGTAATCTTTGATATCGATAACTATGAAAATGTAGAAGGACTAGATACCTATCGTAATAATGACTTGTATTTAGGAAGCCTTGCAACAATTGATACAGATGTTGAAGTAATAATTCCTTACTATGATTCATTTGCTGCAATAGAAGATACAATTACAAGTAATAATAAAAATTATATTGATAGAGATAATGGAAAGGTACATTGTTTCTTAGATGAAGATGTAAAAGGATCATATTTAAAGCCATCTAATGTTATTAAAATCACTAATGATCATTCAACAAGTGAAATTGATTCACGTGAGTATGTTATCTCTCGTAGTGCAGGATCTGCTGGTAAGTCAGTAAAACCATCATTCAATTATATTGATACGTTTACATATAAATTAGATTCTATTCCAGAAGAAATGAGAGCAGATTTTAACGCATTATTATTGAAGCATACAACTGTTTCAAATATGAGAATTTATGATACCAATAATAATGAAATATATGTAAATGAAGCTGTATTACCATACGCTGGAGGAAACATTGAATTCAATTCATCAAATTTAACAGGTAGCTTTAATATAAATAAGAGTGATTCAGTAATAGTATTACAAATATCTGGTGAACAAGAGCAATATGATCAAATGGCAACAATCAAGTATGATGTCAATTTAAATAAAGTAGATTTTATTGCTGAAGCAATTCAAAATAATTTATTAGATAATAATTTAAAGATTAAAGAAACAAATATTGGATTTAGTATTTCTGAAGAAAATAAAATTTTTATCGAATTATTACATCCTGTTGCAACTGCGTCATCAGGTAAAATATCATTTGCAGATTTAAATCCAAATATTCAAAAATCAGTATCATATCCATCTGATTTAGAACAAACATGGACAATTAATACAAATACAAGTAGACATATTAAAATTGTTGACCATGTAAAAGCTAATATTAGTAATGGATCAAATATTGATAACTCTCTAATTAATGACATAGAAAATAGTATTTCAATAAAAGACATTATTATAAAAATAGATGATGTAATAGTATATCAAAATAATGCATTTAAAGATTCTTATGGAAATTACATAACAATTACCCAAGATGGATTAAATATAACATTTGAGTTTACAGATGAAGCCTTTAATTCAGATTCATCAGATGTAGAAATTAAATATACAACAATATTTGATCCAATTTCTTTCTATGAAAAATCTAGTTTATCTTTAGGAAGTTTTTCTCTATCGAATGAAGCTTCAATTGAGCGAGGAGAATTAGCAAATTCTATAACAAAAGATTCAAAGAAAATAGAGTTTGATTATCCATTAGTAACAAATAAATCATTTATAGGTAATGGAAATAATCTAGCAATATCTAAATGGCAAATAGAAGTATTTGCGGAAAACTTAGAGAAGAATGACATTGTAATTACAGATACAATGAATTTAGGTACTGAATTTGGTGCATACTTATCTTTATCTAATATGGTTATTAAAAAGATAGTTAATACTGAAGAAACCGTTATTTATGATTATAAGAATAATATAAATAATATTGGTACAGGAATAACACTAAAAGATAAGAATGGTGAAGAATTAGAATTTAATAAAAATGGTGAATATGAATTTATAATCAATATTGATAAGTTAGAAAAAGATAATAAGTTAATTATTGATTATGAACTTACTGTAGATGAAGAAGAATATAAAGCTGATGAAAAAGATACAGATATTGAATTAAGGATTACAAATAA
>JAEEZO010000010.1 GCA_016291895.1 Caryophanales bacterium
CTGGAGCACGACCTTCACCACCACCATGTGGGTGATCATTAGGGTTCATAACAGAACCACGAACTGTAGGACGAATTCCCATATGACGAGTACGTCCAGCTTTTCCTAAAGAAACAAGTTCATGATCAGCATTTCCTACTTCACCAACTGTTGCATAACATTTTCCTAATACTTTTCTTTGTTCACCACTTGATAAACGAACCATAACATAATTATCTTCACGTCCTAAGATTTGTGCAGATGAACCAGCACTTCTTGCAAGTTCTCCACCTTTTAATGGACGAAGTTCAATATTATGAATTACCGTACCAACGGGAATATTCATAATTGGTAATGCGTTACCAATTTTTATATCAGCGTTTTCACCACTAACAATTTCCATACCAACTTGTAAGTCTTTTGGAGCAATAATATATCTTTTTTCACCATCACGGTAATTAATTAATGCAATGTTAGCAGTTCTATTTGGATCGTATTCAATACTAGCAACACGTCCAGGAACATCATATTTATTTCTTTTGAAATCAATAATACGATATTTTCTTTTTTCGCCACCACCTTGATGTCTTACAGTGATATGTCCTTGATTGTTACGACCACCATTTTTCTTCTTAATTACAACTAAACTTTTTTCAGGAGTAGACTTTGTAATTTCTTCATTAACTAGTGAACTCATTTGACGTCTAGCTGCAGTAACTGGTCTAAAGCTTCTAATTGCCATCTTTAGTCCCTCCTCTACTTAATTTCGATAGTCATACCTTCGGCTAATTTAACCATAGCTTTTTTATATTTGTTAGCTAATCCAGTATAACGACCTACTCTTTTTTTCTTTGGTTTTGTATTTAATGTAGATATTTCTACAACTTTTACTTTAAATATTTTTTCAATTGCATCTTTAATTTCTGTTTTAGTAGCACGTGGATCACATAAGAATGTATAAACTCCATTTTGTTCATCAGTTCTACTTTTTTCAGTAATTAAAGGTGCTTTAATAATTTCTAAATACTTAGTATCCATTATTTATAAGCCTCCTCAGTCTCTTTAAGAGCCTCACGAGAGAATAGAAGAACATCTGCATTAACAATATCAAGTACATTTAATTCAGCTGGTTCCATTAATAAAACATTGCCTAAGTTACTTGATGCTAAAATAACGTTTTCAGAAAGTTCATCAAGAACGATTAATACTTTCTTATCATTTAATTCTAATTTTGTTAAAGCGTTAACAAAATCTTTTGTTTTATTGCTTTCAAGTTCAAAGTTATCAACAACAACAATGTTCTTTTCCATAGCTTTGTAACTTAAAGCACTCTTCATTGCAATTCTTCTTTCTTTACGATTTGTCTTAATTTCATAATTTCTAGGTTTTGGTCCTAATGCGATACCTCCACCTCTCCATTGTGGAGCACGAATAGATCCTTGTCTTGCACGACCAGTACCTTTTTGTCTCCAAGGTTTACGTCCACCACCAGCAACTTCACTTCTAGTCTTAGTTGAATAAGTACCTTGACGAAGTCCAGCACGGCAAACGATAATTGCATCTGTTAATACCTTATCGTTAGGTTCAATCCCAAATACTTCTTTATTTAATTTTAAGTCCTTAATCTTTTCCATAACTATTTCTCCTCACAATCCTTTTAGTTTTGTGATTCCAAAGAAGTTTCTTCATTAGTTTCTTCTTTAACTTCTTCTACAGTTTCATTAACTTCTTCTGTAACTGGAGCTATTTCTTCATAAGAAACTAATTCCATAGGAGTATTTGATTTGCCATTAGCTTTAACTCCTGATTTAATAATAACTAAAGATTTCTTTGGACCTGGGACATTACCCTTAACTAAGATAACATTATCTTCATTCATAACTTTAACTATTTCAAGATTTTGAATAGTTACTTGTTCGTTACCCATATGACCTGGTAACTTCTTTCCTTTTAATACATGCATTGGTAAAAGTGTTCCAAGTGAACCAACACCACGATGATATTGAGAACCATGTCCCATAGGACCTCTTGTTTGGTTATATCTTTTAATAACACCTTGATATCCTTTACCTTTACTAATACCTGTTACGTCAACGATTTCTCCTTCAGTAAATACAGTTGCATCAAGAACTTGTCCTAATGTGTAATCGTTAACATTTACCCCTCTAAACTCTTTTAAGAAGCGCTTAGGTTCTGTATTTGCTTTTTTAGTGTGACCAATATTTGCTTTTGAAGCATTCTTTTCTTTAACTGTATGAGTAGCAACTTGAATTGCATCATAACCATCTTTTTCAGTTGTCTTAATTTGTGTAACAACATTAGGTTCAACTTCAATTACAGTTACAGGAACTAAATTACCTTCAGTAGTAAATACTTGAGTCATTCCAATCTTTCTACCTAAGATTCCTTTCATAATTAATTTCTCCTTTTCTTATTTTCTTAATTTAATGTTTGGATATTGATATCAACACCACTTGGTAAATCTAAATGAGCTAAAGCATCAATGATTTCCTTACTAGGGTTCTTAATATCAATTAGTCTCTTATGAGTTCTCATTTCAAATTGCTCACGAGAGTCTTTGTATTTAAATACTGCTCTTAAGATTGTAATCTTTTCAACTTCAGTTGGAAGTGGTACTGGACCACTAACTTCACCACCAGAACGTTTTACAGTTTCAACAATTTTAGTACAAGCTGTATCTAAAATACGATGATCGTATGCTTTTAATTTAATACGAACTTTCTTTGCCATTTTGTGTCACTCCCTTCGTCTATATCTTGTATAGGCATGCTCCGCGCAAATAACCCGATAACCATTTAGCAACTCAACCTGGCGTATCGACAACCTTGCACATCTATGCACAACACACGTTTATCATTTTAACACGATTTTTTTGTTAAAGCAAGAACTTTTTTATAAAATTTTTAATTATTTTTACGTAAAGAAAAAACTACTTCAAAGTAGTCTTTTTTATCTCCTCTATTACCTCTAAAACAATATCATTAGATGTTGATGCTCCAGCCATAATTCCTACCTTATCAGATTCATTGAAACGAAAATTAATATCATCTTTATTTTCTATTAAGTATGTTTCACAATAATCTTTTGATAAATTATATAGTTCTTTAGTGTTAGAGCTATTCTTTCCACCTATTATAACCATTTTATCAACGGTTTTTGACAATTCTACAACTTCTTTTTGCCGTAGGTTTGTCGCATTACAGATTGATTTGTTAACTATAATATCAATGTTATTAAACTTGCTTTTTATTTTATCAACTAAAATATCAAAATCTTTATTATTAAAAGTCGTTTGCGAAATAATATATATATCCTTTCTTTTACTATTAATAAACTCTTTATAACAGCCATCAATCTCATTTTCATTTGATATAACATAAGCATATTTACAATGACCTTTAGTACCAATTACTTCAGGATGATCATGTTTACCAATAATTATAATAAAAGAATCATTATGTTTTAAAACATCTTTATGAATTATTTTAATCTTGCCACAAGTTAAATCAATAATAACTAAATTCTTTTCTTTAGCTTTTTCATAAATATCTAGACTTTCTCCATGAGCTCTGATTATAACTTTAGAATTATCTGGTATTTCAAGAATATCATTCACTGTTATCATACCTTTTTCTTCTAATGATGCTACTACATCTTTATTATGAACAATCTCTCCTAAACAATAAATAGGATGAAATTTAGACAGTTCTTCAATAGCCTTATCAATAGTATATTTAACACCGTTACAAAAGCCAGAGTTTTTACCAATAATTATTTCCATAATATCACCAACGTAATTATCATATATAATATATAATAAAAAAACAAGACTAAGTCTTGTTTATTCTGTTGGTACAATTTTTCCTTCTGGTTCTTCTTCTTTAATTTCACGAATAGATTCAATAACTGGACGTTTACCTTCTTCAAGTAATTCATCTTCTTCTGTTGCATATTTCTTCATTACTTTATCAAGAATATCCATACCTTCAACAACTTTACCAAATGCTGCATAATTACCATCTAAATAAGTAGAATCAGTTGTTACAATAAAGAATTGGGTTGAAGCACTATTAGGATCGTCACCACGAGCCATTGATATCGTTCCTCTTACGTGACTTATATCATTCTTATGACCATTTGTTTCAAACTCACCTTCAATATAATTACCGTTATCACCATTACCATTTCCAAGTGGATCTCCACCTTGCATCATGAAATCTTTTAAAATACGATGGAATGATAAATTATCATAAAAACCACTATTAGCTAAATCAATGAAGTTAGTTACGGTGATAGGAGCTTTATCAGCATCAAGTTCTAATTTAACACTACCAAAATCCTTAATTGTTAATTGAGCATAAACTTTACCATTACGTAAATTAGAATGATCAACACCTTTAATTAAGTTAACAACAACACCAAGGATTACAACAACAGCTATACCAATAATAGCAAAGACTATTTTATGATCCTTCTTTTCTTTAACTTCTTTAACTTTTATTTCTTCTTTCTTCTCTATTTTCTTAATTTCTTTTTTCTTTGTTTCTACTTTCTTTTCTTCTTTAACTGGTTTTTTAGCTACTGTCTTTTTTGTTTCTTTTTTAGCAGTTGTTTTACCAGTTTCTTTTTTTGTTGCCATATATTCCTCCTATGTAAATTATATCATTGATAAAAATAAAAATTATCTTTTTGACACAATTAAACAAACAAAAAAGTGGATAAATCCACTTATTTTGTATAAACATTATAAATACTAGGTATATATAATACTGTTCCTTCTTTAATATCTTTTTTATTAATACCATTTACTTCTAATAACATATTAGCGTAATTTTCATCTTCATAAACTAATAATGCTATTTTTTTAATGGTATCATTTCTTTTAACCACATAATAGCCATCATTACTTGCAAATGTATTATTTTCAAAATACATTCTCATATCATCAGCACTTGGAAAGAACATGGTACTTGGATTATACACACCATAATTAAGAATGTTATTAACACCCGCTAAAATAGAAGCATATTTACTTGTTCCATAATACTTTTTAGACATTGTATATAAATCCATTGAGTAATTACCAACTCTTATTTCATTTAAAGTATCAATACTTGGTAAATAAATAATAAGGCCATTAGCAATCTTTTTTGGATCATCAATATTATTATATATGGCAAGAGCTTCCCAATAATTACCACTACCATAATTATCTTTAGCTATTTTCCATAAGGTATCTGGATCATTAAAGACATGTTGGTTTTCAACAAATTCTTCTTTCTTATCATCTTCTCCTTCAAATGTCATATTCATAGCACGTAAATCAAGATAAGAGAATGGTGGAATCATAATTTCTCTTCCTGTTCTAATCTTTCTTGGATTAGTAATACCATTAAAATATGCAAGAGGTTTCCAATATTCACCATTTCCATAATAGTCTCTTGCTAGTCTCCATAAAGTATCAGTATCTGTAAACGTATGATAAATAATATTGTCAACATATCCATAATCATCCTGTCCACAAAAATCTAGTTCACGAATATCATCAGGTAGATATAATACTTGGCCTGCTCTTATATAATTTTCATTTTCAATACTATTTAGATACGCAAGTTCATCAGAATACGAAATAGTTCCATATTTTCTTTGTGAAATACCCGTTAATGTATCACCAGGTTGTACAACATAGCTTTCAGCCACTGCCGCCATTGGACTTAATAACATTCCTCCTACTAAAGCATAACTTGCTATCTTCTTTAATTTTCCTTTGTTAATAAAGTTAATTTTCATAACACACCTCCCCAATTAAGAAAAATATCGTATGCATTGGACAAAATCAAAATTCATAATTCTTTAATAATAAAATACCCTTGGTGATAAGGATGTATAACAATATATTTAGAATTATTAGAGAAAAAAATGAATTAACAACAAGAATGGTTGCTGACATTTTAGGTATTAGTAAATCAACATATAATTATCTAGAAAACAAAAATCAATTTACGATTTCTAATTTAGTAAATTTTTGTAACTACTTTCATGTGTCTAGTGATTACGCTTTAGGATTAACAGATATAAATCAATTTAATTCTAAAACTAATTATAAATTTGATTCTAAACTATTTGGTAATAGATTAAAAGAAATACGACTTAAGAACAATCTAACACAAGCTAAATTAGCAAAACTTTTAGATATTAATCAATCAATGATTAGTGCTTACGAAAATAATCGTTCTAAAATGCAAGGATATTATCTTTATCCATTATCCAAAACTCTTAAAGTATCATCAGACTATCTTGTTGGACTATCAAATGTATATAATAGGATCCCTAATTAATACACGTATATATTACCACAAAACGTCTTTTTTTTCAATTGATACAAGGCAATTTTTAAGATATAATTAAATCATGAAATTGATTGTTAATAATAAAGAATTTAATTTAGTGGAAGCAAATACTTTTTTTAAAAAATTAAAAGGATTAATGTTTAAAAAAGAAATAAAAGAAATTATAGTATTTAAACATTGTTCTAGTATCCATACTTTCTTTATGAAAAGAAATATTGATATCATCTTTTTTGATAAAAACAAAAAATTATTAGAAATTCATAAAGATATTAAAAAGAATAAAATAATTATTTGTAAACATGCTTATTACACAATTGAATTATTAAGTAATACTTTAGATTTAGATAAAGAAATTAAATTAATATAAAAACTACATATTTGAAATATGTAGTTTTTTATTTTAATTACATTGTAAATGAACTTTAGTATAAACATAACAGTCAAGACCGTCATCACTACCACAATTTGATGTTGATGTTGTAGAGCCTTTGTAGTAACAAATTGGATGACCTTCAGAACTAATATATGATGCTGATAAATTATTACATAATCTATTATCATAGTCACCATCATATCCATATATTTTTTCTCTACTACCTTCACTACAAGAATAAGCTATAGTATCAATGGAACTTTTAGCCATTATCTTCATCTTTGTACTCATTTTATTACTATTATCAAATGAAACATTTCCACTTTTACGAGTCCAATTTGAGAAATAGTATCGATAGATAGATGAAGTAGTCTTAACATTTGCACTAATATCATGTTTATAATTACTACTACTTGAACCAGGTCCAAGTAAGATAACACTACTACTAACTTGTTTTCCATTAATCGTTAATGAGCTAATAGCATCTCGTACATTAACAGATAACGTATAATAATGAACATCACGTGATACTTCGCCATTTGTTGTTGTAACCATTATATTCGTGTTTTTAAGAGCTGTTTTATTATTATTATCAACGCCAGCATATATATAATATGTACCACTTTCAACATTTTCAAAATCAACTCTTGAAGATGATGCTGTTGCACTATATTTTAAAGATCCATTTTTATATAATGCTATTTTTTGTCCACTTGAAGCATATAAAACACCATCTTTATAAAGTCTTATAGAAATAGCATTTTTAACAACTTTTTCTTTTATTTCGATTTTTCCACTTCCACATTCTTTATCATTATGAAGGGAATCTCCTTTGATTCTTACATAAACGTTTGTTGTACCAACTTCCGTTCTCGTTGGTTTTGTTGTTGACCATGTACCTGTTGATGAAGTACGGTATTCCAAAGTTCCTCCACTACTTGATGATAATGAAATAGTATGACTATTACCATCATAAGTTCCACTATATGAAGTTATAGTTGGACAAACAGGATCTGTTTTTTGTTTCTTAATATAAACATATCTTGTTATTTTTGGACCTGCTGTTGTATTGTAATATGGTTCAAAAACAAACATATGAATACCTTCTGTACTGAAATTACTTAACACTGTAATCTCACTAGAATTCATTGCTAATTCAGTTGATGGGGTACAAGTTGATGCTGTTGTACGACAATATTTGATTTTATTAACATTACCTGTTTTGGAAACTCTAATTGTTGTTGCAGAAACAGAACTTGAATTTATTGTAGGTTTGGTTGTTGTTAATCCATTTCCTGTTACACTAATTGTTCCAACTGGCGAAGTAGTATTTGGTACTTCTAAATCAATAAATGTACTTTCACCGTTATAGTATGCAGTTATTCTTGCCTTACCAGCTCCAACGGCTTTAACTAATCCATTAGATACTGTTGCAACCGTTGTTTTAGAACTTGTCCATGTAACTCCTGATGTTTTCTTAGCACCATTTACATATAGGAATAGTTGTTCTTCTGTACCTTTTATCATTGATACTCCAGTTCCAACAACAATATTATTTTGATTTCTAAATTCAAGTCTTGATGGCCCACCAATATCTGATGCTACGATATCAACATATGTACTCTTTCCATTATAAGTTGCAGTTATTCTTACAGTACCTGTAGAAACAATTGTTATTAATCCATTTGATACAGTAGCAACACTTGTTTTAGAACTTGTCCATGTAACTCCTGTTGTTTTCTTTGTTCCATTAACATATAAATATATTTGTTTTGTATTACCTTTTAATAAATTAATACTAGTAGCAAGAGCTGTATTAGATGTATCTTTTAATACTAAGCTAGTAGGACATGAAGATGAAGTTGTATAACTAGACATCAAGACATAATTACTTATACCTAGGAAACTTCCCCATTCATAGTTTGCAGTAGATCCAATTCTAAAGCATCCTTTATTTCCTCTATTAATATAGGCCTTACAAGCTGTTTCACCAACAACACTTGTTACATCATTAGTATGGGTTGAATCTTTTTGACCCCATACGCAATTACCACTACCATTACAATAGCATCTATCTGGTGTTGCCCCACCACAGTCACTTTGTTTTTCGATTGTTGATACATATGCATAATTTGTTGGATTATGTAAATAACTTCCCCAAGTATAACTTCCATTATGTAAGAAGCATCCAACATTTCCTCGATCTATATATTTTTTACAAACAGTATAACTATTATCCGTAAGTATTGTATATCCATTACCACTTAATCCCCAACGACATGCTCCACTACTATTACAATAGCAGGCATTAGTATATGCTTCATCAGGAATATAGATATACCAATTATCAGGTCCTCTTACTAGAGCATTTGCCGCATTATATTCAGACACTCTTACGGTTATCATTCCTCTTGTTGTAATATTATAAACGCCATTATCTAATACTTTAGTTGATGGTGTACAATTATCTCCTAAACAAACTTTTAAATAACTTACTCCACCATTTACGATATCAAAGGAAACGGTTTGATCTCCTGTCTTAGCATAACTATTAGCAGTACCTGGATTATTATATAAATTATTGGAAGTTACTTTATAACCAATTGTTGGTGTAGAACCTCCACCAATACCTTTAATTGTTACATATCTTGTTTCTTCCGTTCCTTCTTGTCCTTGATAATAAGGAATGGCTTTAATTACATAAACTGTTTTAGCTGTAACTGTTGATGGTGGTAAAGTAAATTCATCAGTATAAATACTATAACTACAAGTTGAAGATGTTGCTTTATTATAGAAGCAGAATCTTATTTCATCAACATTACCACTTCCTTTTAAAGTAATCTTCGTACTATCAACTTCATTACCATTAACATCTGTTGAAACAGCATTATTTGTTCCTGTAATAACAACACTACCAACTTTTTTGGTTGGTGTTCCGCCACCACCTCCTGGATCCGTTGGATCATCTGGTGGATTATATGGTTCATTAACCGTTACATATATTAAACGTTTAATATCTAAATTAGAACTTGGAGATACGGTAATAATCGTACTACCACTTCCAAAGGCCGATATGGTTCCACTACTATCGACACTTAATACTGTTGGATTATCTACTAAATAAGTAATAACTTGATTTGTAGCATTACTTGGTTCAACAGTAGCAACTATTTGCTTTTGTTCTCCAACTTCCATTGTAATATTTGTTTCACTCTCTAAATTTATACCTGTTACTGGTACTTCTCCAGCTAAAACATGAACGACCATTGTATCACGTAAATCTAAAGAAGAAATTGATATTTCAACATTACCTGCTTTTCTTGCAACTAATTCACCATTTAAGACCGTTGCAATTTCCTCATCAGAACTAGTCCACAAGATATAATCCGTACTTGCAGTTGCTGGTTCTTGACGATAAGTAAGCATCTTTGTTTCACCTTCAGTTAAAGTTATCTCTTTTTCATCAAAAGATAAACTAGTTGGTAAAACATATATTCCAGGAACAATTTGTCCATTAATAACACGTGCTTTGATATTTGTTTGAGCTTCGCCATCATTAACCGTAACTCTTATTGTTGTTTCTCCAATTGCGTTTGCGGTTAATACTCCTGTTTCCATATCAATACTTGCTACATTGGGTTCAGTCGATGAAAAGATTTTACTCTTTACCAAAGCTTCACTTGGTGAAACTTGTATAGGCACCTCATAAGTTGTACCAACAGGCATTAAGATAATGCCTTCATCCGATATTGTAACTTTTTCTACTTTTATTGATGTATCACCTTCAGTAACAGTAACTTCACATTCATGCTTCCGTTTATTATATGTACCTGTTACTGTTGTTTTTCCAACCTTAACACCTTTAACCATACCATTTTTATCAACGGTGGCAATTGATGGATCTTTACTTTCCCATTGAACATTAGTTACATTTTTTCCATCTTTAAGTAAATTTAATTGGCCACTTGTTTCTGTTGTAATTGTTAAAGTTTTTGATGAAATAGTTACTCCATCATCACTACTACTTGAAAACAAAGACATTAAAATTAATAATACAATTACTAAAACGGCTATAATAACTAACTTTTTATTTTCTTTCAAAAAGTTTGTTACTTTATCCATAGTGGATACATCACCATCAGCATAATCTGTATCTTCTAATTCTTGCTCTTCTTCATCATCAATCTCGAATTCATCATCCATACACGACACCTCTATTATAATTTTAACATAATTAAATATTTTAACAATAAAAAAATAAAGAAATATTTTTATTTCTTTATTTTGTTTTTTAAATTAATTAATTCATAAAAAGCAAGACGATTTCCCGCACCATTTATATAATGATTTTCAATCAATTCTTCAATTTCTTCTATCGTAAATAAATCAAAATTAATATATTCACTATCATCTAAGTTTTGATCTGATACTTTAATTGCATTATCAGCAATAACAATATTAATTGTCGAACCATCAATACCTAATGAAGAATAATAACTATCTAAAAGAACAATATTATCTGATTTAAAACCCGTTTCTTCTTGAAGTTCTCTATTAGCAGCCGTTATACTATCTTCACCTTCTTCAATATAACCTGATGGGAATTCAACTGATACAATACCATTTATTCTATTTTGAACAACTAGCAAATATTTTTCATCACTTGTTCTTGCAACAATAATAACCGCTTGTTTACCATTATTCTTTCTTATTCTTTCTCTTTTGATTATTTTACCATTAGGAAGTTTATAATCTTCTTCTAAAAGTGTTATAAAGTTTCCTTTATACAATTCTTTTATATTTATTTTTTCAGCTTTCGTATCATGGATTAAACCTTTAATTCTATTATCTAAATCTTTATTCATATTTCACCTATAACTTTAGTTTTTTCGTTTTTACAAAACTATCATAATATTCATAATTATTAGTTACTGTTGTAACATCAATATCTCGATTAAAATATTTATCGAACGAGCACATAAAATCTTTAGCAGTTGCAGGAATCTTGGTCCATCCACCATTATATATTAGATATGTTCCTGTAGGTAATTTAACAATCCCTCTAGCTTCCGCTGGAAAAACATTTCTTCTTGGAGTTAACAATCCTTTATTTTTAGGAAGAATACCTTCTAAGATATTAGGTACTACTCCATTATGATAATGACCTGTAATTACTAAATTATAATCTTTTAATAATTCTTGATTCATACTACTTTGAATTGGTTCTGGAGAGTGATTTAAAAAGATTTTATATTTATCACTAGGTAAATCTTTAACTAAAGACTCTTTACTTGATAAATCATTATAGAAAGCAAGATCATCTTCCATATTAGATCCATCTTTAAAATATGCACTTCCTTTTTGAAGATAACCACCTACAAAGATATTATCATCAGTATAACTTTGATCTATAAGTATATGCGTATTAGCATCTTTATATTTATCCCAAATCGTTGATATCGTCATTAAATCATTTGGTTTATCATAATAATAATCATGATTTCCAAGAATAATAAAAGTTTTACCAATATTATTACAATTCTTAATTAAGACATCAAGTTCAAGTAATCTTTTGTCATACGATAATTCCATTGGTGTATCAACAGTATCTCCCAAGATCATAATATAATCAGGATTAATACTATCAATTAATTTTAATAATTTATCAACACTAAACAAGTCAACATTTTTAGATAAATGAATATCACCAACACTTAATATCTTAATATCTTTATTAACACAATCACTATAAAAGGTTGATTCTCTAACTTTAACAAAATCACTTGGATAGTTCATAAACTCCTCCAGTGAATTATTCTATTATATATAAGGCATTATGTCAAAAAATAATAAAAAAACTAAATATTAAATTTAGTTTTTAAATAACAATAATCAAAATAGAAATAACTATAATTGTTACAAGAGCAATAGGAACGCGTCCTTTATATTTTTTATACATTGCAACAATTTCTTTTCTCTTTTTTAAATTGTTAACATTTTTACCAATTAGAACTTCTCCTGCTCCCTTATATGACTCAACATCTTCTTTATAAATAGAATTATAACTAGAATCATGTCCAGCATAAACAGTTTCCGGAATTAACGGATCATACAAACCTAATATTTTAGAACTTTTAAACATAAACCCAATTCCATACCCAAGTAAAAATACGATTATTGGATAACCAACATAAGTTTCTTTTAATACTTTCAAAATATCAGGTACAAATAACAAAGCTGAAACAAGAATAATAGCTGGAATTAAGCCAAAGCCTAGATATACTTTTCTTATTACCATTGACCTTTTTTCAATAACTTTATCATATCTTGGTCGTGCATTAAGAACCTTATTCTTTATTAATTCATAAACATCCTTAATATGATTGTCATCTTTCTTTATTGATACATCTACTTCCATTTTATATTCTCTAACATAAATAGATATACTTTGATAAATAACATCATAACTCCAACTATCATCTGTTTTTGCAGAATACGAATATCTAAAGTAAACAGAAAAGTCTTTGATTTCTTCTAATCGATTATGAAAAACTGTAATGAAATCAATATAATTATCTAATTTAACACTTGAAGAATCATAAAAAGAAACATCAAAATTCAATTCGCTTCCTTCATCTTTTAAATCCCATCTTTGATATTGTCTTTCTAATATTTCATTATTTTTTTCAACATTTTTTGTTACTTTTTCTATTTCGATAATCTTTTCATTCATTAAAGCAATTATATCTTCAATATCAGAGGCTTGAATAATTTTATTAGAAATAGATAAAGAATCTTTATACATAATCTATCTCCTTTTTATTTTGAACAGAAAATGGTATTACAAGTATCAAAAGAATTTAATAGTTCAATAATTCTTTTTTCAATTGCATCCATTTCACTATCTTCATAATTAGATTTTCTAGTAAACTTAATATTATATGGCTGAAAATCAACAACAAATTGATTTTCAAACTTTGTTAAATTTAAATAACCTTTACCACGAGAAAAATCTAAATTCATAACAATTTTCATATCTGATATATTATTTATTTTTCCTTCTCTATATAAATTACTAAAAGACTCAAAATTTTTACAAGTTGTATAATCATGTGATAAAGAATTATCAATAGGTTTTCTTATAGTAATTTCAAAATTGGAATAATAATTTTTATATTGATGTTCTTGAAATTCAGGTTTTAACTTTTCATTTCTTGCCTTTTCTTCTTCTGATATACTCATTAACCTATTAAAGACACCATCAAAGAATTGAACAATAATGCCAATTTTATCAATAACAGGAACAATGTTTGAATAATCATAAACATTATCAATTGCTTTTTCCATACACTCACCTACTATTTAAATATATCATAATTTCAAACACCTTGTATACTTTATAATTATTTATAATATTTTTTATGTAAATAAAAGAACTAAGTTTTAAACTTAGTTCTTTTTTATTAATATTGGATGTCCCAATATACCATGTGTTTAGCAGGCTTACCACAGCATACACAAACATCACTTACCCATTTTTCATTTTCAATAAGACAACGAGATTTACATCCTCTTATTTCTTTTATCTTTTCTTCACAAGCAACATCACCACACCACATAGCTTTGGTAAATCCTGGGTGATTTTCCATAATTTCTTTTAATTCATCCATATTCTTGGCTGTAAAGGTAAGTTCATCACGTCTTTTTTGGGCACGATCATACATATCTTTTTGAATTGTTTCAAGTAATTCATTTACTTCTTTTACAATATCACTATCTTTTGATATATTTATTTTTTCACTTGTATCACGTCTTGTTAAAGTAATTTGATTAGCTTCAAAATCACGTTTACCAAATTCAATTCTAACTGGTATTCCATTTACTTCAGCTTCAGCGAATTTAAATCCTGGTGATTTTTCTGTTTTATCAACATAGCAAGTAATATCATTCTTGTTTAATAATTCACATAAAGTATCCGCATAATTTTTTATTTCTTCATCAGTTCCAATTGGAATTATAACAGCTTTACGTGGAGCAATTCTTGGTGGTAATACTAAACCTTTATCATCAGAATGAACCATAATTAATTCACCAATCATTCTTGTTGTTGTACCCCATGATGTTTGGTAAACATAATCTAGTTTATTTTCTCTATTTTGGAATTTAATATCATATGCTTTACTAAATTTTTGACCAAAGTAATGACTTGTTCCACATTGAAGAGCTACACCATTATACATTAAAGATTCATTAGTTAAAGTATACTCTGCTCCAGCGAATTTCTCTTTTTCGGTTTTTCTTCCTGTTATAGATGGTATTGCAAGTATTTCATGATGAAACCACTCATAAACATCCATCATCTTTTTTGTTTCTTCTTCGGCTTCTTCCCTCGTTTCATGAATTGTATGACCTTCTTGCCATAAGAATTCTCTACTTCTTAAGAATGGTCTTGTTTCTTTTTCCCAACGAAGAACGTTACACCATTGATTAAATAGCATAGGAAGATCTCTATATGTTTTAACGGCATCATGATAATAATCACTAAATAATGTTTCACTAGTTGGTCTTATACATAATCTTTCCGTTAAATCTTTTTGACCACCTTGTGTAACCCAAGCTACTTCAGGAGCAAATCCTTCTACTAGTTCTCCTTCTTTTTTCATAAGATTCTCAGGAATTAGTACTGGCATTTGAACATTAACATGACCTAACTCCTTAAATTTCTTATCTAATACTTCTTGCATTTTTTCCCAAATTGCATAGCCATTCGGAAGGATAGCAATACACCCCTTTACATTTGTGTAACTAGCAAGCTTTGCAGCACTAACTACATCAGTGTACCATTGCGCGAAATCAACATCACGACTGGTAATTTTTTCATTTGCCATATTTATCCTCTCCTTTCTGGCAATAAAAAAAGAGATAGTAGGAGTCCAAAGACGTTACCATCCCTTATTTAACTTATTTTATATAACGGTTTCCCGGCCCTTTTCGAATTACTCTTAGAGGCTCTCAGAAGACAGGAGTTATAATTTTTGTTAACTTATTTTCACTATCCTAAGCTCACTAATAACAAAACTTTTATAACATTTCTTCGTCATTGATTTATACATATAATTTAACACTAATATGTTATTATTTCAAGTTTTTCTTTAAGAATTTAACTAATTCATCAGTAGTGAAAGTATATTCTTCTTTTTTAATCATATCTTTAATTTTATAATTACCACTACTTACTTCATCATTACCAATAATCATTACAAATGGAATATTATTACGTTCTGCATATTCAAAACACTTACCTACTTTTCGTTTATTCATTTCGATAAGAACACGACATCCAATTTCACGAAGTGATGTTGCAAGACGTAATGTATCAATACTTGTATCAAGTGGTACCATATAAATATCACTTATTGGTTCATCTTTCATTTCTTCTTTTAAAATTACATAAATTGGTTCAAGACCAAAGCTTAATCCTACTGCTGGATACTCTTGGCCATTATCCATAAAGTTCGTAATAATTTTATTGTATCTTCCACCAGCTCCGATAGCGCAAGTTAGTCTTTCTTTCTTATCATAGAATTCAAATACTAATCCCGTATAAATAGATAAACCACGAGCTAAAGTACTAGTGAATCTACAATCATCTAAGATACCTAATTCTTTTAAATAAGTATTTAATTCAATAATTTCTTCTACACCTTCGCGAATTAAATTATTCTTCTCACCAAGTTTTTCATAATCACTTAGTTTCTTTTCAAATAGATCTAATAATTTATCGATTTTTTCACCAGGGATTAAAGCTTCACTTAACATACTTATTAATTCTTCACGAGATACTTTTTCTTTTTTATCAATAATACCAATAACCATATTAATTTTATCTTCATCAATACCTGCTTCAACAATAAGTCCACTCATTAATTTACGATTATTATATTTAATATAAATATCGATTCCAAGAGCTTTATAAGTATTAACAGCCATAACCATTTGTTCTGCTTCAATATATCGATTATCAATACCTACAACATCAACATCACATTGATAAAATTCTCTTGTTCTTCCAAGTTTAACCGGGCCATTTCTAAATACTCTTCCTATTTCATATCTTCTAAATGGCATTTGAAGGTCTTTATTAAGACCAACGACTTTACAGAAGGGAACGGTAAGATCATAACGAAGTCCAAGGTTTCGATCTCCTTGATCCGTTAATTTATATATTTCATTTAATATTTCTGCATCATCATCATACTTATAACTTAATAAGTCATAATAATTTAACATTGGTGTCTCGATTGGTAAATAACCATATTTTTCAAAATTTCGACGTAATACATCCGTAATCTTATTTCTAATCATCATGTCTTTTGGCATATAGTCAAAAGTACCTTTAACATTCATTAATTTCATAATAATCCTCCTTTTTAAATAAATGAATATACTATGAAATTATGATGCCGAAAGATTAATTTTTGCATATTCTCACCACATTTCAAAGTTATTTTAACACAACATAAAAAAAGAAGCAATTATCTTGCTTCTTCTGTTGCACGAGTTTCACGAACAACCGTGATTTTTATTGTACCTGGATATTGCATTGTACTTTCAATCTTCTCTTTAATTTCACGAGCGATTTGAATACTCTTTAAATCATCAATTTCTTCAGGTTTAACAATAACACGTAATTCACGACCTGCTTGAACAGCAAATGTTTTATCAATTCCATCAATATCATTAGCAACTTGTTCAAGTTGTTCTAGTCTCTTAATATAGTTTTCTAATGAATCATTTCTTGCACCAGGGCGAGATGCAGATAAAGCATCCGCAATAGCAACAATAACACTTATTACACTTGTTGCCTCAGTGTCACCATGATGAGATGCAATAGCATTCAAAACAACTGGATGTTCATGATATTTTTTAGCAATGTCTAAACCAATCTCAACATGACTACCTTCAATTTCATGATCAATAGCTTTACCAATATCATGTAATAAACCAGCTCTTTTAGCTAAGTTAACATTTTCACCAAGTTCACCAGCAATAATACCTGATAAATGACCTACTTCAATCGAATGCTCTAAAGCATTTTGGCCATAACTTGTTCTAAAATGTAATTTACCAACTAATTCAATTAAGGCTGGATCCATTTTTGTAATACCAAGTTCAAATAAGGCATTATTACCATATTCGATAATCTTTTCATTAATTTCTTTACTTGTCTTATCATATAACTCTTCAATCTTTGTTGGATGAATACGTCCATCTTTAACTAAAGCTTCAAGAGTTACTCTTGCGATTTCACGACGTAGAGGATCAAAACTAGATAGTACGACTGCTTCTGGAGTATCATCAATAATTAAATCAACACCAGTTACGGCTTCAATTGTTCTAATATTACGTCCTTCTCGACCAATTAATCTTCCTTTCATTTCATCATTTGGAAGGTTAACTACCGTTACCGTTTCTTGAGATGCAATATCACTAGAGAATTTTTGCATAGATGAAACTAACAATTCACGAGCTTTTTTATCACACTCTAATTTAGCTTCATTTTCACGATCCTTAATATAACTTGCAATCTCTTTAGTCATGGTTTCTTTTACTTTATCCATAACCATTTTTTGTGCTTCTTCTTTGCTAATTCCTGAAATTTCATTCAAGACTTTAATTTGTTCTTGTTTAATCTCCTCAACTTTTGCTTTTTCTTCTTGTAATTGTGTTTGTTTATCAATTATTTTAGATTCACGTTCATCAAGAGCTTCTTCTCTCTTTTGAAATAATAAATCACGTTTATCAATATTATCTTCTCTTTGAGATAATCTTGATTCTAAATCTTTAATTTCTTGTTTTCTTTCGCGATTTTCTTTTTCTGATTCCATTTTTAATTTGTGAATTTCTTCTTTTGCTTCAAGAATCATTTCTCTTTTAGCTTTTTCGCCATCTTTTCTTGCTTTTTCAAGAATAGATTCACTTTTTTTATTAGCTCTTGCGCCACGAATTACATTAATAATTAGCATTACTACAATACCAACTACTAATCCAATGACTAAAAACAAAATAGGAGGTAATCCATCTTTCATTTTATCTCCTTCTGGTATTTTTCTTAAATTTAATAAGCTATCCCCATAATACCATGGTTAAGTACTATGAATTATTAACATCTATTTAAATTATATTAAAACTATTAAAAATACATACAACACTTTAATTGTAGATTTTAATTAATTCCTTGTCAATTACTTTAACAAAAATATAGCCCAATTTTGACATTTTAGTAGATTTTTATTTTCCTATATATTATAATTTAATATAGGTGATTTTATGAATTACCCTCAGGGAATAAAAAAAGGTAACAAGATACCGACAGTTAAAAATATCGACTATAAAAATCGAGGTATGAATTTAGAAGAAGATTTAAATAATACCAACAATTATTATATCGAGAAAGGTATCGCTTATATTTATAAAAAACCTACTCCTATTAAATTAGTTAAAGTTGATTATAAAATAGCTAAAATAACAGAAGCTTATTTTGAAAGTCCATCAACGACTGATTATAATGGAATATATAAAGGATATTATATTGATTTTGAAGCAAAAGAAACCAATAATAGTAAAGGATTCCCTTTAATCAATATTCATAGTCATCAAATTAAACATATAAGAAATATTGATAAAGAAAAAGGTATATGTTTTTTAATAGTTAGATTTAATAAATTAAATGAGACTTATTTATTAATGTCTAACGATTTTATTAATTTTATTGATAATAATGATAAAAAAGTTATTCCTATAACCTACTTTAAAGAAAAAGGATATTTAATTAAAGATAAATTTATCCCAAGAGTAGATTATTTAGAAATAATCAAGAAGTTATTGGAGGTATAAAATGGAAAAGAAGAAAATAATAAAGAAAAAGCCTAACAATCAAGAGATTAAAAAAATTGAAACCAAACCAAATATTACTATTCCTAAAAGACCTAAAGAATCTAGAGGAATAAAAACAAGTACAATAGTTACAATTGTAATTGATATTATATTATTGGTTGGTACATTTGTTGGTTTCTATCATTTCTTTGATAAAGTAACTGCCTTAATTATAACAGGGCTATTATTCTTTATTTTATTAATAGGAGCTTATCTAGATAAGCCAAAGAAAACATCAAAAGTAAGAAGAGTTTTTAAAGTATTATTCACAATCTTCTTAACAATATGTTTAATAGGAGTCCTCGCCGTCTGTGCATTCTTTGGATACATTGTTAAAAATGCTCCATCTTTTGAAAAAGAGTTACTTAAAGAAAAAGAAGCAACGATTATTTATGATAAAGATGGTAATGAATATGCAAAAATTGGTACAGATATAAGAGAAAATATTGAATATCCACAATTAAGTGAACAATTTGTTGATGCTTTAATAGCTACTGAAGATTCTCGTTTCTTCCAACATAACGGATTTGACTTAATGCGTTTCGTTAAAGCAGCTGGTGGCCAATTAGTTAAAAAACTATTAGGTGGCTCTGATAATGCTGGTGGTGGTTCAACATTAACAATGCAAGTTGTTAAAAATACATTTACTAGTTCAGAAGATGAAGGTATCAAAGGTATTATCCGTAAGTTTACTGATATTTATATTTCTATTTTCCAACTTGAAAAAAATTATACTAAAGAACAAATTATTGAATTTTATGTTAATAACCATGAATTAATTGGTAATATTGGTGGTATCCAAGAAGGAAGTCGTTTCTTATTTAATAAAGATGCTAAAGACTTAACGCTTCCAGAAGCAGCTCTTGTTGCTGGACTATATCAAGCACCAACTTACTATAATCCATATAACAATCCAGAACGTGCAGAAAAACGTCGTGAAACGGTATTAAACTTAATGGTAAGACACCATTATATTACAAAAGAAGAACGTGAACTAGCAATGTCTGTTCCCGTTGAAAGTTTATTAAATCAAAATCATGCTAATACAAACGTATATCAAGGATTTATTGATTTAGTTTGTGAAGAAGTTAAAAAACGTTGGGGAGTTGATCCTTATCAAGTTCCTCTACTAATTAATACGACAATGGATCGTAAGGTTCAAGATGGTATTAATGATATTATGAGTGGTAAAACATATAAATGGAAAGACGATAAGATTCAAGGTGGTATCGCTGTTATTAATTCTACTAATGGACAAATTAAAGCTGTTGGTACAGGACGTAACAGAAATGGTGCTAAGAGTTACTCTTATGCAACCTTTGATAAAGATACTTTAAGACAAATTGGATCTACCGCAAAACCGTTATTCGATTATGGACCAGGTATCGAATATAATAATTGGTCAACAGCAAAGATTTTTGATGATTCACCATATACATACTCTGGAGGACGTGCAATTCATAACTATGATGCAACATATAAAGGAAAAATAACATTAAGATATGCTTTAGTTGATTCAAGAAATATTCCTGCTCTTAAAGCATTCCAACAAGTTGATAATAAAAAGATTGTTGAATTAGTTACAACCGTAGGAATTACTCCTGAAATAGATAAAAATGGATATATCCATGAAGCTCATGCAATTGGTGCCTTCACAGGTTCTAGTCCACTTGTTATGGCAGGAGCATATCAAATATTTAGTAATGGTGGATATTTCTTTGAACCATTCTCTGTTACCAAGATAACATTTAGAGATACTGGTGAATCTGATGAATATACATCAAAGAAAATAAAAGTAATTAGTGATTCTACAGCATGGATGATAACAGACGTTCTAAAAGATGTTACAAATAGTAGTAGTCGATTTAGACCAAAATTATCAGATGATATTGTGGCAATCAAAACCGGAACAACAAACTTCGATTCAGCTACTAAGAAGAAATTTAAATTAAAAGATTATGCTATCCGTGATTATTGGGTAGATGGTTATACCAAAGATACCGTTATTAGTGTATGGATGGGATACGATAAAATAAGTAATAAGAATTATTTAAACTTTAATAGTGATGGTTGGAGACGTGATGGCTTGTTTGTTGCCGCTGCTAAAGTTTCATTTAGTCATAAAAAGAGTGATTGGTCACGCCCAAAAGCTGTCGTTCCCGTCACTGTTGAAAAAGGAAGCGACCCTCCAAAGTTACCATCTAATAACACACCTGGAGATCAAAAAATAACCGAGTACTTTAAAGCAGGAACTGAACCAACAGAGGTATCAACGAAATATCTATCTTCGCTTAATCCTACTGGCCTAACGGGAACAATGAGAAGTGACAATTCTGTTCTATTGTCTTGGAACCCTGTTGCAAACCCTGGATATCAAGAAGATTTAGCATTTGGATATTTAATCTTCTATAATGGAACGCAAATAGACTTTACAACAAATACAACATATATTGTTACGAATGGTTCAGTTGGTACATATACTGTTAAATCAGGATATAAATCAAAAGATGGAAAATCTTATAAAAATACAAGTACTGGTACAAGCGTTAAAGTTGAAACAAGTATTACAGCAAAACTTACTGGAAGTAGTTATTCTTCTTATAATGTTGGTGATTATATACCATCATCTCTATATGATGGATCAATGGTATATGTATCCAATAATATTACTGGAGAAAATGTTACAAGCCAGGCTAAGATAACAAAATCGATTACAGATAAAAATGGTAATACCGTATCAACTGTAACATCTAGTGCAGCAAATACATATAAGGTTACTTACAAAATTGAATATAATGGTAAAACAGAATATCTATCGAACACAATTGAAATAAAGGGAAATACTCCTCCACCTCAAGAAGAGCCAGAAGAAGTTCCCCCTGAAAATACAGATTAAAAAAAAGGAAATTTATATTTCCTTTTTTATTTATGATTTTTTTTAAGATAAATAATATCTTTAATTAATCTACACATCATTTTAATTGAAGTAACTGATATTAAGGGAAAATTAATATCAAATAAAGCAATATCACAAGGAGCAAAATAATCATGAATAGTTATCATTCTTTTACGAATTCCCATAACTTGTAATAATTTAAAGTCTTTATAAGTTGGTACTTTTCTTTTTTCATAAACACGATGACAAAAATATAATTTGCAAGCAACGTTATGTGAAGGACATCCATTACTTCTTACATGAGGACATATTCTACAACAACCATTTTTTAGACCAGCCATACAATAACCATTAGAATCAAACTCACAAATATTCTCATAATTAAAATATTCATCTATCTCTTTACAAACTTCATCAAAAATATATGTATTACGTTTACTCTTTCTTTTAATATTTAAAGCATGAATCTCTTTTTCAATACGTTTATCATCAGATTTAAACTTTACAAAAGAAAAAAAGTAAGAACGGTATATAAATAATCTTCGATAGAATTTTTTTAAATCTTTATCATTTTTAATAACAATATTCATAGACATCACTTCCCTATTATAACAAATTTATAATTAAAGATAAACTTTAGATAAAATCATGTTATAATAAAATACGAGGATGGTGAAAATGAGTAATACTAAAGGCGAAGCAATGGGAACGAAATGTCCTGCTTGTGGAGCATCAATCGATTTTGATCCTAAAGCTAGTAAATGGAAATGTAAATATTGTTTTAGTGAGTTCACACTAGAAGAAATGGAAAAAGTTACTAGTGGATCAGCATCAGAAGAAAAAAACAAGAAAAAAGAAGTAACAAAAGAAAATGTTGATTATTACACATATAATTGCCAAAGTTGTGGAGCAGAAATCATCGCTGATAATGAAACTGCAGCAACATTTTGTGTTTATTGTGGAAATACAACAATTTTAAGAAATAAATTAGATGGTGATTTTAAACCAGATTATGTTATACCATTTAAGACTGAAAAGAAAGAAGCTGAAGAGGCCTTTAAATCACTTTCTAAAGGACGAATGTTTGTTCCAAAGGATTTTACTAAACAAGAAAATATTGAAAAGATAAGAGGTATTTATATACCATTCTGGCTATATGATTTTGATGCCTTTGGTGATATCTCAGGAACCGCTACTAAAATGCAATCATGGACAACAGGAAATACCCAATATACTAAGACTGATTATTATAATGTTGAAAGAGCAGCAAGTATGAGTTTTAGTAAAGTACCGGTTGATGGATCAACAAGATTTGATAATGATATTATGGATACTATTCAACCATATAATTACAACGAATTACAAAAATATAATCATGCTTATCTATCAGGCTTTTACGCAGAACGATATGATCAAGACAAAGATGAATTACAAAACATTTCAGAAGGACGCGTAAAAAAATCAGTTGAAATGGAACTTGAAAATGATATTAAAGGTTATGCAACGAAAAATATTAAACAAAAAAATATTAATTCGAAGTTAACAAATGTTAAATACGCTCTACTTCCAGTATGGATGGTAAATGTTAAATATAAAGATAAACAATATTTATTTGCAATGAATGGACAAAATGGTAAATTTATAGGAGATATTCCATTAGATAAAACAAAAGTAACCATTTATACTATTTTATGTTTTGTTATTATTGCATTAATTGTATTAGGAATAAGTTACCTAATATTTAAGTTATAGGAGGACACATGAAAAAGATATTATATTGTTTATTAACACTACTCCTATTCTTCTCTTTTAATGTTAATGCAAGTACTAAAACATATGAAAGAACTGAAGAAAATAATTATGGAGTAAAAAAAGAAACGGATTATCATGATAGATTAAATTCAATCATGAAAACAAAATATGTTGATGCATCAGAAAAAATATATGACTTCTCTGATATCTTAACAGAAAGTGAAGAACAAGAATTAAAACTTTTAATTGATGCATACTATAAGAAAACAGGATTTGATTTAGTAATTGTTACAGATAATTTACCATACACAGATGATAGTGAAAATGAAGCATATGCGGATGACTTCTATGATTATAATGATTTTGGACTTGATACCAAACATTATGATGGTGTTATTCTATTTAGAAACACATATGAAGCCAATCCATATTACACGATGGAATTAACAGGAAATGCCCAACTTTATTACACTCCAAAAATCGATGATATATTAGATACAATTTATGATGAAATAAAGGGAAAACAATATTTAAATGGATTTAAACATTTTATAAGCTTACTAGATAGTTTTTATGAAAGTGGAATTCCAAGTGAAATGGAAGGATATACATTAGACGATAAAGGACACTTAGTTCCACCACCTAAAGAACCTGAAGAATATAAAGCTCCAACTATATTAATGCTTATATCAGCAGTAATTGGTACATCAATCTTTACTGGCGTAAACGTAAATAAAAACAAAATGGTTAAACACGCATATGAAGCTAATACTTTTATTGATCAAAACACCATTAATTACACTAAGAGAACTGATACTTTTATCAATAGTGTTGTTACTCATCATACAATAAGTTCAGATTCTGGTGGATCAGGAGGAGGATTTAGTTCTCATTCTGGATCATCTGGATTCGGACATACAGGAGGAGGAAGACATGGTTAAAAAACCATGTCTTTTTTACATATATATTTACTATAAACTATCTTTTATGATATAATCTATTTGTTGCTCGAGTGGCGGAACTGGTAGACGCGCACGACTCAAAATCGTGTGGCTTTTAGTCATGTGGGTTCGATTCCCACCCCGAGCACCATATGAAATTAAGTCGATTTAATCGACTTTTTTTATTTTTTATTAAAATATTACATAATATATTAAATCGAGAAACTAAAAGATTTATAATTATTCATCTCGATTTAATATAAATGGCTATATATCAAGTAATAAATTAATAAAAAGACTCAAACAATTAAGTTTGAGTCTTTTATAATCTCATTTGATTATCTCTTTCTAAAGGAACAATCGTTTTC
>JAEEZO010000011.1 GCA_016291895.1 Caryophanales bacterium
ATTTCTTTATTTAATCTTTCAATTTCGTTGAAATCAAATTTAGGAGTTTGTTCATGATTTTGAATTTCTTCTTTTGTATCTTTTTCTTGTTCTTCAAGTCTTGCGATTTCTTCATCAATTTTAGCGATTAATTCATCATAATTTTCTCTTGTATCAGAAATTTCAGGATCAATCATTTCTTCTCTTTCAAGTCTTGCAATTTCTTCATCAATTCTTCTAATGATATCTTCAAATGATTCTTTATTTTCATTATTAACTTTTTCTTCTAGTAAAGCGATTTCTTTATCAAGCGCTTCAATTAATTGAGCATAAGTTACATTATCATCAACATCTTCATCTTTAATACTTTCAACAATATCATTGAAATCATTATCTTCTAAGAATCTTTCAAAATCATTCTTTTCTTCAGTTATTCCTTCTTGTTTCTCAAGTCTTTCGATTTCTCTATCAATACTCTTAATTAATTCATCAAAATCATCATGAGTAACTGGTTCAATTTCTTCAAAGTCATTCTTATCTAAGAATTCATTGAAATTAGAACGAACTTGTTTAACTGATTCATCAGTACTTTCATCCTCTAACTTTTGAATTTCTTTTTCAATCTTATTTACTAATCTTTGAATTTCTTCTTCATCATCAGGGATATCATCATTTAATTCTTCATCTAGTCTTTTAATTTCTTTATCGATTCTCTTTGTTAATTCTTCAAGTTCAATTGGTGTGAAGTTAACATCAACATTATTAACATTTACACTCGTATCTTGAATATTTTTAGCAAGATCATCGAAACTATTATTTTCTAGGAAAGAATTAAAGTTATTTCTAACACTATCTACACTTTCAACATTTAATTTATTTTGTTGTTCAAGATATGCGATTTCTTCATCAATCTTACGAATTACTCTTGATATTTCATCTTCATCATCAGGAATGTCATCATTTAATTCTTCTTCTAATCTTTGAATTTCTAAATCAATCTTTCTTGATAATTCATTAATATTAACGTCCATTGCAACATTATCAAAACTATTATGTCTAATATAATCATCAAATGATTCATCATTATGACAATTGCATTCTTTACAAGTACAATTATCGCCACAAGTACATGGCTTTCCTTCATGACATCCACATTTACAATCATCTCCACAAGTGCATTTATCACCACACTTGCAATCGTCACCACATGTACATTTTCCGCCTTCACAACAAGGGCAAATATTAAATGTCTTAATTTCTCTTGTTTGTAGAACTGGATATTCAACTTCTTGATTTAAATCTACTCTTTCATAATCATTTGGAACACTATAATCTTCATTATCCATCTTAAAGATTACAGTCTCTTCTGTAGATCTAATTGATTCACTATAATCATCATAATAATCAAATGTTTCATTACTTCCAATAATTGTTCTTACTTTTCTAGATGGTCCACTTGAAAGTAAGATATTAACATTTGGATAATCTGTTGATATTGTTTCAAAATTATCTAAGATGAAGTTAAATGCTGTATCATATCTTTTCTTCATTAAGAAATCATAGAATTGATCAATGAAGATAGCTGCTAGTGCATTAAAGTATAAATCTTCATCTCTATTAATTAAGAAAATAGCAAATTTATGATCAAGATGTAATTCTTTCATTGGTGTTGCTAACATTTTTGATAAATTAGGATAATTAGTATAAACAGATAAAGCTTGTCTTACTACGGAAACAATAGAGTTCTTTGTATCATCAGCTGTTCTAATAATAGGATTTAGTAACATACTAGAACGACACTCTTCTCCTTCATAATCTTCAAATAAATATTCTTTATCTTTAAATAAATCTAATAATTCTATAACACTATTAAAGTTAATTTCCTCTTCTTCTGCATTCTCAAATAAGAACCATACAAGTCCTAGGAATAAATTCTTAGCAGAAATTGTCCAATATGGATCTCCTTGTCCATCAAATAGGATATAAGCAATTTTTTCAATACTTCTTGTTGCTTCATCTATATGATTATTAGAATATAAAGAATATGCATATGTTAATGGATTCCATCCATCACTATTTAATGAATTACGTAGATTAATAACTACTGTTTCATATCCTTTTTCTCTTAATTCATTATAAAATCTTTTAAAATATTCTTCTTTTGAATCTAGTACTAGAAAACTTTCATTATTTTCTTCTAATACTTCTACTAGTGGAAACATTACTCCATATGTCTTACGTGAATTAATTCTTCCACTTACGATAATATTATTTTTTAAATTGTATATTTTCTTTAATAATTCCCTTTTATTCATATTCTAACTCCTTATTATCCTATAATAATATTACACCAAAAAAATCTAATTTACAACAATTATTTTGATATAAAAAAAGAGAATTTCTTCTCTTTAATTATTATCAATATAATCTTTTATTAATTTAACAAAATTCTTTGTATTACTTTCATATGGTTTGGGTTTAAACTTTTTAGCTTTATTTAATGCTTTATCAAGTTCATCAAAGTTTTCTAAAGGAATAATATATCCACTTTTAGCGAAATTATCAACAATTTGTAATTGATGATCATTAGTATGTTCATGATATTTTTTAAGTCTTGCAGCTGCAATAACTTTTTTATTGTTTTTAAGACCCGTTATAATTGATCCTACCCCTGCATGAGTTATTAAAATATCACATGATTTAATTAAATCATCAAACTTTGATACAGGTATAAAATCAAAAATTTCCATCTTATCAGATTGATATTTTGTTAATCCTGCTTGAACTACTACTTTATCTTTAATAGTTCCTTTATCTATTTGTTTTTCAACCGCTTCAAGTAATCTTTTAAAACTTTTATCTTGCGTTCCTAAGGTAACTAAAATCATATTATCCTCCTAATATATCCAGCCACCATATGTTGCTTTTGGATAAAGTTTTTGCATACTTTTCCATTGTACAACAAACAAGTCAGCTCTTTTATATATCATTTTACCAGATAATGTTCTAGTAACACTATTAGCAAATGTTTCAATAAATACTACTTTAGTTTTCTTTTTATGGAATAATTTTGCATAAAAGATAATGGGAACGGCTGTATGGGTTCCGGTAGTAATAATAAATTCAGGTTTGATTTTATGATATAGTCTTATTGACTTAAGGCAATTTATGAAGAACTTAAATGGATACGTTAAAAAATGATCTTTTGTTCCAAAGATTAAAAAGTCTATTTTATCTTTATATTCATCTTTTAGTGAAACATTTGTTTTTGTTTTCTCAGTAACAATATGATAGTCATAATACTTGAATAGTTCTTTTAGTTGCATTAACTCAGATAAATGACCACCAGTACTTGCTATAAACAAGACTTTCTTCATAACACCCTCCTCATAATTAATAATATATCATACTTATTTTCTATTATCTATCACTTGAAACATTTTTATCCACTTTTTGACAACAATATCGGGTTTAAACTTACTAGCAAAAGCAACATTATAGTCACTAAACTCTTTAAGAAGTCTATTATCATCCATAAGTTCTTTGACTCTTTTAATAAACTCTTCTTTATCTTTGCAAATAAAACCTGTTTCTCTATCAATAATTGTTTCATATACTGATTCACCAAAGATTAAACTAACAGTTGGAATACCACATTCACAAGCTTCTAAGATACTCATTGGAAAACCTTCACTATCACTTGTATTTAGATTAATATCACTTTTAAGTAATATTTTTATTGGATCATCTACTCTACCCATTAATTTAACTTGATCATGATTATGAATTAATTTCTTTAAATTATCTTCTTGTAATCCATCACCATATATTTCTAAAACCCAATCTTTATATTTCTTATCTTTAAAGATTTCTTCACAAAAGAGAATCATTTTATCAAGTCTTTTTTGTTTAGATAATCTTGATATTGTAACTAATCTTTTGTTATTAACTTTTGACTTTTCTTTGCTTTCAAATCTTAACGGATTATATAAATAATAACAATTATTTAATCCTTTATCTAAAGCATCTTCCATTGTTTTCTTTGATAACCATATAAAGTTAATTTTATTATTATATCGAAGTAATGTATCTTTAGTACCTCGATGAGACCAACTATTTTCAAAAGAAGTATGTTGTTCATGAAATACACGAGATAAATATTCTTTTGGAATTAAATCCAAAAGTTCATATTGTGTTGTAATAATATAATCATAATTATTATCACGAATAAGTTTTTGAAAAACTTTTTTATCTTTTTTTAGATTGCGATCATGATTAATTCTTACTTTTAGTTTATCAATACTTTTATCCTTTATAATATCTCGATAACTATGAGTCATCCATTCTAAATTAGGATTAATAACATTAATCTTTATTCTTTTATCATATTCTGGCTCATAATCTGTTTTATTTTGTCTTATAAAAGCAAAAGAAACGTCATAACCATGTTTAACAAGCTCCTCTGCAACAACTTTATTAACTTGCCAAATACCACCATAACTTTTCCATGAAACTTGAACAAATAATACTTTCTTCATATATACCTCACTTATATTTTACCACATTAATACTTTATTAAAAACAACTATACAAAAAAAGACTTAATCTAGATTAAGCCCTTTTAAATAATACTTTAACTCTCTTAATAAACTTTGTTTCTTTAAATATTTTAAAGACAAGTAATATTAATAATGCATTTAATATTGTAAAGATTAAGAATGTTATAAACCATGTACCGATCGTATTAATTGTAAATTGTTTAATAATATAATAACCAAGTACTAAATCTACAAAATATGTAATAAAGAATTTAATATTCTTTATAAAATATGCCTTACTACTTTTATTAAATGAATGTTTATGTACAACCATACATTTCATTGTATATTCAGCGATAAAGACAGAGATTGCCGTTGCAAGAAGAACACCTGATATACCAATGAAATGAACTAATGATAGTGATAATACTAAGTTAATAGATGCATCAACTACTGCACAATGTCTAGTCTCTTTATATAACCCATCAGCAGCCACAAACATCGTTGTAGCAAGTTTTACAATAAACGAAAATAATATTAGTACAAATGAAAACGCAATTAACATTGATGTTTTAATACTACCTTCATAGAAGATATCAATAAACTTATTAATAGCAAGTGTAAGAGGTATACATACAATGATGGCAATATAGAATAACATTGCATCAAATTCCATGTACAAGTCATACATCTTATCTCTTGATTTAACTAGACTATTACCAACGATTGCCGTCATTGAACTTGATAGTTTCCCTAAGATATTTTTCATCATGGTAATGATATAACTATATGTTGAATATATAGCAACATAACCAAGTCCTAAAAATGATGAAATAATAACCGTATCAATATTACTACTTACTAAACCACATATTTTATGGAAAATAAGTGATGGTAATAACTTTTTGAAACTATAATCTTTTTCTTTATTAAAGACATTAGCTTCTGGAAATTTCTTTTTACATATAAAGGCAATAATTAGTCTTGCAATAAGTCTTACAATACTATGCATTAATAGTACATGCATAAAGTTAGTACCATTAATTAACATTAATATTTCCGTTACGGAAATAACAATTTGACCACCTTGATAAACAAGATTATAGATATATTTCTTTTCTTTAACTTCCAATAATTCTTTATA
>JAEEZO010000012.1 GCA_016291895.1 Caryophanales bacterium
ACAATAACCGGTACATGGAGTGCCAATACAGATACTCCTTATAAAGTAGAACATTATTATGAAAATATAAATGATACTAATTATTCATTATTTAAAACTGATGAATTAGAAGGAACAACTGATACAACAGTAGATGCTGTTCAAAGAAGTGATCAAGGCTTCACGTTTGAAACTAATAATCAAAATAATATATTATCAGGAAATGTTGATCGTAATGGTACTTTAGTATTAAAACTATACTATACAAGAAATAAATATGAAGTAACTTATAGTTATATTGGTGATATTATTCCAGATGACGCTACAGTATTACCAATATTAAGAAAATATAAATATGATGAAACTGTAACCGTAGCTAATAATGCTACAGCTCAAGGTTATGTCTTTAGTGGATGGAGTAGAACCGGAACCTTTAAGATGCCAGCAGAAGATGTTACAATAACCGGTTCATTTACTGCAGGCACATCCGCTTATACTATTGAACATTATGGTCAAGATGTTAATGGAGATTATGTTCTTCTAGCTAGTGAAACAGAACATAAAACAGGAACGACTAATTCTAATGTTACAGGAACTCATAAAGATATTGAAAATCATACTTATAATGATTTAAATCATATAGTTTATTCATATAATCCAAATCATCCTGATGAAGTATCTCGTGGTAAAATTAATTCTCAAGGTACATTAACATTAAAGTTTTATTATTATCGTAATAAATATGACTTACATATTATGAATGAAACTAATGTTACAGGTGCATCAAGTGGTAGTTATTATTATGGAACACAATTAACATTGGTTGCTAATGCTCGTGATGAAGATGATGAACCATTTACTAAATGGAGTGATGGAGTAACAGATTCATTAACTAGAACAATTAGTATAACTAAGGATACAAACATAGGACCTTATTATCATATTTATACAGTTACTTTAATAAATAAAGATCCACGTACGACTGTTACTACAACAACTGAGTTAGAAAAAGTAGATCCAGGTAGTAGTATTGTATTACCAGAATTAACGAAGGAAGAATGTGTTTATCCAAAAGATGCAACCCATACAACTCCTGAAGAGAGAGAATGTACATTCATTGCAGAATTTATGGGTTGGTATACAGATGAAGAACATACAAATAAAGTAGAAAGTCCATATTTTCCATCTGGTGATGTAACACTATATGCAAAATGGAATGCGGTTTATTATCATTATCGTTTATCTGGAATTAGAGAGTACTCTGGAACTCCAGGCGATTATGATGACTCTGGTATCATTCTTTATAATATAGATAATAGAAATCGAGATTTTGATATTAATTTTGATATTGTTGAATATGGTAAGAGTGCATTCCCACAATCAACAATTATGAATGGTAAATTTGAAAAACAATCGTTGAATTATCCAGGATTTGTAATCAGATTTAATACGAATAGTTGGGATAAAATTGAATTTACAAGTAGATGGGGAACAAAGACGGTAGATCAATATGCTACAGGAACAAATATATGGTTAGAGCCAGCTACTGCTACCGAACCAATTCATGTAAATATAACAAGACGTGATGGTGTTGTTAAAATTACATATTCTACTAATCAAACTGGTACTTCGATACCTGCAGGTGGAAAAACCTTAACGATGTTTGATCAGAATAGTTCTAATTCACCTGTTTTATCTGATAATACACCAACAACTGTAACTTTTGGTGCAACTATTGATGAACAAGGTATCCCAATGAGATTCTTTAAGGGAAAACTCGCTAATATGGAAGTTAAATTGACTTCAGAATTATATAATTAAAGGCAAGATATAATCTTGTCTTTTTTTTAAATTGGTAATTAACCAATAAGATATATTGATATATTATTTTTAACATTATATAATCAATATAGTAGGAGATTTATATGAAAGATAAAATTTCGACAGTTATTAATGGTATAGAAGAAGAATATGATGTATTATTTACTACTCATGATGAAAAAAACAATAGAGATTATGTTGTTTATACCGATAATAAAATAAATGAAGATGGCGATGCCAATATCTATTTAGGTAGATATCAAGATAATGAGATATTACCAATAACCGAAGAAGAAAAAGAAAAACTTGAGAAGGTAGTTAGCATCGTTCAAAGGGAGGTTTGCAATGAAGATTAGTAAATTTTATGATAAAACCGTAGAATTTTTTAGAAAACATAGAACAAGATATGGATGTATTGCTGCTTTAGAAAAAATGTTACTTACAGGATTCGATGAAGAAAAAATGGCAAGTGAAAGAATAATTCCATATGTAGATCAAAAAACTCAACATGTTCCTGTTTATGATACGGCTGTTCCATATGTAAGAGAAATGTGGGAAAGACAAGAACGCGAAAGACAAGATAGATTAATAAGAGAAGAAATGAGAAGACTTCGAAATAGACCCCCAAGAAGAAAATAAAAACAAGAGAATAACTCTCTTGTTTTTCTTTTAATCAATTGATAAAATAAAATAACAAAAGGAGGTATATATGTTTGAACTTGTAAGTAAATTTGAACCTAGTGGAGATCAACCAGAAGCTATTAAAGAATTAGTAGATGGACTTAATTCTGGTAAAAAGAATCAAGTATTATTAGGAGCAACAGGAACAGGTAAAACTTTTACAATGGCTAATGTTATTAAAGAAGTTAATAAGCCAACTTTAGTTCTTGCTCATAATAAAACACTTGCAGGGCAATTATATTCTGAATTTAAAGAATTATTTCCTAATAATCATGTATGTTATTTTGTAAGTTATTATGATTATTATCAACCGGAAGCTTATGTACCTTCTAGTGATACGTATATTGAAAAAGATGCTAGTATTAATGATGAAATAGATGAACTTCGTCATTACGCAACAAGTATGTTACTTAGTTATCGTGATGTAATAGTAGTAGCATCAGTATCATGTATATATGGTATTGGTGAAGTTGATGACTATCAAAACCATATGTTAACTTTAAATGTAGGTGAAACCATTGATCGTAATGATGTATTACATAAACTTGTTGATATGTTGTATGAAAGAAATGATTTAGATTTTAAACGTGGTACTTTTAGAGTTAAAGGTGATGTTGTTGAAATAATACCATCTAATGAACATGAACATGGATTAAGAATTGAATTCTTTGGTGATGAAATAGATCGAATAAGTGAAATTGATGTATTAACAGGTACTATTGAAAATAATAAAAAAACAGTTAGTATTTTCCCAGCAAGTCACTTTGTAACAAGCGATGATAAATTAGAAAGAGCCCTAGAAACAATTAAAGAAGAACTAGAAGATAGAATTAAATATTTTAAAGATAATAATAAACCTCTTGAAGCAGAACGTATTGAACAAAGAACCAATTATGATTTAGAGATGTTAGCAGAAACTGGTTTCTGTCGTGGTGTTGAAAACTATTCAAGACATTTAAGTGGTAAAAAGCCTGGTGAAGCTCCAACATGTTTATTAGATTTCTTCCCTGATGATTTCTTGTTAATGATTGATGAAAGTCATGTTACTGTTCCTCAAGTACGTGGTATGTATAATGGTGATAGAGCAAGAAAAATGAATCTTGTTGATTTTGGTTTTAGATTACCAAGTGCTCTTGATAACCGTCCTTTAAAATTTGAAGAATTTGAATCGAAACTTAATCAAACGATCTTTGTATCAGCAACACCAGGAGACTATGAATTAGATCTTGTAGATAATCATGTGGTAGAGCAAATCATTAGACCAACGGGACTATTAGATCCAACAGTTGAAGTACGTAAAACTACTGGTCAAATTGATGACTTAGTTGGTGAAATCAAAGAACGTATGGAAAGAAATGAAAGAACTCTTGTTACAACTCTTACTATACATATGGCTGAAGAATTAACTAATTATTTAAAACAATTAGATATTAAAGTAGCTTATCTACATACAGAAGTTAAAACTCTTGAAAGATTAAAGATTATAAGAGATTTAAGATTGGGAACATATGACGTAGTTGTTGGTATTAACTTATTACGTGAAGGTATTGATATTCCTGAAGTTAGTTTAATTGCAATTCTTGATGCTGATAAAGAAGGTTTCTTACGTAGTAATCGAAGTCTTATTCAAACAATTGGTCGTTGTGCAAGAAATGCTAATGGTCATGTCATAATGTATGCTGATCACTATACTGATAGTATGAATGAAGCTATTGAAGAAACTAAAAGAAGACGTGAAATTCAAGAAGCATATAACAAAGAACATGGTATTGTTCCTAAAACAATTATTAAAGAAATTCGTGATTTAATTAGTAACATTGATGATCGTACTAGTGATAAAAAAGAAGTTAAGATGAGCAAAAAAGAACGTCTTGCTAAGATGGAACAAATTGAAAATGAAATGCGAAAAGCAGCTTCTGTTCTTGACTTTGAAAGAGCTATGGAACTTCGTGATATTTTATTGGAGATGAAAAGTGAGTAACTTTAAGAAAATATATATTGAGATTACTAATAAATGTAATTTAAATTGTTCTTTTTGTTCTATTGATAATCGTGAAAAGAAAGAAATGTCACTTGATGAATTTAATACTGTTTTAGATAAAGTAGCTAATTATACGGAATCTATTTATTTGCATGTTAAGGGAGAACCTCTTATTCATTCTAAATTTGATGATATTTTAAATATATGTGATAAATATAATGTTAAAGTTTGTATAACAACTAATGGTACTTTGTTAAAGAATAAAAAAGATATATTATTGAAACATAAAATTAAACAAATTAATATATCTCTTCATTCGGAAAATAATATTAAGACATATTTTGATGATGTCTTTAACACTTGTGATGAATTAAGTAAAAAAATAACTATTATTTATCGTTTATGGACTTTGGATAACCTAAAAAAAGTATCCACAACAATTGTGGATAAAATAAAGAAGCATTATAATTTATCCACTCTAATTGTTGATAAAATATATAATGATAAAAATATAAAGATTAAAGATAATATTTATGTTGATAAAGATATTGAATTCACTTGGCCAAATGATGGAGAAATAATCGAAAGCAATGTTGGAACATGTTATGGAACAAGAAGTCATATTGCTATTCTTTCAAATGGAGTAGTTGTACCGTGTTGTCTTGATAGTAATGGTATGATACCACTTGGTAATATTTTTAATGATAATATGGATGATATTTTAAATAATGAAACCTATTGTGAGTTAAAAAAGAATTTCCAAAATAATAAGATTATTAATCCTTTATGTCAAAAATGTAATTATCGATTAAGATTTAAACCTACTAATAAGTAGGTTTTTTTATTAAAAACTATATATCATTATCTAAATGTTTGATATAATAAATTTGATAATAGGGAGTATGTTTATGAGTAAGACCAAAAAGATAATTGTAACGATATTAATTATCATTTTATTAATAATTTTGGGAGTAGCAATATGGGCTGGAATTAGTGTTGATAAAGTAGATAAAGAAATAGTTACAATTAAAAGTGATATTAAAGAACTTGAAGTAGGATGGGGATATCAACTAGAAATTGATAAAACTATTGATAAGAATCATGACATAATTTACGAAAGTAGTAACAATAATATTGTAACTATTGATGAAAATGGTTTTATTAAAGCAATATCTCCTGGTGAAGTAACAATTACCGTAACGGTTAAAGGTAATAAAAAAGTTAAAGATAGTATTAAACTCGTTGTTAAAGCTGAAAATAGAAATAAAATGGTTTTATCAGAAAAATCTATTTATGTTAAAGTCGGTGAAGAAAGAAAAATCTATATATATAATTTAAAGAAAAATGGATATGCTTTATGGGAAAGTGATAATCCAAGTATTGCAACTGTCGAAGATGGAAATATAAAAGCTCTTGCATTAGGAGAAGTAAATATAACAGTTACTAATGAATCTAAATCCAAAGAGATTGTTAAAGTATATGTTATTGATGAAAAATTAGCAGATATTGAATTAGATGATATATATTTTGAAACAAATAAAGTTTCTCTAGATGTTGGTGAAAATGTACAATTAGATGTTACTTATGAACCACGTGAGGCAACTGATAAAAATCTTGTATGGAAAAGTTCTGATGATAAGGTTGTTACAGTAGATAATAATGGTAAAGTAACAGCTGTTGGTAATGGAAATGCTACTATTACGGCAACATCATCAAATGGATTAGTTGCAACATGTGAGATGGTATCAAATAGTAATGTTGTACCAGTATCTAGTATTAAGTTAGATAAAGATACGGTTGAGATATATGTAGGTGATACAACACCAATTGAATATACTATTAGTCCTAAAAATGCAACTAGTAAAAATGTTACTTGGGAAAGTAGTAATAAATCTATTGCAATTGTTGAAAACGGATATATTATTGCTCGTAAAGAAGGAAGAGCAACAATTACAGCAAGAACTAATAATGGTAAAGAAGCTAAAGTTAATGTTGATGTTAAAAAGAAAGTTATTTATCCATATAGTATTGAGTTGGATGCAACTAGTGAGTCAATAAATATTGGCGGTACAGTTACGTTAACCCCAATAATTACTCCAAGTAATGCTACGGATAAATCTCTTGTTTGGACAAGTAGTGATAATAGTGTTGCGACTGTTAATAATGGTGTTGTAAAAGGTCTTAAAGAAGGTAAAGTAACAGTAACCGCTAAAACAATAAATGATAAAACGGTATCAGCAACCATAACAGTAACTTCAACAGTTATACCTATTTCCGAAATATCAATTGATAAAAAAGATGTATCATTAGATGTTGGTGAAACCATAATCTTAAAAGAAGTCATTAAACCAAGTAATGCGACTAGTATTAATGTTACATGGGAAAGTTCTAATACAAGTGTTGTTACTATAAATAATGGAATTATAAAAACTGTTAAACCTGGAACAGCCACGATTACCGTAAGAACAGAAAATGGTAAGACAGCAACAAGTAAAATAACAGTTAAAAAGATGGAAGATGTAATTACTATTAGATCAAAAAATGCTGTTTATACAGGTAATCCTTTAAGTGCCACAGTAACATCTAAAAGTGGTTCAAAGGAAAATATAACTTATTATAGTGATAGTAAATGTAGTATTAAGACGAATACTATTAATGCTAACAATGTTGGTGAAGCACCAAAAGGAACAGGTAATTATTATGTAATTGTAGAAACTAATGGAAATGATTTATATAATCCAGCTAAATCTAATTGTACTTTAGCAATAACAATTATGAAGAAACCATTAACAATTACATGTCAAAATAAAGAATATAATGGTGAATCTCAAGTAATTGCAACTTGTGATGGTGGAAATATTACTAATGCTAATCAAACAAATGTTGGTTCATATCAAATAAATTGTAATGGAGATAATAATTATTCTGATGCCCAAACAAAGACATGTATGATACGTGCTATAAATATTTCCAATGCAACTGTTTCGGGAATATCTTCTACATTATATACAGGATCCCCTATTAATCCTAATTTTGATGTTAAAATAAATGGAAGAACATTAGTTAAAGGTACCGATTATACATATAATATATCTAATAATACTAATGTAGGTCAGGCAACAATAACAATAACTGGTAAAGGGAATTATATTGGTTCAAAAGAAGTTCAATTTACGATTAATCCAATTTCGGTAACAATAGAATGTAATAATAAAGTATATAATGGCCAACAACAAACAATTGCTACATGTAATGGTGGAACATTGACAGGAGCAAATCAAGTAAATGCAGGATCACATAATGTTACATGTACGGGAAAAGGTAATTATACAGGAACAGTATCTAAATATTGTCAAATTAGTACTGTAAGTTTATCATCTGCAACTATTTCAGGATATCAATCAACATATCAATATACAGGAAGTGCAATAAGACCGACTGTTAGTGTAAAAATAACGCTTAATGGATCAACTAGATCATTAATTAGTGGAACTGATTATAATGTTAGTTATGGAAGTAATTCAAGTCCTGGAACAGGAACAATAACCGTAATTGGTAAAGGTAATTATGCGGGAAGTAAAACAGTAAGTTTTACTATTACAAGTCCCCCACCAGTTTCTATTACCTGCCAAAATAGATCATATAATGGAACTAATAGTCCAATTGCAACATGTACAGGAGGATCTGTTACTAATGCAAATCAAGTAAATGCAGGATCATATCAAATTGGATGTAATCCAGATTCATCTCATAGTAATACTAGTACAAAGACATGTACAATAAGTCCTCTTAGTATATCATCAGCAACAATCACAGGACATCAAACATCATATCAATATACTGGAAGTGCAATAAGACCAAATGTTACTGTTAAGATTACTCTTAATGGATCTACTAAAACATTAATAAATGGAACAGATTATAATGTTAGTTATGGAAGTAATTCAAGTCCTGGAACAGGAACAATAACAGTTATTGGTAAAGGAAACTATACGGGAAGTAAATCAGTAAGTTTCACTATAAATAGTCCAACTCCAGTTACAATTACATGCAAAAATAGGACGTATGATGGAACTAATAGTCCAATTGCAACATGTGCAGGTGGATCTGTTACCAATGCTAATCAAGTAAATGTAGGATCATATCAAATTGGATGTAATCCAGATTCATCTCATAGTAGTACTAGTACAAAAACATGTACAATAGGTCCTGCTAGTATAACTTCAGCAACGATTTCAGGTTATTCATCTTCATATCAATATACAGGAAGTGCAATAAGACCAAATGTTACAGTTAAAATTACTTTTAATGGAACAACAAGAACGCTAGCAAGTGGAACCGATTATTCATTAAGTTATGGAAGTAATTCAAGTCCTGGAACAGGAACAATAACAGTTATTGGTAGAGGAAATTATACAGGAAACAAAACAGTAAGCTTTACTATTACAAGTCCTCCACCGGTTACTATTACATGTCAAAATAGAGCATATAATGGAACTAGTCTACCAATTGCAACATGTACAGGAGGATCTGTTACTAATGCAAATCAAGTAAATGTAGGATCATATCAAGTAGGATGTAATCCGGATTCATCTCATAGTAGTGCTGGTACAAAGACATGTACAATAAGTCCTGCTAGTTTATCATCAGCAACGATTTCAGGCTATCCAACATCATATCAATATACAGGAAAGCCAATAAAACCAACTGTTAGCGTAAAAATTACTCTTAATGGAACAACAAGAACATTAACAAGTGGAACTGATTATTCATTAAGTTATGGAAGTAATTCAAGTCCTGGAACAGGAACAATAACAGTAAATGGTATAGGAAACTATACGGGAAGTAGAACAGTAAGTTTTACTATTACAAGTCCTCCACCAGCTACTATTACATGTCAAAATAGAGCATATAATGGAACTAATAGTCCAATTGCGACATGTACAGGAGGATCTGTTACTAATGCAAATCAAGTAAATGTAGGATCATATCAAGTAGGATGTAATCCAGATTCATCTCATAGTAGTACTAGTACAAAGACATGTACAATAAGTCCTGTTAGTATGTCATCTGCAACGATTACAGGTTATTCATCTACATATACGTTTACAGGAAGTGGAATAAGACCAAATGTTACTGTTAAAATGACCCTTAATGGAACAACTAGATCATTAATAATTGGAACAGATTATTCTTTAAGTTATGGAAGTAATATTGGTCCTGGAACAGGAACAATAACAGTAAATGGTAAAGGTAATTATACAGGAAGTAAATCGGTATCATTTAGAATTGTTGAAAATTAAGATATTATAATTAATAATATTGTGTTTTCAAAAAAACTATGTTAACATACAAATATATTTAACGAAGAAGTCATAAGGAATTATTAAATTATTTAAGAGAGTTAGTGGTTGGTGGAAACTAATAGATTTAATAAGGAAGTTACAATGATGGAGTTAAAACGTTAATCGCGTTAAGATATTGAGTAATAGAATTCTATTAAAGTAGGATGGTACCACGGTAAGCGTTCCTATATAATAGAATTCTTTTTATTTTTTAGGAGGTAATTATGAATTTAAGTGATTATATTGATCATACGAATTTATCTAAAGTTGCAACAGCAGAAGATATTATGAAATTATGTGAGGAAGCAAAGAAATATCATTTTCCAACAGTTTGTATTCCACCATATTACGTAAAAGCTGCCAGTGAATATTTAAAAGGTAGTACAACAGAAGTATGTACCGTTATTGGTTTCCCTAATGGTTATAATACAGTTGAAACTAAACAATATGAGGCAATAGATGCTATCCATAACGGAGCTAAAGAAATTGATATGGTAATTAATATCAATGCTTTAAAGAATAAAGATTATGATTATGTTAAAGATGAAATTGAAACAATAAGAGATTCAATTGATGGTAAAGTATTAAAAGTAATTATTGAAACTTGTTTATTAGAAGAAGAAGAAATTATTAAAATGACAGAAATATGTAATGAAACATTTGTTCATTTTATTAAAACAAGTACGGGTTTTGATAAAGAAGGAGCAAGACTAGAAGATGTTAAATTAATAATGAAACATAAAAATGATGTATTAGAAGTTAAAGCAAGTGGTGGTATTAAAAATAGTAAACAAGCCGAAGAATTTATTAAAGAAGGTGTTACTCGTATTGGTACTAGCCATGGAATTGATATTATTAATGATAAATAATATTAAGTTATAAAAAGGGAAAATCTTATGAAAAATAAGAAATTGATATTTAATATATTAATTACAATAATTGTTTTATCAATTATATTAGTTGTTTATTTGATGTTAAAAAAAGAAAAAGTATCGATTCCACCTACATTAACAATCGATAATAAAGTTGTTAATTTGTTTGTAGGTGATGAATATACAATTAATTATAAATTTGAAGATAATGGTAATAATATTACTTTAAAATGGAATGTAAGTAATAATAACGTTATTTCTTTAAATGATAATAAAGTAAAAGCTTTATCTAAAGGAGTATCAGAGGTTTCAATAAGTTATCTTTATAATGAAAAAGAATTCGTAAATAAAATAGTTTTTATTGTTGATGAATATGATAAAGAAGCTCCTATAATTAAAGTAGATGGTAATATAGATGAAAATACTTGGGTAAATCATGATGTTAATTTAAAAATAAATGTTGATAATGAAACCAATTATGAATTATTTTACTATATTGAAGGTAGTGAAAATAAAGAAGAGAAAGTTAATAATAACAATATTTTAATTAATAATGATGGAACTAATATTGTTCATATTAAAGCCATTGATTCTAGTAATAATAAAAGTGAAGTTATTGTAAAAGTTAATATTGATAAAACTGAACCAACATGTTCATTAAAATTAAATGATAAAACTATTGAAATAACAAAATCTGATAATAATGAATTAAGTTATTATGGAACAAATAAAGATTTTACTGGTAAAAACGTTAATTCATTAGAAGCTAAAGAAGGTAAGTTTAATTATTATGTAAAAGACATAGCAGGTAATACTGGTAAATGTAGTATTACTTTAGTTAAGAAAATGTTATATCGAAAAAGTACATGTACTAAATGTAATAATTGCAAAGAAGCAGGTTGTAAAAGTTATACTGAATGGCATACAACAGGAAGTCATTGTAATAATAAAACAAGTGCTAGTGATTATGTTGGTGAATATGAAAAATATACTAATTGTCGATATGATACTAGTTGTAGTTCAGGAAATGATACAGGAGATAAAGAAAGACCTGATAAATTTTATCGTTGTACAAGAGCTATTCGTTCATGTAGAGAATATGTAACATCATGTGAAAAATGTGGATGTGCTTCTTGGAGTGAATATGGTGAATGGACAGATCAAGTAATAAAAGAAGATAGAAATACGAAAGTACAAAAACAAGAAAGGTTATATCAAAAATAAAAGGAGATGAATAATATGACATTATTTGAAGATTTAAAGTGGCGTGGATTAATACAAGATGTAAGTAGTCCAGAAATAGAGAAAGTATTAAACAATGAGTGTGTAACATTTTATTGGGGAACAGATCCAACAGCGGATAGTTTACATATAGGACATTACTCATCACTTGTTACAGCTAGACGACTTGTTAAAGCTGGTCATAAAGCAATACTACTTGTAGGTGGTGCTACAGCTTTAATTGGTGATCCACGTGGCAAGGGAGAAAGAACATTACAAAGTTTTGATACTATAAATGAAAACTATTTAAAGTTAAAAGCTCAAGTGGAAAGAATAACAGGTTGTGAAACCGTTAATAACTATGATTGGATTAAAGATATTAATGTACTTGAATTTTTAAGAGATTATGGTAAACATTTCACAGTTAATTATATGTTAGATAAAGATAAAGTTAAGAAACAATTAGATAATGGATTATCATTTACTGAGTTTTCTTATATGATTTTACAAGCCCTAGATTTTAAACATTTATATGAAACAAGAAATGTAACAATGCAAGTAGCAGGTTCTGATCAATGGGGAAATATTACTTCAGGTATTGAGTTAATTAGAAGAACTTTAGGTAAAGAAGTATATGGTATGACAATGCCACTTGTTTTAGATGAACAAGGTAATAAGATTGGTAAAAGTGAAGGTAATGCTGTATGGCTTGATAAAGAAAAGACTAGTCCATACTATTTATATCAATATTTACTAAATACTGATGATGCTATTGTTATTGATCATTTAAAGAAATTAACAATGTTATCACGTGAAGAGATTGAAGAATTAGAAGAATCTAATAAGAATGAACCACATTTAAGATTAGCTCATAAAGCTTTAGCTCGTGAAGTAGTAACAGATATTCATGGAAAAGAAGAATATGAAAAAGTACTTAAAATTACAGAAGCTTTATTTAGTGGAAATATTAAAGAATTAAGTGTAGATGAATTACATGATGCCTTTAGTAACATTCCAAGTTTTGAAGTATCTGAAGATAAGAACATTGTTGATTTATTAGTAGAAGCATCTGTTTGTACAAGTAAACGTGAAGCTCGTGAGATGATATCAAGTAATTCTATTAGTATTAATGGTGATAAAATAAATGATTTAGAATTTGTTATCAAAAAAGAAGATGCTATTGGTGATTATACAATTATTAGAAAAGGTAAAAAGAAATATTTTGTTATTAAACATAAATAAAAGAAGCTACAATCTAGTAGCTTTTTTTATATTGACGATTTTAAAAAAAGTTTTTATAATATTATTAGAATAGAGAGGTATATATGAAGAAAAATTTTAAATTAAAAGCATTAATACTTCTTGTTGTCTTAGCTATGACATCAGGTTGTATTAAAGTTGAAACAGGAATGAAAATATCCCTTACAAAAGATGTAGAAAGCTTCTATGTAATGGCAATGATGGACCAAATGATGGGTCAAGAAGGAGCTAGTACTGATTCATTCAAAGGTAATTCTAAGAAATTAGAAGAAGAAGGATATAAAGTATCAGATTATAAAGAAGATGGATATACTGGTATTAAAGCTACTAAATCTCTTGGAAACTTAGATGATTTAAGTTATGAAGGAGAAGTAAGAGTAGTAAATCTTGATAAAGTTGATGAGAATACTAAATATTTCAAAGTAGAAAAAGGATTCTTAAAGAATACTTATACTGCTAAATTCACAACAACTGTTAATAATGACATTATGGATGAACTTGAAAATCAACAAAAAGGTCAAGAACAACCTACTAATCCTGATGAAGAACTAATTGAAGAAACTGAAGTTGAAACAATGGTTGATGAAGTTAATGACAATAATGTGCCAGAAACTCCAAAAGAAGACGGAAAAGTAGATGAAACCCCTGTTGATGATACAACTGGTGAAACTCCAAAAGATGATACTACTGTTCCACCAACTGAAAGTGAAACGCCAATTGAAGGTGAAACACCAACTACTGATGAAAATAATATTATTGATGATGACTCTTTAGATCAAATCAAGAAAATGATGAATGTTAATTATCGTGTTGAAGTTCCAATTAAGGCTATAAGTAGTAATGCTACAAAAACATCAGAAGATGGAAAAGTTCTAGAATGGAACTTAATGGATTGGAAAGAAGGATCAACAATTGAATTCAAGTTTGAAGCTTGGAATATAATGAATTTATTAATTGTTGCTGGTGGAGCTTTATTAATTCTAGTTATTCTTATTATAATGTTTGTTGTATCAAGAAAAGCTAAGAAAAAAGCTGAACCTGCACCATTAGCAGAACAACCAATTGCTGAAGTTAATGATGAAAAAGCAAGTTCTATAACTCCTGTTAATCCAACAGAAACACCTGCATTAAAACCAGTAGGTGAAGCTACAGAAGTTAAAGAAGGTCCTGTTACTTTAGATGTTCCTACAGAAGCAGTACCTGCTCCTGTTCCAGAAACTCCAGCTATTCCTGAAGTTGCTATGGAAACACCTGTTGCTCCTGTAACAGTAGAAGTTCCAAAGATTGTAACAACACCAGAAATTACTCCAGCTGCTCCAGCTGAACCTGAAGAAGCAAAAACAGAATAAAAGATAAGGATGAGAAATCATCCTTTTTTTATAAAAAAATGAAATTAAATATTGACATGAAAACAAGAATAATGTATATTACTATTTGTTTGTGAAATTGGGTTTTGTCTAAGGCAAAACCTAATATTAATAACAAAAATGATACACCAGGGTGTGTGTTGGAAAGGAGACAATATGCCTACAATTAATCAATTAGTAAAAAAAGGAAGAGGTAATAAGGTTAGAAAACCAAAATCACCAGTACTTTTAGTTGGTGTTAATAACATCAAAAGAAAACAAACTAAGGTTAATTCAACTCAAAAACGT
>JAEEZO010000013.1 GCA_016291895.1 Caryophanales bacterium
GTATCATGGCCTCCACCACCAAATTTTTCCATAATAGCATTAATATCGATATTTCCTGTTGATCTTGCAGAAATACCAATTGTATTATCATTTCTTACACCAATAGCAAACGATGCATCAGCTCCAAGGATCATTGCTTCATCAGCAATTTTTGATAATTCTTCTTTAGTATATACAATATCTTCATTAGTTTTAATAATAGCAAGCATACAACTATGTATTTTAATATTTTTAATAGATTCATGAACTTTTAAATAACTTTCTAAATCTTCTTTAAAATAATCATTTACACGATTGGTATCAGCTCCATAATCTTTTAAATCAGCAGCAATATGTAAAGCAAGTCGACTCTTTGGCTTAGATAATCTTACAGTATCTAAGAAAATACCTGAATATAAATATGTAGCAACATCACTAGGTATATCAATTTCCATTGTTTTTAATAAATCAGTTACCATTTCACTAGCACTACTTCTTTTTGGATTAATAAATTTTTGCGTTGCTTTAACTGTTGTATCATCTGGTTCATGATGATCAATAATAACAATATGATCTTCAGAAGGTAGTATATCTTTTACACATATTAAATCTGTTTTATTAACATCCGTTAGAATATATAATTCTTTATTACCTCTTTTTTTCATATATTTATCTTTAGTTATTATTTCATACTTGCCATCACACTCATTAATTATTTTCTTAACACCAGCTTCGATTAAATGAGATGGATCATTATCAATAATAGTATATGGTTTATTAAAATGGGTTGCAATTAAAGATAGACCAATAGCGCTACCAATAGCATCCATATCAGCAAAATTATGAGGAATAATAACTACACGATCACAAGATTTAATTTTTCTTTCTAAAACCTTTTTTAAGTTTTCTGTTTCTTTTCTAAATTCCTCTAGTTCTTTTCTTAATTCTTCATTAAACATAATTCACCTGGTAACTTATTATTATAATATAATTAATAAAAAAAAGAAAAAGTAATTGACATTTATTTAATTACTTTAACTTTCTTATCAAAATTCTTATATAAAATATCTATATAATTAAAAATATTAGCAACACTGTTATAATCAGATGGATTATCCCAATCTAAACCTACTAGATTTAATCTATCAATGGTACCAAAAAGATCATCATAAATATGTTTTAAGAATAGATAGGCTCTATCTCGATCATCACTTAAAATGTTTTTATCGATAAAATAATGAAAAATGGCTTTTATAAAATCATTGAAATAAATAGCACCATCACTATTTTCATCATCTTGATAAATTCGATTTAATTCTTCAAGATTCTCTGTAAATTTATCATAAATACTACCAAACATTTCAATAACATCTTTATAGTCATTATCAATATATTCAGAACTAATTATTTCATCAAATCGATATTCAATAACATCTTCTATTACATGAGGATTATTATCATAAAAATAATATTTAAAATTCTCTTTATAGCGATTATAATCTTTAATTATTTTAGTTAAATAATCACATAAAGATCCAAAAGTAAAATTAAAAGTAAAACCTGAACTATAAATTAATAATGAATAATCTAAATACTTTAATAAATCTTTTTCTCTAATAATGATTAATGCTTTAAAAATATTAAAGTAAATAATATCATCATTTGTTGAAGAATAAATAAAATTAAAACGATTATCACTATTAATACCTTCTACTTCTGAAACAAAATCAATTACATAGTGATAAATATCAATTACATCATCAAGTACTTCCCGAGATAACATAATACCTTTACTATTTAATTTCTTATTTAAAGCTTGTTTATTTACTTTCATATTATCCCCTAACAAATCATATATTATATTCTAACTAGTATCTTTAGTCAAACTATAGAATCTATAAATATTTATTGTTATAATACATTTGGAAGGAACACAGGAAACTGTATCTACAATGGGACTCAGTATATTATATAAATAGTTTTGTAGATAACTTTAATATATATAGTCTTGTCTATTTCGATTTTATCGAATATCAATCTTTTTCCTTCCTTTAAGGTGATAATATGTTTAAAGATAAATTAACTAATGATAATTTATGGCTTAAATATTTAAATAATAAACAAGAGAAAGATTTTATTACTAAAAAAGAAAAAGAAAAAACAAAAGATTTTATTATTAATAAAAAATATTTAGATATAACAAATAAAATCGTTAATAATAATTATACTTTCTCTTATCCCATAAAACATTTAATAAACAAGAATTATGGTAATAAAAAAAGAATTGTATATACATATCAAGAAGATGAACTAGAAATATTAAAGTTTATTGCATACTTATTATATGATTATGATTATTTATTTAATAAAAATCTTTATTCATTTAGAAAACAAATAAGTGTTCATAACGCTATTAAAAGTTTAATTTATACAAAAAATATAAAAAAGATGTATGGATATAAAGTTGATATTAAAAACTACTTTAATAGTATTAATATTAATATCTTACTTAATAATTTAATTAATGATATTGATAAAGATTTATTTAATCTAATAAAGTCATTATTAAATAATAAATGTATCTATAATAACGAATTAATTAATGAAGATATGGGTGTTATTGCTGGAAGTCCAATATCCGCTTTTCTTGCTAATTACTATTTAAAAGAAATCGATAATTATTTCTGGAATAATAATGTTTTCTATATAAGATATGCTGATGATATTATAATATTTTCTAATACTAAAGAAGAATTAATAAAATATCAAAATACTTTATATGCACTACTTAATAAATATCAATTAACGATTAATAAAGATAAAGAATATTTTTATAATCCAGGAGATTCTTTTGAATTTTTAGGATTCTCTTTTAAAGAAAATAAAATTGATATATCTAAAAATACTTTATATAAAATTAAAGGTAAAATAAGAAGAACGGCAAGAGGTCTTAATAGATGGAAAAATAAACATAAAGCTGATACAATTGGTACAATTAAAGCCATGAATCGAAAATATAATAAAAAGTTTTATGGTAATGATAATTCTGAATTATCATGGAAATATTGGTTTTTTCCAATTATTAATACAACTGATAGTTTAAAAATAATTGATAAATATTATCAAGATCAAATAAGATATATGGTAACTGGTAAACATAATAAAAAGAACTACAAAGTAGTTCCTTATCATTTACTTAAAGAATGTAATTATAAACCATTAGTTCATGAATTTTATAAATTAAAATTTGATATGATAAACAAGCGTTAAAACATCATCATTATTATCAACAATAATATACGTATTACCTTTTTCATAACGAACACTAGTTGCTTGTTCATATCCATTATTAATTATTTTATTTCGATAATTATTAACTAAATCTTCTGATAAATTATGATACTTCATTGTACATCTTTCATATTTATCAGTTTTTTTTGTTGTTAAATCAATAATAGCTCCATCAAATACTGGAAAGTTTTGATATTCATTAGGTATTGTAAAACCTCTTCCAATCATTTCTTTTTCTTTAAGATATTCTCTATCTAAAGTATTAGCTCTTCTTTCAGCTTCATCTTTAACTAAGCTAGTAAGGGCTTTTTTTACAAAATCATTTAACATTCCCATAACTAATCCTCTCAATAATAGTATAACATATTATTTTATTACTCTACTATCAAAATCAAAATTAGCATCGATTCTTTTAAGAATTAAATCATATAATTCATCCATGTGATGAAAGTCATCATGCATATTAATAAAATCATTTAATTGATCATAATATTTAAATGAATATTCTAACATTTCAATATATTTTTCTTGAGAATATTCATGCATAAGACAATACAAAATAATGGAAGGAATATAATCATTACATTCCATTTTGTTCTCTCTTAAATAATCAAGAGCGATTCTAACACTTTCTAATAATCGATTATTTTTATATTGATAATAATAACCGTCATTAATTAATAACATATTAATTATATATCGATAATTACTTTCTTTTCTAATAATATAGTTAGGATCTTTTTTTAATTCTTTTTTTAATAATTCATCACTAAAAAATAATAAATTAAAATAAAGCGGTATAAGTCTTGCATCTATTCTAACATCAAAAGCAAGATTAATATTATTTTTAAAATCTTCGCATTTGTTTTTTCTAATCATCTTTTTAATCATTGATAGATATAATCTCATTATTTTTTCTCTTATAGGATCAAGACCATTAGGATAACATAAGAAATAAGAATTATTCATAACCCAATCTTCTGCATTTTGAATTAAGATATACAAAGAATTAAGTAAAGGTTCTAAATCAGGATTTTTATATTTTTTATTTAAACAATCGTTATAAATTTTAAGATAATCATTATTATTCATATTATCACTAATCCTTTATAGCTTGATAATTATTATTTAAATAATTATTGAGAACTCTATCTATAAGATAACTAGTAAGTTCTTTTTGATGATTACCATCATCATTAGTTTTAATAAAATCTGATAAAGCTTTATAATTATCTAATAAATAATCAAATGCTTTATATAAATTTATAGTTTCAACATTAGCTTTATATAATTCTCCCATAATCATTGGTGAATATTGTTGAAAAAAGATTCTTTTATAAAATTCATCTTTATTACTAGTTACCGAATTATAAAATTCTTTATATACTCTTAAATACTCTGCTATTTTAAGCGAATGATTATATTTATTAAGATCAGTATAATGAGAATTATTGCATAATAATCTAAAAATATGATAATAATCATCTATATCAAGAGTATCAGGACAATACATTGATTTTAAGGCATTAATTAATTGATTCCATTGAATGTTAATTTCATATAAAAATTCAACTATTTCATCAAAGTTTTCATAATTATTAAATTTTATCAGATATTTTATTAACGAAAATAAATCTCTTGTAAATAAGATTATACTTTTTCTTTTTAGATAAGTTGCAATTTCAACTTCAATACCAACTATCTCCGTTAGTTCCCAATCATAATAATTTATTATTTTATAAATAGAATTTAAAAGTGGTTCTAGACTATCATCTTTATATGATTTATTTAAACACTCATAATAAACTTTAACAATATCCATAATAGATATCCCCTTTTTCGGAGAGTTATTATATCATGGAAGGCCTTTTATTACAAGAAAAAAACCACTAAGTGGTTTTATAATTCTATAAGTTCATAATCACGTGAACCAATTCCAAGTTCACTAGCTCTTTCAATAGTATGAACACCATTTCTTGAATTAACTCTTTCTAAGAAATGAGCTTTACCAGGATCATTTGAATTAATTACAATATCAAGACAAGCTTGATCAATACTAACAGGATCTGTTGATAATAAAATACCCATATCTTCCATACAAGGATCTTCTGCTACATTTGCACAATCACAATCAACAGACATATTTGCCATAACATTAATATAAAGAATATTACCATTAAAGTGATTTACAACTGCACTAGCTGCTTCAGCCATACTCTCTAAGAAAGCATTTTGATTAGAATAGTCCCAACATTTAATACGATCCGTACTATTACCGAATGAATGAATTAAAGCTTTACCTGCAGTTGATGCACAACCAATAGATAATTGTTTTAAAGCACCACCATAACCTCCTGCTGGATGTCCCTTAAAATGTGATAGTACTAGCATTGAATCGTAATTTAATAGATTCTTACCAACAATATCTTTTTTTAAATGTTCCCCATTTGGAATAGGTAATTCTACATCTGGTCCTTCACTATCCATAAGATCAAATTTAAAATATTTATTCCATTTATGATCTTCAATAACTTTCATATGTTTTTCCGTAGTATCTCTTTTACCTGATTGGAATCTATCACCATAGGCGGTATTACATTCAACAACTGTTCCACCTATATAATCAATAATTGGTTTCATAAATTCTGGTCTTAAATAATTTTGATTACCATCTTCTCCTGAATGAACTTTAATAGCAACATTTCCAGTTAATTCTTTACCAAATTTTTGATAAATTTCAAGTAGTTTTTCTGGACTTACTTCCTTACAATAATATACTTTAGATTTCATATTAGCCTCCTAATTAGATAATAACATTAATTAAATAAAAAAGTAAGTATTTTAAATAAAAAGTTGAAAACATTATATTTTCAACTTTTATTTATAATCATTATTTTGTACTTGCTGATACAGAACTACTAGAATAATCAAAGATAACAGCTTTACTATAATCTTGAACTGCAAAAGCATTTTTACCTTTAGTATAAGTTCTATTATCAACTTTTTTAAAGCCAGCTTGATTAAAGCATGAATAAGCATCATCAAATACTTTTTTACTTGTATTAGTAGCAACTAAATATGAAGGTTTTAAATTATTAAGTAAGGATTTATTTAAACCACATATTGTAAATCCTTGATCTTTTTCTTCTTTTGCTCCTTTACCATGATGAGGTAATTTTAAGACATCAATACTTTTAACAAGATCAGGAACTATTTTCTTCATGATATTAACATCTTCCATATCACCAGTTAAAAAGGTCTTCTTACTATTAATAGTTACTAAAGCCATAATAGAATTATTATTTTCATTATTATATAATTCATTATTTCCATTCCATGGAGATTTATCCATTCTTTGCTTTGTATTATATAATTTTATAGACATATCACCCATTTTTAATGACTTAACATAAGTGTCAGAATTACTATCTCTATTTACGTAATTAATTGTAATCTTTTTATTTTTAGCTGTATTAATAAGATTATTATATTGATTTTTTATAGTTTTACTTACATTTTTACCATTTGAATACAATTCTTTTATATATAAATTACTAACAGAATATTTACTTATAACACTTTCTCCACATCCCATATGGTCATTGTGAGCATGCGTAATCAAAATGAAATCAAGTTTACTAACATTATTATTTTTTAAATAATTAGTAACAATTGAGCAATCATTATTACTACCAGGTACACCAACATCAATCATTGCAAAATGACCATTGGATTCTAGTAATATAGCATCTCCAGCACCAGCTTGCTTAATAAAATGAATTTTTTGTTTTTTACTATCAGTTGAAGGTGGATTAGTTGGAGTACCAGATGTCGACTTAACAGCATTACCATTGCTATCAAGTTTATAACTTGCTGGTGATCCATTTATCATCTTGCTTCTAAATTTATTTACTAAACTAATATCCGAACTCTTATTACTACTATTCTTTATAAACCAGTTAATTGCTTTAGCTTCTGTACTACTACCATTATGCTTACTAATGTAATTAACAAAGGCATCATATTTATCATAGTGAAGACTATCTCCTGTACTTTCAGAATATTTGAAATATGATAATGAATAATCCTTAATTAAGTTAATGTCATCAACACCCAAAATAGCTTGAAGTAAATAGGCAACTGTACCCGTACGGTCTTTACCAACAGCACAATGGAAATAGATCTTTTTACCATCTACAATCCTTTGCATAATATATTTAACAGTTGCTCTAGCATAATCATCAGATTTTCCTGTCTCATGTGGATAAGATTTAACACCTTTTGTTACTTTTGTTATTTTCGAATCATTTAAAGGTTTTTTGTCTTCTTTAATTTTTTTTGCTTTTAGTTCTTCAGTATTATCTAATCTTAAATCAACAACTGTATTTACACCAATTTGTTTTAACACAGAAGCCGCTTCTGGACCATTAATATTAGGGTTTGCACCTCTAAATAATAATCCATATTTTATTCTACCACCTGAAGCACTCTTACCTCCTAAGTCTCTTACATTTGGAACGTCTTGAATTTTAATCATTCGATATGCATTTGCATTTACTTTAATATATTCAGTAGTATTACCTTGTTCTAAATAATAATAATTTCCAGGGATTAAAACATTTGCTAACTTACTTTTATTAATAGTTAATAAATGTTTCTTATTTTGATCATATACTTTAATGTCTCCTGTTAAAGAAGTAACATTACTATTTGGCCACCAACAAATATTATCTTTACTATTACATTTATAATCATTGTATACTTTTTTTACATTTTTGATGTTGGCTACAGTATTGTAATTTTTATAAAATTCCTTAACAGCTGGATTCATTATTTCAACTGCCTTAGCAGATTGAGTTGGTGGAGTTGAACCAGATTTTTTAGTAATAGTAATTTTACAAGTTGCCGTTTTACCATTATTTGTTTTAACGGTTATCGTTACTGTACCAGCTGCTTTTGCTGTTACAACACCAACACTACTTACTGTAGCAATACTATTATTACTACTTGTCCATGTAACATTTTTATTAGATGCATTACTTGGACTTATTGTACTTACAAGAGATAACTTATCGCCAACTTTCATGCTAGCACTACTCTTATTAAGAGTAATTTTAGAAACAGCTATTTCACTAACAGTTACAGTTAACTTTTTGCTTATCTTTCGATTTACCGTTGTAGCTACTATTTCAGCTGTTCCTTTTCCTACACCAACGATTAAACCATTTTTTACTGTTGCAACACTATTATTAGTACTTGACCATGTTACAGACTTATATGTTGCATTTGATGGAAGTACTGTTGCAGTAACAGTAGTGCTTTCTCTTACCTTTAAATTAATACTTGTCTTAGATAAAACGACATCTGTTTCATCAATTACAACTGATGGTTTATTTACTGTAACATGAATTTTTGCTTCATATCCTCCATCTTGTGTTTTAACAGTTACATCACAATTGCCTTCTTTTATTGCTTTAATATAATCATGATCAATTGTTACAATATTTTCATTACTACTAGTTATTGTAACAGCTTGATTAGTAGCATTACTTGGAATAATTGTATAATCAATCTTTTTCTTATTTCTAACATTTAAATTGATATTTGATTCTTTTACTTTAATTCCTGTAACAGCAACCGAATCATTTCCAACTCTAACATTTACATAAGCTTCTTTACCATTAACACTTGTTACAACAATTTTAGTACTTCCTACTTTCTTACCTGTTATATTGCCAATACTATCAACACTTGCAATGGAACTATCTAAACTTTGCCATGTAACATTTTTATTAGCATCATTAGGCTGTATTGTTACATTAATTTTTACTTTACCACCAACTGCTAAATTAACATCTTTTTTATCAACTGAAATACTTTTTACTTCACTTACTTTTGGACCAGGATTACTATCATTTCCTGGATCAGAACTATTCTTTTCATAAACAATAACATTTGATGATTCTTCAATGTTACTTATCTTGTCACGAACGACAATAACTGCCCTACCAGGACTTTTTGCCGTTATTTTACCATTTTCAACAATAGCTACATTGGGATTACTACTTTCATATTCAATATCATAAATAGTTGCATTAGGTGGACTTATTCGATAATTTAAACTAAAAGTTTTACCAACTAATAAATTAATTTGCTTTGTATTTAATATTATTCTATTAATATGAATACTATTATCAGATACGGTAACAGTACATTCCGCTTTAATATCTTTATTACTTGAAAGATGCGCTGTAATAATTGCTACACCATTATTTTTAGCCGAAACATGACCAGTTACTCTATTTACTTCTACAATCTCAGGCTTATCACTTGTATATACAATTTCTTTACTGCTTGCACTTTCCGGATAAACCGTTGCTACTAATTGAATACTATTATTTCTTTTAATACTAACTTGACTCTGAGAGAAACTAATTAATAGAGCTTTTATACCAAAAGGATTCTCAATAATATTTGATTTTATTAAAGCAAAAATAACGATAAAACCCAATACTCCTAATAATATTATATAAGACATTATTTTTGATACTATTTTTTTAACTCCCATATCTTATCCTCCTATTAAATCATATCATTAAATCAATAAAAAAAGAAGTTTTTATTCAACTTCTTTTAAATAACTTATTTTATAAATAACATCATTATCATTATCTTTTATACCAATCATTAAATAACTATCAGTATAAATAGAATAATCTTTTCTTTTACTATCATAATTAATTGTTTTATCAGAATTAACTATAGCCATATCTTTATCAAAAGATAACTTTATACCTTCACCATAATCAACTATTTCCATAAATACCTTTTCATTAGATAAAGTATTTATTTGATAAGATACACCTTTATTAACATTATATTTCGTCTCTTTTGTTTCATCTTTATATTCTTCAGTTACGGTTAAGATATATTTAACCTCTTCTGTTTTACTACTTTTAAAAATCATCATAATAGAACCAGCTAAAGCACCAAGAACAATAATTAAATATGATAATAAGACAACTCTCTTTTTTTCCAAAAGACCCACCTACTTAGCATTTCCAAATCTTCTATCACGATTATTATATGCAAGAATAGCATCATCAAAATCAGATTCAGAGAAATCAGGGAATAAAATACCAGGAAAATAGAATTCAGCATAAGCAAGTTGCCATAATAAGAAATTACTAATTCTTAGTTCACCACTTGTTCTAATCATTAAATCAACTGGAGGAAGATCTTGATATAAATGTTTTTCAAAAACTTCTTCTGTGATTTCATCACTTGTTAATCCTTCATCAATAATTTTCTTTGTTGCATCAACAATTTCTCTTCTACCACCATAATTTATACAAATATTTACAATACCATTTTTATTATCTTTAGTTAATTCAGCTAATTTATCACGACATTTAATAACTTTCTCTGGAAGTGGTGAATCACCACCTGAAAATACTACTTTAATATCATTTTCAATAAAGAAATTTTTTTCTTTTTTAAACATTAAGACGAATAAGTCCATCAAATGGCCTACTTCCTCTTCGCTTCTTTTAAAATTCTCTGTTGAGAAAACATATAAGCTTATAACTTTAACACCTCGTGATAAAGCATATTTACAAATCTTTTTTAAATTTTTAAAACCTGCATCATGCCCTTTCATTCTAGGTAAATTACGTTTTTTAGCCCATCTTCCGTTACCATCTACAATAATTGCTACATGATTAGGTATTTTTAATTCTTCCATTTAACCTCCTATACTAAAATATTATCAATATTTATATCCTTATCTGTTAATGTACGTAAGACTTTCTTACGTTTATTATTCTTTGTATTAGTTGCATGTAAGATAATACTCTTTTCAAATAAATTTCTAATAAATCTTGCATTACCAAAGTTTGGTCTATCCTTATTATCTTTAATAATAACACGAACTTTAAGAAGAGCTTCATTTGTTATTTCAAAGCCACTCTTCTTAACCATACCTTTTAAGATTTCAACTAACTCATCTTCTGTATAATCTTTGAAATCAAGAGTATAACCAATACGCGATGCAATACCAGAATTAGAATTAATAAAGTCTTGCATTTCTTTAGTGTAACCAGCGAATATTACAACTAAGTTATCACGATTATCTTCCATACCTTTAATCAAAGTTGCAATTGCTTCATCATTATATGTACTTAATTTACTAGATAAAGAATAAGCTTCATCAATAAATAAGACACCACCTAAAGCACGCTCAATAACACTATTTGTTTTAATTGATGTTTGACCAACATATTCAGCTACTAAATCTTTACTTGTTACTTCCATTAATTTATTTTCTTTAATATAACCTAAATTATATAAAATACCTGATAATAATCTTGCTACTGTTGTTTTACCAGTACCAGGATTACCTAAAAATAACATATGTAAGTTAACATCATTAATCTTTAAATCACTTTTCTTCTTTAGTTCTATTAAATTAACTAAATCATGAAGAATCTTTTTAACATCAGCAAGACCTACTAATTCATCAAGATCACTAAAGATTTCTTCAATACTCTTTTCTTCTTTTATTGAAGGAATAGTTTTATGGAAAGAAATATAATTAACAAGTTTATCTCGATATTCAGTATAATCATTTATTTCTTTATGAGTATTAGTAATATAATCTAATAATTTAATTTTATCATCATCATTAATATCTACTTTTTCAAGTACTTCATTATAAATATCTTGACTAGTTGGTATTATCTCAATAAGTCTAAAATTAAAATATTTATTTATAACTTCTTCATTATATGTTTTAAAGTTATCAATTTCTTCTTTGCTACCACATAATAAAGTAATATTCTTCTTATTTAATGTTAATCCCATATTATAAAAGAAGATCTTTTTATTATTATCTTGTTGCATAGTAATACTTGATAAATCATTAATGCTAATAATACCATTCTTCTCATACAATTCAATTGTATTGATTTTGTTATTTAATTCAAATAATGATAAATTATATACACTATTATTAATTAAATATTCACTATTACTAACACTATTCTTAAGTATATCTATTATTTTGTTTCTACATTCTTTAGTTTTACATTCAAAGATTATATTAAAATTAATATAATTAGATTCTTCACCTTTATTATATTTATTAATATATTCAACAATTTGTTTTAATAAACTTTTAGATTCATCGTCTAAATATAAATTATCTATTTCAATATTTAAATCTAAATCATTACTTTCTTCTTTAACTTCTTCTTTCTTAACACTAAAGAAATCATCATAGATATCACTAAAATATTTATTTTCCATAATCTAACTCCTAACATCATTATATCAAATAATATAAAAAAAGATAATCAATATGATTATCTTTTTAAACTTTTACGATAAGTTATGAAAGTAATAGCCGCAAAACCAAGTAATAAAGTTACAGCAACAATATAAGAAACTTCTTTACCAGTTATTGGTGTTCTTGCTTCTACTTCTCTAAATTCTACTTCAATATTATGATTGTTATCAACATTTTTAAAGTTTTCTAAAGTAAATTTAGCTTTATTAGGTATATCTATTTCTACACCATCAACAAGAATTTTAGCAATTTCATAACCTTCTGCAGGCGTAATAGTAATATTATTTTCTTTAGAATCATTACCATGAACAATTTCTTCTTCACCAGTAATAGTTCCAACACCACCTATTACAGAAACATTAATATTGTATTTATTGATAGTATAGTAATAAGTTACTTCAATAACATTCTTATCAACAACACCCATTCCATTTAAATCAAGCATAATATTAGAATGATATTTATTGCGATATTCACCATCTAATTCACTTGTTGATAATGGTGAAGTTGCATACATACTACCAAATTTATAATACTTAACTTCATCTTCATGAACTTTCGTTTCTGTATTTTCAATATAGTGATGAACAATAACTTTAGAATTTACATTAAACTCCGTAGAATCAGATATTTCTTTATCAACAATATAATAATTATTATCGGCTCTTGCACCAACAATCATTACTTTATTGATTACCTTATCAACATCTTCTTCCATTACAGTATATTTAGAATATAATGTAACACTCTCACCAGAAGCAATTCTTGCTATTTTAGCTAAATGATCTGTTTGTAATTCATAATGATCATTTTCAACAAAACTTGCATTATCATTATCTTCTTTAATAACAACATCTCTTATTTCAAAATCAGCATTATTTGTTACAGTTATTTGATAATTAATAACATCGCCTACACTATATGAATCTTTTTTATCAATTATTTCTTTTTTAATACTTGGTTCGAATGTACCATTTTGTATCATCCATTCACCATAAATTGTAATATCTTCATTAGGCATTACAAAGTTATCTTCTTTGTACCAACCTAAGAATTTATATCCAGATGGATTAGTAATCGTTGGATGTGTTACTTTAACTCCAGGTTTATAATATTTAACTTCTGGTAATAAACTTTCACTATTTGGAGGAGTAACCGTATCATAGAAAGCATATGTTACTTTATACTTAATCTCTTCAAATCGACCCGTAATTGTTACATTTCCTTCAGGCATTGTAAAATTATTATCTTCAGTTATCGTAACATCAGTTGTTTCCCAGCCTAAGAATCTAAAGCCATTTATTTCTGATCCAATAACTAAACTATCAACATCAACAATCATGTCTTTAGCATATTCTTTAGTTGAAGGAGTTACATAACTATCTGGTTTATCACCAACAATTTGATACTTAACTTGATATTTAGGCATTTCTTCAAATGAACCTCTTAAAGTTACATTGTTATTAGGCATAACAAATGAATCATTATCAACATTAACATCATTTGTTTCCCAACCACTGAAAGTATAGCCTGGTACATCAACTGTTGGGGCAACACCTACAGGAGCATTCTTTGCATACTTTGTTGTCAAAGGAGCATTTGGGGCATTCTCAGGAACATCACCAATATATACATAATCAACATCATGAAGTGGTTCATTCTCATTTCCAATAAAAGCATGAACGGTATTAGAGTTAACTACATAATTTTTTTCTTTAGCAACAAAGAAATTATAGAAATCTCTTCTTGTTTCAATTTCAGGTGTATCATAATCATCAACATCTTGAGTCATTGTTTTAACACCAACAGTTAAGATACAACCAGCTTGTAATCTTTTTATATCAAAAGTAATTGTTCTTGTTCTTTCGTCATAATGAAGACCATGATAATTAAACTCTGTATGTTCATCATTCCATACTCCATCATCCGCTGGGGCATCTCTATTATCATCAACAACATGACCATGACATAAAGTATTATCACTTCTTTTTACAGAACCAATACTTCCGTCTTCTGTTGTTACGAATCCAATAAATTTTAAACCATCAGGTATTTTATCAGTTACATTAATAACATCACCAATGACATTTGAAGTAGCAGTATCACTTGATTCAACTCCATCAATATCAACACCATCATAAGAGATATTTAAATAATAAATTAATTCTGAATACTCTTCTACTCTCGCATCATTTTCAAGTGGTACAGCAAAACTACTTCTCATAAAATAAGTAATAACTACACTTACCATAATTAAAATAGAAACTATCAAAATACTTTTTTTCGATAAAAATCTTTTCATCTTATTTCCTCCTATTGTAAATCTAATTGGTATGGATTATTTTTTGTTCCATCACCACTTTTTATCTGAATATTTGGTTTTAATACAATTGATGGTTTAACATTACGAGAAACATCACCATAGGTCCATAACGATGAATCTCTAAATAAATATCCTTCATATAATCCTGCATTATAAGCTGGGGTCATTGTAAACCAACCACTATCGCTTCCTTCATTAATATAACTATCTCTTGCGGATAAACCAGATAATATAACTTCATCACCAGTTATTAAAGCAATAGGGTGTTTTAAGAATCCATTACCATGTACTTTATCATTAACTGTATAAGCATCTAATTTATCTTTACATTGAAGAACAGGTTTATTCAAATTTTGATTATAATTATAAAATCCAGGTCCCGTGTACAATCGTTCCCCTGCTTTATATCTTAATTGTTTATTTAAAGTACTTTCATTACTATTAGGATTCAAGTAACTATCTTGATATGCCGCATCATCAAATACGCGATCATTACACCATACAGCATCATCAATATATTTATCATAATCCATTAATTTTGCTTCATAGAAGCCATCCAATATTACTTTAAAGTTTGAATCATACGATCCATTTATTGGATTTTTATTGGCATCAACTTGAATCTCTTTTCTTTTATTAAATACATTAACAGTACTCATTTCACCATTTTCAAGTTTTAAGCCTACTAAATAATTTATCATATTAGAACTACGGTTATTTACAACATATAAAACATTTTCACATTCTGTTTGATTAAGTTCTGGACATACATAATGTAATTGTCCAATTACAGAATTAACATTTGCTTCAAAAGGAGCGGTTGTAACTAAATGATATTTAGATCCATCCCACGTAACACTTCTAGCATAATATCTTCGATAATTTGCACTATACGCTGTGTCTGATGATGTACCAACATATTTATTAGTAACGTAAAGCCAATCTTTATCATTACACGGAACACTATCTCCCGTACATATATATTTATAATTATCGTATGTACTATTATTAATCCATTCAACTACATTAACACTAATCGGATTAGTATTTATTGACGTTGAAACGCGAATCTTTTTGGAAGCATCCATCGAATTGAAATAATGAGAACTTCCTGAAGTATTTAGAATATAAATTGGATCTTTACAAGTTGATGTTAAATCTGGGCACATATATTTGTTATTCGTAATACTCATGTTACTTAAATAGCGTGTTAAATCAACTGATGTTATATCGGAAAGTGTATATGTACCATCATTATTTTCAGTTATACCACTTCCAAATTGAGCATCTCTATAATTACTTAATGGAGTATTATTTCTCAATCTAACTAAATAATTGTATTGACTACTATTACGTGTATATCTCATTGAAACATAATATATTTGATCACTAGTTGCATCACTATCCCTTGAAATTAATGTGTATTTTCCAATAACTTCTGAACTTGAGGAATACATCATTATTGGATTTACTAAACTATATTTTCCGGTTGATTCATCATAATTATATTCTGACGAAAAGTAATAATTGCCGTTTGAAGCATTGGTAAAAACATCACTACCAAAATAATAATCACTATTTAATTTAACATACATAGAATAAGGTGCTATCTCATATACGTTATTATTAATCATCCAACCACCATAAGTTCTAGTACCGCCTTCTTCTACATATCCATTACGAAAACCATTAACATAATTATTTGAAGATGAATAAAAGTATTGAGGACCTGGCAACCAATCTTCTTCTACTCTCAAATATCTTGGTGAAGAATTACATTGATCTTTATTTTCACCTGTTGGTTCACCAAAATATAATAACTTAACACCTTTATTTGGAGTAGTTCTAACGATTTGCCAACAATAACCAGCAAATAATACAAAATCATTATCTACTTGGCCTCTAAAATAATATATTGGTACATTTTCAGCATCACTAACAACCATACTGTTACGAAGTTCATATGCACCTCTACCATTTGTATTAGAAGCTTCTTGTGTAAAATCAATACCATTTTCACCAGTTACATATTGACTTGGACGATCATCAGGAACTGCTGATAATCTCATAACATCAAATAAAGTATTGGCACTTTGTTTTACTTCACCACTCATTGATTTAAATGGCGTTATTTTATTCCATGTTGCCACAATTTTAACATCATGACTTGGCATTACAAAGGTATCTTCATTTAAATATGTTATATCTTTATTATCATCATCATGAACTGACCAACCAATGAGATTGTATCCTTCACATTTAATACTATAATTTTTCTTTGTAACATTTTCAAAAGGAAAATACTTTTCAGAATCAATATTATTAACTGTACACCCATTTGGTATATTAACATCATATATAACATTATATTGACCTTTTAAAACCGGTGTATCATTACTATTAATATTTTCTTCATTATCATCTAATTTTGATACAACTGTTTCTTTTTTATTAGTTGGAAAGAATCCTCCTTGACCTTTATATTTATCTTTTAAAGATAATCTAATATTCATTTTGGGCTTTGAAAGAGTTGTTAACTCTCCACTTAAATTCCAAGTTATTTTCTGTATTCCATTTTCTAGATCTAATCTAACTGATCCCATATCAACTTCTATATCATCAACAGATTCTAGATAGAAATATTCATCATCAATATAATCTGTTATAACAAAATTAGTATATTTTTTAGGGGATAATGAAGCTTCAAATAATACATTATGCAACGTTTGAACAAAAGCTGACCATTGATTATCCGATATATCTTTTATCTCTTTAATTATTCTTGATCCCATTTCATATTGAACACCATTTATTTCTAAATAAGGATACTTTTCTTTTAATAAATGATAAGTCGAAATTTGATTATTAATATCAATATTAGGGAATCCGTCTGTTAAAAACATTACGGTAATAGTTCGATTATCTTCTTTAACATAGTCTTTCATAATTGTATCAACATCTTTTAAAGCTGCATTGTAGTTAGTACTATCATATATATAAAGATGTTGTATTTTATCAATAACCATATCTTTATCATTAGAAAATCCGAATTCTAAATACGAACTTGATTCAAAATCAATTAAAGCAACACGATTATGAGTATCCGACAACAATAATTCAACCAATTCTGTTGCATCTTGTTTAACCTTGGCAATCTTTTCACCACCCATTGAACCTGATACATCAAGAACTAAAATAACATCTTTATAGCCATTAGATAATTGCATTACGGGATTAACTTCAAAAGTTACTTGAGCTTTACCATTACTAATCCATTTAGCACTTTTATCAATATGATAACTTCCTGGTTCTGGATAATTTTTACTTTCTATTTCGATACTTTTAATTTCTTTATTATATTCTAAGGAATATGATCTTCCTATGAATACAATACCAATTAATAACAATAAAACTATCGAACCAATTATAATTTTGCTTTTCATATTTCACCATCTAATCTAATTCCAATTGGTATGGATTATCTTTTGTTCCATCACCACTTAAAATAGGAATTGAAGGTTTTAAAACAATTGATGGTTTGACATAACGAGAAACCGTTCCATAAGATTGTAAATTCCATCCCTCTTGGAAAAGATATCCCTCAGTATGCGAATCGTAATTATAAGCATAAGTATAAACAGGTGTCATTGTATACCAATAAGAATCTCCTTCACCAATATAACTATCACTATTAGATAAACCTGATAAAATAAATTCATCACCTGTAATTAATGCAATAGGATGTTTTAAAAATCCATTACCATGTACTTTATCATTAACGGTATATGCATCTAATTTATCTTCACACTTTATAACTGGATGGCGATAATTTGGATGATTAACTCCAACAGAATAGAATAATCTATAAGCAGTATCATAGTACAAATATGAATAACTATTTCCACCCAAATAGCTATTTTGATAAGCATCATTTGTTGCTACTCTACTATTACACCATACAGCATCATCAATATATTTATCATAATCCATTAATTTAGCTTCATAGAAGCTATCAATAATAACTTTATAATTGGAATCATATGATCCATTTATTGGATTTTTATTAGCATCAACTTTAACTTCTTTTCGTTTATTAAATACTTCTACTGGATTAACAATACCATTTTCTAATTTTAAAGAGAAATAACCTCCTGGACTTACTGCATATCGAGCATTCTTACATTTTGTTTCACCATAGCCTGGACAGAAATAATGATATTGAGCTAATTTATTTGATATGTTATTATCACTAGTAGCAAATTCATTTTCCCCAATATAATCTACCAAATGATAATATTCTCCATCATAAGTTATACTTTTACCATAATATCTATGAAGATAACCATATGTAGTTTCAGAACTTCTACTTATATAGAAAAGTTTATCTTTAGGACAATCTCGTCTATTTTCTTCACACATATAATTGTATGTACTATAAGCACTATTATATAAGAAATCAGGCACTCTTATTGATATAGGATTAATCATATTTGTACCGTCATAAGTTTTAGAAACGTATATTTTTTCTTTGGCATCTACATATGATATATCCCCACGCCAATCGGTGTATCTTGTAATATACATTGGGTTTTTACAGGTATCAGTCATAGTATCACAAATATATTTATTCATGTGGTTACTAGCGACTTCATTCCATCTAGTGACATCAACAACTTCCGTATTAGTTAATCGATATGTTCCATCACTATTCTCAATTAAACCAGTTCCAACGTATGCATGTTTATATGTCTCTAATGGCACATTATTTTGTAAAATTAAATTATAAGCATATGTATAATTTGAATTATTATGTAATCCCACAACATATTTTAATTCAGTTGATTGATAAGAAGAAGTCGTTGAATCTAAAGTATATTTACCAACTGTTGACGAGCTATTTCCAGATATTAATATTGGATTTACTAATTGATATTTACCTGTTTCTTCATCATATGTATAAGAATTAGCAAAATAATGTGAATAAGAACTCGCATAGTCATCTTCAAATATATAAAATCTCTTTTGATATTCTACTGTTTTTTGAAACTCTACTCTATCATAAATACTTTGATTAATCATCCAACCACCATAGGTTTTAGTTCCACCATCTTCTACAAATCCACCACGAATTCCAAGAACATAATTATCATATGAAGAATTAAAATATTTTGGATCTGGCAACCAATTCTCTTCAACATATAAATATTTTCTAGAAGAGTTACATTGATTTTTATTTTCACCTGTTGGTTCACCAAAGAATATCAACTTAACACCTTTATTAGGTGTAGTTCTAACTATTTGCCAGCAATAACCACCAAATAATACAAAGTCATTATTTACTTGACCTCTAAAATAATATATTGGTACATTTTCAGCATCACTAACAACCATTTTATTACGAAGTTCATAAACACCTTTTCCATTGGTGTCAGAAGCTTGTTGCGTAAAATCAATACCATTTTCACCGGTTACATATTGACTTGGTCGATCATCAGGAACTGCTGATAATCTCATAACATCAAATAATGTATTAGCGTTTTGTTTAACTTCACCATTCATTGTTTTATATGGTTCTATTTTTTCCCATATCGCTACAAAAGTAACATCATGAGGTGGCATTATAAATACCTCATCATTTATTTGAACAAGACCTTCTTTATCAACTTCTTTAAGGCTCCAACCACGGAAATTAAAACCTTCGCATTTCAATTCAGTATTATTCATCGTAACATTGGTAAATGGAAAATATTGTTTTGTTTCAATACTACTTACAGTACAACCCGAAGGAGTATTAGTATTATAAATAACATTATACTTTCCTTTTAATACTGGTGTCTTTTCACTATTTATATTTTCTTCATTCTCTTCTTCTAATTTAGAAACAATTGTTTCTCTCTTATTAGTTGGAAAGAAACCTTCTTTATTCATAAAATTATCTTTAAGCGATAATTTAATATTCATTTGCGCTCTAGATGCCGTTGTTAATACTTCACTTAAATCCCATGTTATCTTTTGAACTCCATTTTCGACTTCTAGATTAACTTTTCCCATATTTACTTCAACATCATCTATTGATTTCAAGTAAAAATATTCATCATTTATATAATCAGTTAAAATATATTCATTATATATTTTTGGTGATAAGGCTGCTTCAAATAAAACATTATGTAAGGTACTAATAAAAGCTGACCATTGATTATCTGATATATCTTTAATAGCTTGGATAATACCTGTTCCCATTTCATATTGAATACCGTTTATTGCCATATATGGGTATTTTTCTTTTAATAAATGATATGTTGCAATTTGATTATCAGTATCTTCATTAGGATAACCATCTGTTAAAAACATCAATGTTAAAGAACGATTTTCTTCTTTTCGATAATTCTTCAAAATCGTATCAACATCATTTAAAGCTGCATTATAATTAGTACAATCATATACATACATATTATTTATTTTATCAATAACTTTATTTTTATCATTAGTAAAATCTAGATCAATTTTTGATAATGATTCAAACTCTATTAAAGCCACTCTATTATGAGAATCATCTAATAAAACATCAACTAATTCTGTGGCATCTTGTTTAACTTTGTATATTTTATCTCCAGACATTGAACCTGATACATCGATAACTAAAATAACATCTTTGTAATTATCTTCAAGATTAAGTACGGGCTTAATATTAAAAGTTACTTGAGCTTTTCCATTTTCAATCCATTTAGCACTTTTATCAATGTGATAACTTCCTGGTTCTGGATAATTTTGACTAGTAATTTCAATATTTTTTATTTCACGATCAAAATTAGCAGCAAGACTACTACCAATTAAAATAATGATTGGAATTAAAAGTAATACAAATAATAAATATTTACGATTTTTCATTACTATCACCTACTATATATAGTATATCAATAATATATAACAAAAAAAAGACATTTATGTGTCTTTTTTTTAAATATACAATTTTACAAGAGCGATAGCAGCCACCAATCCAATAATAAAACTAGATATGATTGCTACAACGGCACTTCGATGAGTTTTTCCTTTCGTAATAAAACTAAAAATAAAGGCTAAAACAGCAACAACTGATGCTACAGTATAACCTGTTGCTAAATATATTATGAATCGTGACCCTATACTTTTTGCAGTAGTTCTACCTAATAAAATCCAAATAGCAGAATATTTAATTAAAAATGGAAGTCCACCTATTAAATTAATTAAAGATACTATAAGACATAATAAACTTGTCTTATCTCTTTTTTTATCTTCTGTCGCTTTATATATTTGTTTACTTGTTCTTATATCCGTATTGGTATTAAGATTATAACCACAACGCATACATAAGATAGCATTACTTTTTAACTTAGCTCCACAATGAGGACAAGTAATAAAATAATTATTATTTTCATTCATTTTCTTCACAACCTTATATATTTATAATACCATATTTTAAAGAAAAAATCTTGCTTTTATGCAAGATTTTGTGTTTCTGGTTTCTTAATGTTAATTTCAAGAAGTTTTGCTTTTAACTCTCTTTCAATATTTTCAAGTTCTTTTTCAGCAGCTTGACGTTTTACTCTACCATCTTCATGAACTTTAATAACAGTATCAATTGTTTCAATAAGATTTTGATTAGTTTTCTTAACTGTTTCAATATCAACAATTGCTTTTTCACTTTCTTTAGCGATTTCAATTGAACCTTGTTTTAAAGTTTCACTATTCTTAATTAACATTTCATTAGTAAGTTTAGATACTTCTTGTTGAGATTGTAAAGCCTTTTTGGCGTTACTTATACCAAGAGCAAGAACCATTTGATTCTTCCATAATGGAATCGTATTGGTAATAGAACTTTGAATCTTTTCAACAAGTTCTGCTTCATTATTTTGAAGTAATCTAATTTGTGGTGCCATTTGA
>JAEEZO010000014.1 GCA_016291895.1 Caryophanales bacterium
ACTCTGATCGTGTTGGTAAAGAAAATAATAAAACTTATTATTTAGGTTTAGGTTCTACTTTAATTTATAAACAAAGATAATAAAATATCCACAATTTTGTGGATATTTTTTTTGTTTATGATAAGATTATTATAGAGGTCTATATGAAGAAGAAAAAAGATAATTTAGATATAATATTTGATCTTATGAAAAAGAATAATGGCTATATTACATCAGGTATGTTAGATTCTCTTGGAATACACAGAATGTATTTACAAATGTTAATAAAAAAGAATTATATAAGAAAAGTAGATAAGGGTATATATATTGATGTTAATGTTGTAAATGATAAACTTTATACTTTTAGTTTACGTAATGATCATTTTATTTATTCTCATTTCACATCTTTATTTATTCATAATTTTATTAATACCATTAAAAATGAGTATGATATAACAGTAACTAATGATTATCATAATCCAACTTTAAAAAATAATAATATTTTTTATGTTAGTGAAGATAATTATTTATTAGGTAGAAAAAAAGTTAAAACCAATCATGGTAATTATGTAATATGTTATGACCTTGAAAGAACAATTTGTGATATTATAAGATCAAGAAGAAGATTTCTTGAAAAAGATGTTAATCGTGTTATTGATAAATATTTAAGGAGCACTAATTGTAACTTAAATAAAGTTTATAACTACGCTAAAAAATTAAATATTTATAATGAAGTATATAAATATTTGAACAGGGAGAGTTGATATGAAAAAAGTGTTATTTGTATTCCTAGTTCTATTATTAACAGGATGTGTTAAAGAAAAAGTACTTTGTACTTTAAATAGTGAATATTCTGAAACGGGAATCACTAAACAAGAATTAACTGGAATGTTTAATGGTGATAATGAGTTAGTTGATATGGAATTAACTTTTACTTTTGTTAATAATGATAGAGCTCTTGAAATGTGTGATCTTTTTGAAATGGCTAATGAATATCAAGATAAAAGTAATAAAGTAAAATTTGATTGTGATGATAATACTTTAACAATTACTGATTATAAAGGTGTTTTAAATAATATAAAAACAGAAGAAAAAGATATAATGGGTAAGTCTAAAGAAGATTTTATTAAAATCATTAATAATAAAGGATATAAATGTCAATAATATTTATATTCTTTTTTTTAATTTGTAATTTGATATAAAAATAGTTGTTATAATTTAAAAAATCAATTATAATTATAATGAAAGGAGAACTTATGAAAAAATATTTATTAGTAGGAGTAGTTGGTCTATTATTATTAACAGGTTGTGGCGGAAAGAAAGCAGATATCGTTTGTACTGCATCTCTTGATCAAGCTGGTATTAAAATGGACGGAACTTATTATGCATATTTAACTGATGGAAAAGTATCTAAAGTTGAAATGGAAATTAAGTTTACAGATGAAGCTACTGCTAAATTAATGTGTTCAGCTCTTCAACAAGAAAATGAAGAAGGAACTACAGTTAAATGTGATGGAAAAACTATCACTGCTGTAGCTGAAAAAGGTGGAGAATTCGCTGGAAAGACAAAAGAAGAATTCATCAAAGCAGTAGAAGCTACTGGAATGAAATGTAAGTAAAAATAAAAAAACTCCAATTTGGAGTTTTTTATTTGCTATTAATTATGATTGTATAAGTTTTACCTTGAGTAACAGTGTTATTACCAACATGTAATCCGCTATTTTTAGCTAGATATCCAATACCATTACCATTACCAGTTGATACACTTTGGAATTGATATTTAAAAGTTACACCAGGATATTTAGAACTCGTTAATCTTTTTTGTAAATTTGCTTTTGTGGCATTAGGATCACCATAAGCAAGAAGATTAGCATCAATTGTTATATTATATGTTTTAGCAGGTCCTTTTGATAGAGTGATAGTAACAGTACTACCTTTATTAACAGTACCAGTTTTTGATTGTGATACACATGTATCAGCTTTTGTACTAGAATAATTAGATTGATATGTGAACTTACATGTTATACCAATATTTTTACATTGTTTTTCAATTTCACTCTTGGTTTTTCCACTAAAGTTTGGAACGGTAACTTTTGGTTGAACACCATTACTTAATGTTATTACTAAGTTAGCTCCACTTGAGATCTTAATACCAGATTTTTGTGATTGATTAGTAACAATATCTTTTGCTTTATCAGTATAACCACCATATTTGAATGAACAACTTAATCCTAAAGAATTACATTTAGATTGAGCATTACTTTTTGTCATTCCTATAAAGTTAGGAACGGTAACACTTTTTCCTTTAGATACGGTAATAATGATTGTATCGTCTTCTTTAATAGCATCTCCTGGTGAATGACTTGATTTAATAATCTCACCATTTTCTTTAGAATCACTAAATTCATTATTTATTTGATATTTTATATTATTTTCACTAGCCCATATTTTGAAATCATTAATATCATTTATTTTTGGCATTTCAAGTTTTCCTTTAGAAATAGTTATTACTATTTTACTTCCTATTTCAATAATGTCATCTTTTTCATATGATGCATCAATAATATCACCAGCTGGTTTTTCTTCGTCATACTTTTCTTGATAATCAACTTTCATATCATTTTCAAGAACCCATTCGTTTATTTCATCTTGGGATAGTACCGTGAAATCAGGAGCTTTGATTATTTTTCCTTTTGATACAACTAATTTAATTATTACATCATTAGTAATAGGGTTTATTGATTCTCCAACATTACTATTTGATATGACATAATCTTTTGATATTTCATCATTATTTTCATATGATATTTCATATTTAAATCCATGTTGTTCAAGCCATCCAATAGCTCTAATTAATGGATAATTATATAAATCAATGATTTCTGTTTCTTTATATTCATCAATTGCAAATGTTAATTTTATTAATTCATTTCTTTTTCTTGTACCACTACCTAATTGAGCGATTACGGTATTTGGAGTATTACTTGATTTCATAAATTCAATAGATACATTATTTAAGAAATGTTTCTCTAGATAATCAATAACAGTATCGTATTCCCAACCAATAAAACTTGGTACAACGGTTTCAAGTTCATAATTAGGTCCATTTGATATTATTAAGTTTAATGTTTTAACATCTTTTAAATCCGTTTTTGCAGGTACATCTTGACTTATGACATTATATGATTCAATAACATCACTATATTCATATGTTTCTCCGATATTAATATTATATTTTTTATTCCATTCATAAACTTCGGTAATTGGTTTATCATAAAAATTAGGAAGAGTGGTATCATTTTCAAAAATACTAACAACATCTTTAAGTACTAAAATGTTATAAATATTAAGTCCCATGGTAAGGATAAGTACTAAAATAATAAATTTATTATTCTTTTTATTATTATTTCTATTTCCAATAATGATAAATAAAATATTAATAAGGAATAAAACAACTAAAGTTATCGTAGTATTTAAATCTTTGTAGAAAGTATGATTATCTAAATATTTAAATACAAGATAAACAATGAAAGAAATAATTGTTAAAGTAGATAAGAAGGCTATAAAGCTATTTTTTTTAGGAACGATTTCTTTAACTTCTTGTTTTTCTTCATTTTTTGTTTCTTCTTTCTTTTCTTCTTTTTTAGGTTCTTTAACTTCTTTCTTTTCTTTAACTACTTTTTCTTCTTTAGTTTCTTTTTTTTCTTTAACATTATCTTCTTTAATATCTTTTTTCGTTTCTTTCTTCTTAGTAGTATCCTCTAATACTTCAATTTTTTCTTCTTTTTTATCATCGATGATTTCAAGATCTTTATCTTCTTCTTCACGTTGTATTTCTTCAATTATTTTTGCTAATTTAGGATCTCTTTTTCTGGTCGATTTATTTTTCTTTTTAGATGTATTCGCCATATATTATCACCCATAATAATTATATCTTATTTAAGATACTATATAAATAAAAGGGTTTTTATTTATTAAATAATTGACACTTATTGTCAAAATAAAAGGTAATCATGTTATAATCTCTATAGGTGATAAAGATGGAGATTAAGCATACTTTTGTTATTCTTGCTTATCAAGAAAGTGATGATTTAGAAGATTGTATTAAATCAATAATTAATCAAAGTGTAAAAAGTAATGTTGTAATAGCAACCTCAACTCCATCTGAGTTTATAACTGATTTAGCGAGTGAATATGCACTTGGAGTAATGGTTAATAAAGATAAAAGTAATAAAGGA
>JAEEZO010000015.1 GCA_016291895.1 Caryophanales bacterium
GTAACTGGTCTTATATTAATTAATGTTTTAGGAGTTACTTCATCCATTTCTTGAGTAGTCATACGTTCACGAATAACTCTTTCCATACGAGCTACACCAATTCTAAATTGATTTTGTAATAATTCTCCTACTTGTCTAATACGACGATTACCTAAATGGTCAATTTCATCAAAGTTACCAACACCATGTAATAAGTTTAAGTAGTAACTTACTGATGCATAAACATCACTAATAGTTAATCTCTTAACATCAATATTATAATCGTTACCGATAACAATTAATTTTTCTTTCTTATCATTTGGATTATAAATCTTAATTGTTTGAATATTTCCATAAGTATCTAATTCTTCATTAATCTTAGCTGGTTTTAAATTATAACCACTATTAAAGATAGTCTTCATTTCTTCTAAGACATCTTTTGTAATTAATGTATCTTTAGCAAACTTAACTTCATTATCAACTTTAATATCTTCTGCTAAAGTTTGATTTAATAATCTATCTGTTACATTTAACTTTCTATTAAATTTATAACGTCCTACACGGGCTAAATCATAACGGAATTCATCAAAGAATCTTGTAATAATTTGGTTTTTAGAACTATCAAGTGTACTAGGTTCTCCTGGTCTTAATTTTTCATATATTTCAATTAAAGCTTCATCAGTATTTCTTGTACTATCTTTAGCTATTGTATTTTCAATATATGGATCTTTACCAAAGACTTTGTAAATATCTTCGTCACTAGATAAACCAAAAGCACGTAAAAGGGTAGTTAAAGCTACTTTTCTTGTTCTATCAATACGAACATATACAACATCTCTAGCATCAGTTTCAAATTCTAACCATGTACCACGTGTTGGAATAATTTGTGATGTAATTAAACTTCTACCACTCTTATCTATTTCACGATTAAAGTATACACTTGGACTTCTTACTAATTGAGATACAATTACACGTTCTGCACCATTGATAATGAAAGTACCACTATCCGTCATTACTGGCATATCACCTAAGAATATTTCTTGTTCTTTTACTTCACCAGTTTCATGATTAAATAATCTAACATCAATCTTAAGTGGAGCTGCATAAGTAGACTCTCTATCCTTACTTTCTTTAATTGAATATCTTGGTTCATCAAAATGATAATCACCAAATTCTAATGATAGAGTTCCAGAGAAATTTTCTACGGGGAACAAGTCATCAAATACTTCTTTTATACCTGTATCAACAAACCATTGATAACTCTTTTTTTGAATTTCAAGTAAATCTTTTAATTCATAACTTTTCTTTATCCTTGAGAAGGATCTTCTTTGACGATAATCGCCACAATTAACTAGCTTATAAGCCATTAAAATTCACCCCATTACGTATTATTTTTTACTATTACATATTATACAAAATAATATGTCGCCAACATATATTAATAACACAAATAATATTTCTAGTCAACAAAAAAGAAAGGAAATAATCAATTTTCTTTTATTTTGTCAATATGCTAGACACATTTATGACATTTGCATTATTTTAAACAAAAAAAGAGTAACTATTTTAAATATAAATATAGTTACTCCTTTCATTGTTATTTATTTTAACTTAATTATTTTATAAATGCAAGATATTTTTAAAATTCAACCATATCAATTGTGTTAACATCATAATTTAATGATTTAACAATTGATTCAATTTCATATTCATCAAATACTTGTTCAAGTTCACCTTTAGTTCTATGGAAGATACCAATTTGATAGATAAATAAATCTCTCATTGTATCTTTAGTTATTCCAAGTGAAGTTAAATAATCAACTACTTGAACAATATTATTGGCATTCATTTTAACATTTCTTAATTCTGTTTCTGTTATACTTTTTTCAATTGTTTCAATATCTTTCTTTGTAAAATTATATTTAATCAAGAATTCCATATTATTTACCTCCCAATGTATTTAAAACATTTTTTACTTTAATGTATTCATCTTTGGTAATAACAAGGTTATAACATACTGCGAATTCTAATGCTTTTTGTGGATCAATATTATTATTAATTAAAATATTGTAATTTCTTAATACTTTATTATAAGAAACATTAACATTTTCAATTGAATATCTTAATCCATCACGATACATATTTAATTTTTGTAATAATTCATCTTCAACAAATTGATAATTATTATTAGCTAGAAGCATTTGTTCAAATGAAGTTATTTCTTCACCAGTTATATCATCAAATTCATTATTGAAGAATGAAGCCATATAATTATCAGGGATATTCAAAACATCTACTTTTAAATTAGCAACTTCACCAGAAATACTGTTTTCACGAGAACCAAACATCTTCTTACCATTCTCACTTGAATAACGTAATCTCTTAATCGTTAAATCTGTTACAGTATCAAGTTTACTTGGATACATTCTAATGATATTAATACCATCAAATGTCTTTCTAGTAATCTTATCATCATATAAAGATTCAACATAATAATCCATTCTTTCAACAACATTTGGAATTGCAAGTAAATACTTAGCATTCTTTTCATCAATATTAATATCATATCTACTTACCAATTGATAATTACTTTCAAGTAAGTTATTATCAACTACTAATAATTCTCTACTAAAATCAAATAAGTTAATCATATCGAAGTTTAATCTCTTAAACATTTCAACATTACGAATAAAATTATCATATGTTCCAATTGGTTCATTAACAAAGATTGCTGGTAATGTATCAATTGTAATCTTAGCAGTTTCTACATAATCATCATCATCGATAGAGAAATCATTTCTTATTATTTCAAGAACATTATCAATTAATTCATTATTAGAATAAATTAAGATATTTTTTAGTAATATTTGATTTTTACTAATTGTTGGTAAAACATCTTGATTACGAAGATTATCTAAAATATCACGATAATTATTAATATCACCATATAATAAGCTATCATCAAATTCATCATCTAATTTAATATGATAACCTTGTAATAAAGAATCTAATTCATCTTTATTAATCATGTCACTATGTGCTTCTACTTCAAGAGGAGCTGGTGTAATTTCTAATTCACTATTTTGATATTCTTCTGGTTCTTCTTCAGTAACTAATTTATTAATTTCTTCTTGTACTTCCTCTGAAACAGCTGTTTCGATAGGTGTTTCTACTTCAGTATTATCAACAGGAACATCAGCTGGAACTTCAGTTTCTTGATATACTTCAAGAGGAACAGGTTCTTCTTGAGGTATTTCTGTTTCCTCAGCACTAACTTCTTCATAATCTTCAGTAGGCATAAAATCCATTTCTTGAGGATTTTCATATACTTTTTCTGTTGGAACATCTACAGGCATTTCCATATCTGTTTCTACTGGAGCTTCATAAACTTCTTCTGTTGGAACAACTTGTTCTACCTCTTCATTTGCAACATAAGTTGGATTTTGTAGTCCTTTTTCTACCCTTTCACTATAGATGTCAGCATTATATTTTAATAAATAACTTAACATATCAACAACTTTATTTTGCTCAACATTAGAATAGTTAATAGCATTAATGACATCATCAGTTTCTGAAATATAATCATTATTATTTAGTTCATTAACAATACTTTGATATTTTTCTTTAGATAATTCTAAGGCATTAAGATCACTAACTTCTAATCTATCTCTTGCTAACTTAATACCATCTATTCTAGCTTGATAATCAATTTTCTTATCACTAAGGCCATTAATCATCAATTCAATAGCTTGTTGTTGTTCTTCCGTTAAAGTAAGAGCAATACCATTATTGATACCGTTTATTAAATAAACAAGACCATCATAATTACAACTATTAGTTTGAAACTTACCTTTTGTAGAATCTGGTACTAATTCTAAACATTTATTAAAATTTTCTTTATCTAACAAAGAAAATCTATTAATATCATAACCATCTTCTTCATTTTTAAAATATCCAAGAATTTGTTGTACATAGTTTAGATTCTCTTCTTCTCCATTTAGTCTAGTATTAATTAAATCTAAGGACTCAATGTTTTTATTAATACTATCTAGCTTTGTTTCTAAAACTTTTAATAATTCTTCTTTCATTTTAATGCCCTTCCTTTATTATTCTTTCTATTTCTTCTTTATTCTTGTTCTCTAATGTATTAATGAAATTAAAATCTTTTATTAAATCATTTAATCCATTCATATCATTATTTAAATAATTATCATTAACTTTATTAACAATCCATATCTTTTTAGCAAGTAATAAGTTTTCTAAATCATATCGATTACTATAACTTAATATGTCTTCTAAACTACAATCTAAATTAACATATTTACTTAAACTATCTTCTAAACTCTTAAACTTGTTTAATAAAAATATACGATTATCATTAATAAACTTAATATAATCATCTATATTATCATAATATTTTTGATAATAGATATTATTACACTTAACAGCTTCTCCTAATATATTAACTTTTAAATCATCTGGAATTTCTAACTTTTTTAAATATATAGAAAACTCACTTGGATCAGATAAATAAATATTATTAGAAGAGAAGATATCATAATATTTTTTATTTAACCATTTTTCATAATATGTTGAGCTTAAATCATCAATCTCTCTTGATAAATTATTTTTTAAACTTCTAATACCAATTGCTAAACTTTCAAGATTAACAACAGAATCAACATATTGAGGTAAAAAACGCATCTTTTTATCGTTTGTTGAAACTAAATACTTTATTGCTTGATATTCTTTTTCATCTTTGGAAATTAACGATAAATAATTATTAACTAAATCCTGATTAGGAAAATCAATAATCTTTTTAGAATCATCTCCAATAAAAAAGACTAATTCATCTAGATTTTTATATTCATCCATTGAATTATCAAGTCTTTCTTTAATTTCATCAATACCCTCTAAATTTGGTTTAATGGAATCCAAAAAAATACTAGTATAATTCACATCTATACCATCCCTTATTATACATAAATGATACCATAAATATTTTTTAAATACAATAGAAATAAAAAGATTAGTTTTAAACTAATCTTATTTTTGACTATCAACTGTATTAACAAAATCAACAGTGTTCATTGTTGCCATTTCTTCACCAGAAATAAAGCCTGGATTTATACCTTCAGAAATAATCATACAAGATAAATCATCATCCATTATTTCTTTTCTTGCAAGATCAGGAAGAATTGGTTCCCAAACTTGAACATTAGGTTTACTAGAGGCATTTTTATACATACTACCATCAGGTAACTGTAGATATTTTTGTTGTGCATCATCATCTATATAAACAATTCCTCGGCATAAATTTGTATGTCCCATAAACACTGGATAAAGGCTAGTAAGAATCGGAAGACCTTTTCTATTAACAACAATAGGTTGTTCAACCCAACCTTTATCAAAGGCTAGAGAAGATAACTCTTTTGGTTTCATTTTAAACATTTTTCTTAAGTGTTCAATTACTAATTTATATCCATTGTGTAAGTGACCAGTTACAAAGAAGTCACATACTTTTAAACTTCCTAAACCAACTCCATTTTCAGAAGCCGCAATTAAATGAGGATTATGACCTAAGTAAGTTTTCATTCTACTTGGATCACTTGAGAATCTTGCACCTTTCTTTTCATAAATATCTATAAATTTATCATGAGCAATACCATGAAGTTGATTAGATAATCCACCTAAAATACCTAATGTTGGTACAAAGCCCATAACTTCCATACCTTTTACGATTACACATTCATTATATAGTGGATATACTTCACCAGGTCTTGCTTTTTCAAGAAGACGAAGATTCTTTAACCTTTCTTCTCTATTTTTATCAGTAGTACCTATAATATCATGGTTACCCCATGTAATAAATACTGGTGCAACTTCAGAAACGTTACCAAGAAAATACCATAATCCTGATAATGAGGTTTCATCTTCCCATTGTTTTCCAAGATTAAAAATATCACCTGCTATAAAAATAAAATCGGGATTTTGTCTTTTTATTTCTTCAGCTAGACGACTAGCTTGTTCTCTATCAGTAGTATAATTATGCAAATCAGAAATAACGACTACTCTAATTTTAGAACCAAATGATATTTTTTTACTTTGAACAACACTTTTTACTACTTTACCATTAAAATTACTAACTTTAGCCATATTATTCCTCCACACTCTTTTTAACTATATCAATAACTTTTTCGATAAAAGCTTGATCAGTGGGATTATCGATATAATTTATTTCTCCATTATCAAAATAAGCGGCATATAAATATTCACTATCATCCGTATATATTATATATTCTTTATTATTCTTTTCATCTTTAAAGGTAAACAAAACATCATATTCAACATCTTTACCATTCTCTTCTAAAATTATCTTTTTCATCACACTACTCCTATTGTAATTATATAACGTAAAATTATTAAAGGTAAACAAAAAAAGTGATGAAATTCATCACTTTTTAATCAATATTTACACTATTCACTTTTACTGTTCTTTTTATTGTATGTATCAAACGCTTTTAAAACATCAAGTGGTAATGCAAAAATAATAGTATTTGATTGATCACTTGATAAATCATTGATAGTTTCAAGAGTTCTTAAATGAACAGCAACTGGATTTTGAGCAAGTGTATCAGCAGCCTTATTTAAGTTTTCAGCAGCTTCAACTTCACCATGAGCTTTAGTAATAACAGCCATCTTCTCACGTTCTGCTTCAGCAACACGAGCAATAACTCTCTTCATTTCTTCTGGAAGAGATACATCTTTAAGTTCAACATTTTCTACTTTAATTCCCCAAGGATCAGTAGCTTTATCAATAATTTCACAAATCTTTGCAGATATTTTCTCTCTTTCTGATAATAATTCATCTAGAGATACTTCACCAACAGCATTACGCATTGTTGTTTGAGCTAATTGTGATACAGCATAATAGAAGTTTTCAACTTCAAGAATAGCTTTACTAGCATCGAATATCTTATAGTAAATAACAGCATTAATACGTACACTTACATTATCTTTTGTAATAGCATCTTGTTCTGGTACGTCAACAGCTTTAGTACGAATATCTACCTTTCTGTATGATTGAATGATAGGTAATACGATATTCCATCCTGGTTGCATAATTTTCTTGAATTTACCTCTTTGGAATTTAATTCCTCTTTCAAATTGATCAATTTGTTTAATTGAACCTAAAATAATAAAAATGACAATAACAATGATTCCAATAATCATAAATATTCCTCCTTTCACCATTATATCATTTTTTATAGCAAAAGAAAAACTTTTGCTATGCAAAAGTCTCATTCAATAATAATCATTTATACCGGTATAAAACGTCCTGACGATATAAAACGCGGAATTACTCCCTTTTGTTGTCTTGTATTATACCATAAAACATATAAAAAGTAAATATTAGCTACGAGTATTTAGAATAGATGCAGCATTCTTAGCAGCAGATCTTGTAGTAGTAGTTGCTTCATCTACTATCGAAGTTAATAAATTAGCTTTTGATAAACCTTTTTCAAGAATACTTCTTAGTTCAGATACTTTAGTATTGCATGAACCAGCTAATTTACCATCTGTATCATAGAAATATATAGTATCAGGAATTGGTGAAGTTTTATTAACAATATTTTTAATTTGCATTAAAAAATCTGTTGTTGCATTATCTACCAATTTATCTTTCATACCTATTTTTCCATTAGCAGCAATTTCTAATAGAGGTTTTAGTTTTAAACTCGTATATGCTCCTTTAGCAACACTAATTGATGATTCTCTATGTGATGGAGCAATTCGATTAAATGATGCTACAAGTTCACTGATTATTGATTCATTAAAATTAATTATTTCATCAGTAATACTAGTTAATTCACTAGATGCTCTTCCATAAAAATCTAACGCTTTTGGTGATGACCATAAATCATATAATTTGTCAAAATAATTATTAATTGCAGTAGCAAATACTTTTTGAACACTACATATAACATCATTAACATTTTTAATGTCTTTTATTGCTTTAGAAGGATACAATCCAGGAATTCTTACTTCTTCTTTTTCTTCATCTAAATTTTCACTTGCCATATATTCCTCCTATTTTGATTATAACATATTATATAAATATTAGTTATTTATTTTCCAATCAATTGGTTTCATTTTATTTTTTATTAAAAAATTATTAGTTTTCGAAAAAGGACGACTTCCAAAAAATCCATTATAAGCTGATAAAGGACTTGGATGAGCTGACTCTATTACTAAATGCATTGGATTAGTTATTAACTTCTTCTTACTTCTTGCATATCTACCCCATAAAATAAAAACAACAGGGGTATCTTTTTCATTTATTATTTTAATAACATTATCCGTAAAAGTTTCCCAACCTAATCCTTGATGAGAACCAGCTAAATCTTTAATTACTGTTAAAGTTGCGTTAAGAAGTAATACCCCTTGTCTTGCCCAACTATGCAAACTGCCATGATTAGGAATAGGTACTCCTAAATCATCATTTAACTCTTTAAAAATGTTAACAAGGCTTGGTGGCTTCTTAATATCAAGTGGTACGGAAAAAGATAGGCCTTCTGCTTCCCCAACTCCATGATATGGATCTTGTCCTAATATAACTACTTTAAGATCTTTATATGGAGTATAACGAAAAGCATTAAAAACCTGATCTTTTCTTGGAAAAACCGTTTTCTTTTTATATTCATCACGAACTTTATTAATTAAATTTATAAAATATTCTTTTTTAAATTCATTTGATAATATTTGATCCCAATCATTCCCTATCATTATTGCCTCCTTTAAAAAAAACATCAAAAGATGTTTTATTTACTAGATAATACTGATGTAGCATCGCTTGCAGCAGCTTTAGTTAAATCAACCTCTTCTTGAGTTGCTGTTTGGACTTCATTACTAACAAGAGTTATTGAATCATTAACTAGATTACTTATATTGCCTAACTTTAAATGATATGTTTTAACAAGGGAACCATTAACATCATAAAAACCTATACTATTAGGAATACCATTAACGGCATTTTTTATTGATTCAAGAACACTAACATATTCACTAGTTTGATTCTCAACATCACTAGTTATCATACCAACTCTTCCAGCATCATCAGCTTCTTTAAACTTTTTATAATTAACACCTAGGAAAGGTCCAGCTTGAACATAAATACTTCTTGTATTACGAAAACGAGCAACATCATTGAATGAACTGCAAGCATCATTAACAGTAGATTCATCAACAAAAACGAGGTTTCGATCTACATCATCAACTTTATTTACTAACTTTTCACCAAAAGCGATAGCTTTATTTGACCACCACGAATTAGTTAAATTATAAAGATATTCTCCTGTATTATCAATAAATTCACGCTGAATTTTCGAAATAATATCATTGATATCTTCGATTTTTCTTATTGCATCATTGGCATTCAGTCTTGGAATTTCTTTTTTTTCTTCTTCAACAGGAGTCTCTGGTTCTAAAACATTCATAGCACACCTACATTCTAATTAAATGATACAAAAAATCATACTTAAAGTCAATTTTTATATACATCATTTCTTATAATATTCGTATAACATAATACGTCTTAAACTAAAGATAGCATAGACATTTATAATTGCCATTAAAGCAGTACTTACATCTACTAAATCCCATAATAACACTGGACTTACTACAGCAGATGCAATAATAATTCCGAATAAAGCTACCTTAATAAACATGATACCTTTATCTGTTATTTTAGGAAATAAATATTTAAATCCTGATTCACCATATACATATGCAGAAAGAATTGTTGAAAAAGAAAA
>JAEEZO010000016.1 GCA_016291895.1 Caryophanales bacterium
AATAATTATTTAACTTTCTCTAAAAAGAAAAATGCTAAAGTAGAAGGTATGACAAGAAAATGTCCTGGTTGTAATGCAAATATTGATTCTAATAGCTCTGGTAAATGTCCATATTGTGGTACTTTCTATGATACTATTAATTATGATTGGATTTTAAAGGATATAAGATGAAAAAAGATAATAAGAAAAGAATATTACTATTATCATTAATCTTGGGCTTATTTTTATTGTTTATTAATGTAAGAGCTGATTCAGGATATGATGTAGACTGGGGTGGAGGTGGCTCCGGCGGAGGCGGAGACATCAGTGGAATCTTTGATTTAATCCTATTACTATTTAGAAATCCTATATTATTTATTATTGTTGTAATAATAATAATTATTTTAGTGATTTATATGAATAAAAAAGATAAGACTTTACATAATACAACTTCTATGGGATTAACTTTATTCACACATCGTCAAATTCCTTATGAACAAGTTAGTGCAATTCTAGGAAATATTGATATGAATGCCTTTATTAATGATCGATTCAATGATTTTGTAGCAATTCAAAATGGATGGATGAATTTTAATCATGATTTGTTAAGAACTAAACTAACAGATGAATTATATAATCAATATGCTATTCAATTAGATACAATGCAAATTAAGAATCAACAAAATGTTATGAGTGACTTTAACTTATTCCAAGGTATGATTACAGGAATTATTCAAGAAGGAAATAAAGTAACTTTAACAATGGAAATAATAACAGGATTCTTTGATTATTTAACCGAAAATGGGCAAGTCGTAAGAGGAAAAAATGATCGAAAAGTAGTTGTTCATTATGAATTAACATTTGTATGCAATTTAGGAAGTAATGGCTTATGTCCAAACTGTGGAGCTAAGTTACCTGAAACGAATGTATGTGATTTCTGTCATTCTGTTGTTCCTAATGTTGGTACAGATTGGGTTATGTCTAAAAAAGAGACTTTAAAACAAAAATAACATTTACAATTCAGTTTTCTTCTAGTATGATATTTCATATGAAGAAGAGACTGTTTTTTTTATTTATTTTTATAATAATATTAGTGTTTTTCCTTAATGGGATTATTGTAGGAACATCAAAAAATAGAATAATAACTATTAATGAATTAAAGGATATCAAAGATATTGATGCTATTTTAGTATTAGGATGTAAAGTTAATCCAGGAGGTAATCCTTCTATGATGTTAGATAGAAGATTAGAGAAGGGTATTGAAGTATATAAGACGATTGGTACTAAATTATTATTATCTGGTGATCACGGCCAGAAAGAATATGACGAAGTTAATACTATGAAAGAATATGTATTAAGTACGGATATCGATATTGATGATGTTTTCTTAGACCATGCTGGTTTTTCAACTTATGATAGTCTATATCGCGCTAAATATGTATTTGGTGTTAAAAAGATGGTTATTGTCACCCAAAGATATCACTTATTTAGGGCTCTTTATATTGCTAAATCCTTAGGAATAGAAGCATATGGTATACCAGCCGATAATATTCCTTATAGGTTTATAAATATTAAAAATGAAATAAGAGAAGTATTAGCAAGAGATAAAGATTTTTTCAAAGTAATAATTAAGCCAAAAAGCAAATATTTAGGCGATAAAATTGATATTAAAGGAAGTGGAAGACTAACTTTTGATAAGTAGTCTTTTTTTTTATTTTTTTTTATGTTATAATAATTTTGATTTAAGATAGGAGGAAAAAAATGGGATTAATTAAATCAGCAATTCAATCTATCAGTGGTGAACTTAGTGACCAATGGAAAGATTATATTACATGTGATGACATGGATATGAATACTTTAATGATTAAGAAGACAACTAAATCAGGTATCATATCTAAGAGTAGTGCAATTATGGTTGCGCCTGGCCAAATTGCCGTAATTTTTGATTCAGGTAAAATTTTGGATGCAACAGCAGAAGAAGGAACTTATACTTTTGATGCTTCAACATCTCCATCATTCTTTGCAGGACAATTTGGAGCTGTATTTAAAGATTTATGGGCTCGTTTCACTTATAATGGAACAGTACCAAAACAACAAGCAGTATTCTATATTAATGCTAAAGAAATTTTGGATAATAAGTTTGGAACACCTGCACCAGTTCCATTCCAAGATTATTCACATCCAATTCCAAATGAAATGACAGGAACTATTACACCTCTTCGTGTACAAGTTAAATGTTTCGGTAAATATACATATAAAATTACTGATCCAGCTGTATTCATGAGAGAATATGCAGGAACAGGTGATGTAGTTACTAAAGATGTTCTAAATGAACAAATGAGAAGTGAAGTTATTGCTTCATTCCAAAACGTATTAAATGAACTAGGAACAGAAGCTCATAAAGTTCCAGTTCTAGAACTTCCAAGTAGAACTGATGAAATCAAGACTACAATGGATGAAAAAGTTTATGATGAGCCAATTCGTAAACGTGGAATTCAAATTACAGGATTCGCTATTGAATCAGTAACATTAGATGATGAATCTAATAAGAAGATTGATGAATACGAACACAATTCTAACGCTAGAATGCAACAAGGTCGTGTTCTTAACGTTATGGAAACTGCAGCAGGTAATGCTAATGGCGCAGGAGCAGGCTTTATGGGTCTAGGTATGATGAATATGGCTACTGGTGGAATGAACACAGCAGTTATGCAAAATGCTTTCACTCCACAACAACCAGTTGCTCAACCAGCAGCACCAGCTCCAGCAGCAGCACCAGGTGAAGCACCTGCAGCTCAAGGAGAAGTTGCTTTCTGTCCAAATTGTGGAACAAAATCAAGTGGCGGAAACTTCTGTACTAATTGCGGAACAAAATTACATGATTAATTAATATAGAAAGAGGTTTTCCTCTTTCTATATCATTCTTTTAACGGGAGGATGTATGAGCGTAGATGATTTAGTTAAAAAAGATTCTTCTTTTGGAATATCTAATTTTATTTCTGCAGCTAATAGCATGTATGTAATGTTACAATCTGCAGTCATGCTTGGCAACCTTTCACGCGTTAAAAGTAAAATTAGTGATAAAGTTTTACAAAAATATCAACATATTATTGACGAATTCAATAATAATAATCTTCGTCAAATGTATGAAGATATTAATATAAAAAAGACAGAAGTATTATCAATAACAAATAAAGATAATGATTATTACATTCAAGTATTAATCACTAGCTTAGCAAAAGATTATGTTGTTGATAAAAAGAATTTAGAATATCGATATGGTGTTAATAATCAAAAGATTACGAAAAGTAATTATTTAACTTTTAGAAAAGATTATAATGATATTAATAATCCATGGATTCTAGATGATATTTATACTAATTAAAGAAAATTATAAACATTTTTGTTTATAATTTTTTTTTATAAAAATATATGTTATAATATCTTGGATTTGTGGGTGATATTATGGATAAAATAATCATTAAAGGAGCAAGAGAAAATAATTTAAAAAATATTAATCTTGAACTTCCTAAAAATAAATTAATTGTAATGACAGGTCTATCTGGTAGTGGAAAGAGTAGTTTAGCTTTTGATACTATTTATGCTGAAGGTGAAAGGCGTTATGTTGAAAGTCTTTCTAGTTATGCTAGACAATTCTTAGGAGGAACTGAGAAACCTGATGTTGATAGTATTGAAGGTTTATCTCCAAGTATTAGTATTGATCAAAAAAGTACAAATAATAATCCAAGAAGTACTGTAGGTACAGTTACTGAAATATATGATTATTTAAGACTTTTATTTGCAAGAATTGGTGTTCCATATTGTCCTCGTCATAATAGACCTATAACAAGTCAATCTGTTGAAGAAATTGTTAATAAAATATTAGAGTATCCAGAAGGAACTAAATTAGTTATTCTTTCACCAATTGTTTATGATGAAAAAGGTACTCACAAAGATCTATTTGATGATCTTCGTAAAGAAGGATTCATCAGGGTTAGAGTTAATGGTGAAATGTATGATTTATCAGAAGATATTAATTTAGAAAAGAATCTAAAAGATAAGATTGATATTGTTATTGATCGTATTGTTATTAAAGAGAATATTAGGACAAGATTATTTGAATCAATTGAACTAGCTACTAATAAATCAAATGGTAAAGTAGTAGTTGATATTGTAGGTGATAAAGAAGTATTATTTTCTACTAAATATGCGTGTCCAGAATGTGATTATTCACTACCTGAACTTGAACCTCGTATCTTTAGTTTTAATAGTCCATATGGGGCTTGTCCAGAATGTAAAGGTTTAGGAACTAAATTAAAAATGGATCCTGATCTTGTTATTCCAAATAAGGATAAAAGTTTAAATGAGAATTGTATTCAAACATTATCAGACGATAAAGAAAGCATTGATTATAAGAAGTTAGAGATTGTTTGTAAGCATTATCGTATTGATATGAATAAACCATTTAAGAAGTTATCCAAAGATAAACAAGATATTATTTTATATGGTTCTAATGAATTAATTGATTTTAAGATTACAACTAAAAGTGGTAATGTTAATAAAAGCACGACTTTTTATGAAGGTGTTATTAACAATTTAGAACGCCGTTATATGGAAACATCTTCTGAATGGATTCGTGATTGGTTATCTAACTATATGATTGAACTTGAGTGTCCTGTATGTCATGGAGCAAGACTTTCAGATGCTATTCTTAATATTTTCATTAATAAGAAAAATATTTATGATATTACGTTAATGTCTATTTCAGAATTACTTGATTGGTTTAAGAATATAAAACTTACTGATTATCAAAAAGATATCGCTGGTTTATTAATTCAAGAGATTGTTAATCGATTAACTTTTTTAAATAATGTCGGATTATCTTATTTAACATTATCAAGACAGGCAGGTACTTTATCTGGTGGTGAAAGTCAAAGAATTAGATTAGCTACCCAAATTGGCTCAAGACTAACTGGTGTACTTTATGTACTTGATGAACCAAGTATTGGTCTTCATCAAAAAGATAATCAAAAATTAATTAATTCTCTTCTTGAGATGCGTGATTTAGGTAATACTTTAATTGTTGTTGAACATGATAGTGATACAATGCTTGCTAGTGATTACTTAGTAGATATAGGACCAGGTGCTGGTGATGATGGTGGTTACGTTGTAGCTTGTGGAACACCTTCTGAAGTTATGGCAAACCCTAATAGTATTACCGGACAGTATTTATCTGGTAAATTAAAGATTGATGTTCCTAAGAAACGTAGAAAAGGTAATGGTAAGTATTTAGAAGTTTTTGGTGCTAAAGCAAATAATCTAAAAAATATTGATGTTAAATTTCCTCTTGGCAAATTTGTTTGTGTTACCGGTGTATCAGGAAGTGGTAAGAGTAGTTTAGTTAATGAAATACTTATGAAAGAAATTAGTAGTAAGTTATATAAATCTAAAGAGAAACCGCTTGCTTTTGATAAGATTAAAGGTATTGATAATATTGATAAATTAGTCTTTATTAGTCAAAATCCTATTGGTAGAACTCCACGTAGTAATCCAGCTACCTACACTGGTGTATTTGATGATATTCGTGACTTATATGCAAGTACAAAAGAAGCGAAAGCTTTAGGCTATGGAAAGAATAGATTCTCTTTCAATGTAAAAGGTGGACGTTGTGAAGCTTGTTGGGGAGATGGTGTTAAAAGAATTGAAATGCACTTTTTACCTGATGTTTATGTGCCTTGTGAAGTATGTCACGGAACAAGATATAATAGTGAAACACTAAGTATTAAGTATAAAGATAAAAATATTGCGGATGTTCTTGATATGAGAGTTACTGAAGCTTTGAAATTCTTTGAAAATATACCTAAGATCAAACATAAGTTACAAACAATGGAAGACGTTGGTTTAGGTTATGTTAAACTTGGTCAATCAGCAACAACTCTATCTGGTGGTGAAGCTGGTCGTGTTAAATTATCTAAAGAACTTCAAAAAAAGCCAACAGGTAAGAGTTTATTCATTCTTGATGAACCAACAACAGGACTTCATACTGATGATATTAAGAGATTACTTGTTATCTTACAAAGAATTGTTGATAATGGTGATACGGTTATTGTTATTGAACATAACCTAGATGTTATTAAGGTATCAGATTATATTATCGACTTAGGCCCTGATGGTGGTAATATGGGAGGAACTGTTGTAGCTTGTGGTACTCCTGAAGAAATTGCTAAAGTTAAAAATAGTTATACAGGCGAATTTTTGTCTAAAATGTTGTAAAGTTCTCATTTGAGAACTTTTTTTGTTTATTCTCTTTTATTCAATGTGGTATTCTTATATTGTAGGAGAATAGAAATGGATGAAAAGATTAATGAAGCTTCAGGAGAAATAAAAAAATATTTTGATAATTTACCTTTGATAGATGAAAAGGATATTAAAGACTTTAATTTTTTTGAGTCATGTTTGTATCTTGAAAAATTAAATTTATTAGATAGTTTAACAAGTAGAGAAGGTGAAGATAATGAGTGAAGTAGTTGCTATTAATTATCCCGCTTTTAATACAAGAGTTAAAACTAATAAAAGACAAGTTATTAAGCAGTTAGAGAAAAAAGTTGAAGAAGGAAAACTAGATATGTTAAAAGCATCATTAAGAGAGAAAAGTATTACTTTTAATGATGAAATAACTGATTATTATCAGTTTGTTGATTCTCTTCAAAGCTTAACTGGAACAGATTTAATAATTGCCAATAAATTAGTTAATAACATAAATCGTGAAGTTGATCGTATGATTTTATCATTAAAAGATGGTTCAACTAATGCTTTTACAAAGTTTTTACAAACAGTTAATGATAAAGTATTAAGCCCTGTTGGAAATGTTGTTACGAATTCTCTCGCGATGAATACTGTTCTTAGTTTAATACCATCAATTCCTGTTAAAATGGGTGTTTCTATTTTATTAACAGGTATGTCTTTAGCTAATATTTATAAGGTTGATAAGTATAAAATGGTTACCAATCGAACTTATGAATTAGATAAAGTATTACAAGAATTAGAAACAACAATTGATAAAGATGGTAATATTATCGATACAAGATTTAGTGAAAATGATCAAACCATTATTCGAAGTTTTTTAAAAACGAATAATGTTATATATGAAGATACGGGATATCTTTCTTTAAGAGAAGCGGTTTATAGTTTATCAGTTGAACAAAAAGAAGAATTATGTCGAAAACTTGATATGAATAAAGAGCAAGAAGAGCGAATTGAAAAATTAAACGATAATTTATTTACAAGAATAAGAAAAAAAGTTATAACTCCTATTGCTATTGCTACAACAGGTGGAGTAGGTTTAGCAACGTCTATTAATTCTATTGATCCAACCCTTTTAGCAGCCCCTCTTAATGGTACCCTAGTAGGAACAATTGTATCAAAACTAACTGAAAGTAAAGTAATTGGATGGGTATCAGGAGCTATTACAGGATGCTTAAACTTTGTTGGTAAGTTTATACCAGCCATAAGTAGTTTAGTTAATAAAATCTCAGCTATAGAAAATGTAGCAGTTCTAGCTGTAGCTGGAGCAGGTGTAGGACTATTAGGTGTAATAGGTAAAGGCATCTATAATGCGATAAAGAATAGGAAGAATATCTTTAATACGCAAAAACTTCAAAAGAAATTAGCAGATAAAGATCAAGAACTATATGGAGAAAAAGATATTGAAGAAATAAGTAGAATGCGTGAGATTCTAAAAGAAAGATCTCATAAAGAAGAAACCTTTATCATTAGTATCGTATGTCAATATATGAATGAAATAGGTGTTGAATATGAAAAAGCTCCTCATAATTTACAAGAACTACAAGAATTAATAAATGGTTTATCAAATAAAGAGAAGAGACAAATTAGAAAATTATTTGAATCATTAGAAGAATTTTTACATAGAGAACCAAATAAATTTAAAAGGTGTATGAAAAAAGCTGGTAAATTTATTAAAACGGTTGTAACTTTAGGTCTTGCTGGAATGAGTGTTACTAATATTCTTACAAGTGGTGGATTCTTTGCAATGATTAAAGAAAAGTTATTTGGTGTAGAACCTGTAGTAAAACCAGAATATTTATCGTTTGATGATTCAAAAGGAAGAGCGGCTTATGAAAGTGAATATGGTGAGGTTATTAATGAAGTAGTAGAAACACCGACGGCAAACCCAGAACCTCAACCAGGACCTGCCCCAGTAACACCAACCCCAACGCCTACTCCAACACCGACACCAGGTCCATCAGTAAATATGACACCAGAAACTCCAGTAACGACACCTAAACCAAAATATGTTTGTGGAAGATTGCCAAAGTTAAATTATAATTTACAGGATGTTTGCTTGGGAACAACTAACGTTGACTTATCTTCACTTCCTGATGATGAATTGTTATCATTAATTGTTAATTCACCTGATTATCGATATACAGCACATATTTTAGAGGTAATGGATAAAGATACTTTCTTAAGATTTAAGACTTTAATTGAAAATAGTCCTAAAATAAATCGTAATGGTTGTTTAAGTTATCAATGGGTAAAAGATTGTTTGAATGCTCGAATAAATACTGAAAATCAAGTTATTAAAAATGCTATTGATGCTTATAATGCTAAAGTAAATTTAGATGATATAACTAACAAGGTTGGTACAGGTATTGGTATAGCAGCCGCTATAACTGAAGAAGAAAAACAAGTTAAAACAAGATAAGACTTATTTAATAAGTCTTTTTTGTTGGAAAAATAAAGCTTTTGTTATATAATACGAAAGTGAAGTGGTGATATTATGAACAGAGTATTTTTGGATTTAGGCTTTATAAAAATATATTGGTATTCAATTATGATTTTAACAGGAGCCATTTTAGGTATTTTTCTTGTATATAAAGAATTTAAAAGATTAAAGTTTGATACTAAAGGATTAGATAATATGGCTTTTTATACCATTCTTTTTGGTCTTTTAGGAGCAAGAATTTGGTATGTATTATTTAATCTATCAGAATATAAAAATAATTTATTAGAAGTATTTGCTGTTTGGAATGGTGGACTTGCTATTCATGGAGCTATCTTTGGTGGATTAACATTTTTATATTTTTATTGTAAGAAGAAAAATATTCATTTCTTAAAAATAGCGGATGTTGTTATGCCTGCTGTATTAATAGGACAAATCGTAGGTAGATGGGGTAATTTCTTTAATCAAGAAGCTCATGGTGGAGAAGTAACAAGAGCCTTTCTTGAGAAGTTATGTATTCCGGATTTTATAATTAAAGGTATGTTTATAAGAGGCAAATACTATCATCCAACATTTTTCTATGAATCGATTTTTAATTTGTTATTATTAATTTTTATCATTGTATTTAGAAGATATAAAAAAGTTAAAGAGGGTATGATTTTCTCAATATATTTAATGGGATATGGAATACTAAGATTCTTTATTGAAAGTATGAGAACAGATAGTTTGATGCTAGGAAGTATTCGTGTTGCTCAAGCTGTATCTATTGCTTTCTTTATAAGTGGTTTAGTA